>NZ_AOIG01000010.1:0-219125 GCF_000346635.1 Paenibacillus shenyangensis
C
The DNA here is from genome assembly GCF_000346635.1 of Paenibacillus shenyangensis. Taxonomy (NCBI): domain Bacteria; kingdom Bacillati; phylum Bacillota; class Bacilli; order Caryophanales; family Paenibacillaceae; genus Paenibacillus; species Paenibacillus shenyangensis. Next base: position 2 of record NZ_AOIG01000010.1, read on the forward strand.
TTTACAAAGGGTACAGTTTAGACTGAATGCGTCTTTTTTTTTGTGAAAATGCGGTGTGGAACCATGAAGTTCATGGTATGATACAGAGAATAGAATCGAACTTTGTCGATAAATTAAATGCAGCAACAATGAATAGATGACAAGTGAAGCCAGAAGAGGTATTATTGCTAAGTTCAATCAGGCCCAAAGACAGAATGCCACGGAAAAATGAGGTAATTATTGCGGCTTATTCTTTGTAAAAGCGCTGATATAGATGGGGGTAAATTTGCTAATATGAAACAACGCAAGAGCCTGTTGCCCAAACCGTTCCCGGTAACTGTATATATACTGGCTGTAATGGCTATCGTGCTGATTATCGTAAATACAACGTATTACGTATCCACACGCAGAGCCCTTATTTCTGTCCAGGAACAGAATATGCGCGTTATTGCAGATCAGGTCCGCTCCTCGATCAAATTGTCTCAAAGTGGTGAGACATTTGTAGAGAATCTGACCGGAGAAAATCTGAGAATGGCTGCACAGGCGGTCAAATCATCGCTGGGTCCGAATCTTAGCGAGATTACAAATAAACAATTGTCCGATATGAAGACTCGCGTAGGTGTTGATCATATTACTTTGCTTAAGGCAGACAGAGACGATATTGTGCCAGTCAAATCTTCCGATCCGACAGAGTTGTCCAGTAAGGAGAGCTGGCGTCCCGAATGGCTCAAAGCAATCCGGCAGCTTCTGCGCGGACAACGACCGGATGTGGCGGTAGGTCAGGCATTGCCCAATTTCTGGGGAGCGCCGATGATCGGAGCCGACAATATTAATACACCGGGTAGTGAGAAGTGGGGCTTCTATTATGACGGAACCACCGATTATATTATTGGTGTGTATACGAACGATGAAGCGGTCCGTGCCTATCGTGAGGATACGGGCGTAGAAGCAGTGATCCGCGAGATCCTGAATGGAGAGACGAATCGTCAGACCCGGGGCATAGCTATTTTTAACCCGCCGATTTTCCTCGATCAGGCCAATCAGTACAATTCGCGTGGCGTAATCTGGTACGACGAGAACCAGACACTGAACAATGATTATTCCTACAAAAGCGATACCGATCGCGATAATATCCGCCAGGCGAGCCAAACAAGTCGCATGATCTCGCTGACCGAAGAATACAAAGAAATGCCGGTGCTCAAAACGTTTATTCCGGTTAAGCTGAATTATCCGGCGGTGATTCTGATTGTATCGGATTTGACCGGAGTACAGCAGACGCTGAATGATCAGCTGGTTCGTCTGACATTGACTATTTTCGCCTGTTCGCTGGTCATTATCGGCCTGGTGCTCGGTATGATTGCTCTATGGAATCGTCGTACCGAAGCTGTAGCGCAGAGTGTGCAGAATGTATATCTCGAAAATATCGATGCATTGTTCAACTCGATCAAAGAGCAGCGGCATGATTTTAACAACCACGTAAACACGATCCAGCTGCTCGTCAAAATGAAGAAATATGATGATCTATCGGAATATACTGCCGAACTGGTAGGCGAATCGATTGCGATGAATCAGATTATCAACATTAATCTGCCAGCTTTGTCAGCGCTTATTCAGGCCAAGACGACACAAGCCTATGATCGCAAAATCAAATTCGAATACGAGATTGCGAATCTCAAATCGGTTCAGTTCGGTACTGTAAAATCGACCGAGCTTGTCAAAATTGTCAGCAATCTAATCGATAATGCATTTGACGCAGTGATGGAGACGGAGCATCTAGAGAAAATTGTCCGGGTGACCGGTCAGATCCGCGGCGAACAGCTGACATTCACTGTCGGCAACAATGGCAACCCGATTCCCGACAAGTTAAAGCAGCAGATTTTTGAAGCGGGATTCAGTACAAAAGCGCTGAATCGCAAAAATTCAGGACTTGGCCTTGCCATCGTAACGAAGATTCTCAAAAAACACCGTGGTATTATTCTGGTGGAGAGCGACGAAGACTGGACCGAATTCTCTGTTCGTCTACCGCTCTAACGGATAGAATACAGGTATTATATTGGGGAGCTAGAACTGAATATGTCTTTTGCAGAATGACCCAATTTGATTTTTTCCAAAATAATAACCTTCTTGATATGACTATAATAAAAGACCGCCTTTTCCTGTACTGCAGGAGGGCGGTCTTTTTGTATTATAGTTCGGTTCGTTATACCCATCATCGTACTCAGCTTTGATCTGCAGCATGCTGGGAAGCTAGCGAAGAGGCGTATCCTGCAGGACACCACTTCCCGGAGTGGATTTGCGTTTGCGGGATTTTTTGCCTGCCGATCCGGTCAGCCACTGTCCGCCTGGCAAACGGGAGAGCAGACTGGTTAGCAGAATCGCTGCCGGAGCAACGACTGAAAAGCTGAGAAAAGTAACCGGCAGATGCATACCAGTCAGTACGAGCGGCCGCGTTACGTAAGCCACTCCTGCCAGAATCAATGCATGGGAGAGGTATCCACCAAATGAGTAGCGCCCACACCATTTGAGAAAGCGGACAAGTACATGATTTTGCCGGGACAGCAGCAGTGCCAGTCCATAGATAAGCAGCATATGCGAGATCACAATTACAAATGTCGTCGGTTTCAAATAGGTCGATACATTAAGATTTACTGCTTCAGTCGAATGCCGCAGCAGATCATAGCCGAGCCAGATATACATAATCAGGAATACCAGCGTGCTCCATGGTAGCAGACGGATGACTATGTCGCGCCAGCGTTGAATGGCTGAACCGCATACTCCGCCCAAAATAAAGTAAAAGAAATAAAAAGGGAATTCGCTGGTTCGATGCTCCAGTAGAATCTGCCAGATTCCCTGGAAGCTCCAGCCAGGCAGTACATCATAACACATCCACATTAGCCAGCCGTACACGACAGCGAGCACGAGCAGCATGCTGATAACAATCTGCTGCTGTCGACTGTCTGTTCTTCCATCCAGATAACGATTGCTGAATTGTCGGAACAACCAGCGGAACAGCGGGAACAGCAGATAGAACTGGAAGATCATAATCACAAACCACAGATGATAACCATTGGTTGGCGCAAACAACTGGGTCAGTATACTTTGCCAGGTACCGGATCCCCAAAGAGGATGATGATCGGCGAGCTGGACTACGATCCAGTAAATGAGTGTCCATATCACAAACGGCACATAAATATCGCCAATACGACGTACCAGTGCAGAGCGATAAGAACGTCCGTCGCCATACTGGTAAAACAGAATCGCCCCTGCGAGGAAAACAAAGGTCAATGTGCCAAAGCGGGTAAAATGATACACCATTCCAAGCATGATCGAGTCTGCCGGAATAATATCACTCCGGTAAATGTATTCTCCAATGCAGTGCTGCATAACTACCGCAAGGAAGCATAACCCCCGCAGCAGTGCCCACTCATCTATTCGTTCTCTTGTCATGTATTCACCTCTGCCTTCAATAACGAAGAATGATAGCCAGTGAAACATTATATCAGAGTAATGTGAAGAGAATATGAAACCAAGACCAAATACCCATTTTTCCCGAACTTATTTGACAATTGGAAATTTGTGTAGTTATCATTAAGACATATTAACAAGAAGGGAGGTTGGAAATTATGACCCTGGGCAAGAATGAAATTACGAATCAGCAGACGACGCACTATATTGGACAGACTATTCGCCAGCACAGCTTTTTGACAATTCCATATACTTGCTCCATATTTTCCAACCTCTTACGGACGACATAATCTTTAGTCAAAAGAATCGTACAGCAATCACTGGCATATTATGCCTGTACTGCTGACTGGAAAAGGGATCAGGTACCCAGGTACCTGGTCCCTTTTGTGGATCGTATAACCGGCTGCTGCCACATTCGCCAATCTGCAGGATTATTGCAGATCAAGCAATCGACAGAGCCTTTGCAATATGACAATCTCATATTCAGCCGGTATACGGTTCGCGATTCTTTTTATCAAGATCATTGCCATATACCGCTGCTGTAGGAATAACAGATATAATCGCCAGATGAATCAGTTGATGCTCCAATCCTCAATCCAACCAATTGGGGAGAAGCACAGATGATTGATCGTGCGTGTACCCTGTTATTACCGACCAACCAGCCGCAGACCGTAATTCAGGGTCTGCGGCTTTTCTGTATTGGTATTCGTAATCTCGCTACATCATAGACCGGATGAGAATACGCCGGATGTATACAAAATCGGACGAGAATACGTTGAATTCATAGAATCAATAATAGTATGACACAGCGACATCTGTTAGTGTGGCATACCCAAAATACACTACGACAAAGGAGTGATACCTATGCAAGTCAGCCAGGAGATCACACAGACCATTCAAAATGAACTGAAAAGAATCGAAGAGGAGCAGCAGGTCAAAATTTTGTATGCTTGTGAATCAGGCAGTCGGGCATGGGGATTCCCTTCCCAGGATAGCGACTATGATGTGCGGTTCATATATGTGCATCCACCAGAATGGTACCTGTCCATCTTTGAACGTAGAGACGTCATCGAATATCCGATCAGTGACCAGCTGGATATCAACGGTTGGGATCTGGTCAAAGCACTTAATTTATTTCGCAAATCCAATCCACCACTGCTGGAGTGGTTGCATTCACCGATGATATACAGCGAATCGTACCCACTGGCCGAACAGATTCGTACCATGTCACCACTGGGATTTTCGCCGCGATCCTGCATGTATCACTACCTGAATATGGCCAAAGGCAATTTCCGTGGATATTTGCAGGGAGAGAATATCCGGATCAAAAAGTACTTTTATGTACTGCGTCCGATTCTCGCCTGCTACTGGATCGAACAAAAAGGCACTATGCCACCGATGGGATTTCAGCAGCTGGTTGCAGAACTGCTGCCTGAAGGACAACTTCGTCAGGATATCAACCTTCTGCTGGAGCGCAAAATGGCAGGAGACGAACTGAATCTGGAATCGCCAATTTCATCCATCCACAACTATTTGGAGACGGCTATTGCCGATCTGGAAATCAAAGCATCCAGGCATCCTGCTTCGCAGCAGAATCTGGATCATACACTCGACCAACTGTTCCGCGATACGTTGCGACAGGTCTGGTCATAAGAAGTCATTATCTTATACGAAAGAGGTTTAAACCTTTTATGATACCGAACAATAATCCTTATATTCACCAGGTCAAACTTCCGGCAGGTGATGTGAATGTCTATGCCAATCCGGAACTGTTTGCCGGTCTGGACTACAAAGTATTCGCTATGGCCAATAACAATCTACAAATTCCCGGCATCCGTTATATGGGCTACACTCCCGATGTGCATGTGGGTGTCGGCACCTGCATCGGAACGACTGCTGTATGGGACGGAGAAGAAGGCTATGTATCGCCTTCTATCGTCGGCAGTGATATCGGCTGCGGGATGCGTGTGCATCTGACCAATCTGCATCGCGATGATCTCAAAGAGGTTAAATTACGCCGCAAGCTGGTCAAAACTATTGAGAAATACCTGCCGATGGAATCCCAGCAGCGGGGGCATTTCTCCGATCTGCGTCTTGAGAATGTGGTCAGCAAAGGGCTGCATGGATTGCAGGGGAAATATATTCCGGATAGTTATACTCCCAAGAAATCAACTTCCCTGACCCATGTAGAAGAAAGCCGCTTCAAATTTGATGAGAATGTACTGAACAATGTCAGCGATCGTGCCTGGCATCGCGGTCACCGACAGCTGGGTACCTTGGGCGGCGGCAATCATTTTGCAGAGATTCAGGCGCTGGAGATTGCAGAGGAGAATCGTGCGATCGCCGAGGCATGGGGCATGTATGATGGCCAGATCGTCGTCATGATCCACTCCGGTTCCCGGTCATGGGGCGGCGGCATCAGCCAGGAGAGCAATCCGGCGATGATCGCAGCGATGCACCGATTGGGACTCGGAACGGCTGATCCGAAGCTGGCTTTCCTGCCACTCTCGCATCCGGAAGCACGACATTATGTGAATCTGATGTATTCGGCGCTTAATTATGCGACTGTGAATCGTCATCTGATCGCCTATGCAGTTCGGGAGGCTTTCCGTGATGTATTCGGCAGCCAGTGTGAACTGCGTACGCTGTACGATCTGATGCATAACTATGCCTGGTCGGAATATCGCGGAGATGATACAGTATTCGTCCATCGCAAAGGAGCGACCCGTGCGCTGCCAGCCGGACATCCCGGCAATCCCAAGCCGTATATGGAGACCGGACATCCGGCACTGATTCCCGGCTCGATGGGGACTTCGTCTTATATCATGGTTGGTCTGCCGGGTGGAGAAGACAATTATTACTCGATCTGCCACGGCGCAGGACGGGCGCGTTCCCGCTCCGCTACCAAACGTCTGGTCAAAGTCGATGAATTCGCCAGCTCGATGAAAGTAGGAACAGATGACGAGATCGTAGTAAACCAACGCTCGCTGGAAAGTATTCTGGATGAGTCGCCGCAAGCCTATAAAGATGTGGATCAGATCATCGAGAGTGTTACCGGAGCAGGACTGGCTGCTGTAGTCGCCAAATGTCAGCCGCTCGCAGCCATCAAAGGCACTAATTAAATCTATCCTGACTGCAATTACCTGTTTGGTGGATAAAGGCGTATAATTGAAATAGAATAGGTGCCTTTATCCACTGCCAGGTCAGTCGACAGTAATAGGCCGATCTGCATCCGTATTTCCGGATGCACCTACTATATTGAGAAGAATAGATGTATAAATAGGGACATATAGACAGATGGATGCAAAGCATTCAGATCAATTCATCAGATTATGCTCACATGTGGTATATCCAATACCACTTATCGATAGTAATAAATACAGAAATTACAACCACTTATATATGATATCCAAAGGAGGATAATAGATTGGATTCTATCTACCGTACTACAGAAGAGTCGCTGCAGGCAGCTGCATCTAATCAGGAGTCTGCAGTCATTGTATACAACAAAGAAGAAAAGGGGATGCCCCATCAATACGCGGATTATGCGCGTGTAATTCAGGGAATCGCTACCAAGCTGCAGGAGCGTTATGGCGTAGAATATCGTCTATATTCCAGTGATGATCCGAATATTGAATACTGGGACCTGTTGGAAGATGATCTGCGTTCCGGCAAAGCAGGCGTGGAGCATGTGATTCGCATTTATGATCGCCTGGAAGAATGGACTTTTGTGTACGACGGAGACAAGCCAGAGCCAGATTATGGCGTACACCGTTCCATGAAAAATAATGTGTTTGCCTATCCGGAAGCAGGTGTGGCCATGGCGCGGATGCCGGTTTTCCGTGATCATGGTATTAGTAATGATGATCTGGTATTTGCGGTCAGCGATGAAGCATTGCTCGCATTTCTCGGTGAAGTACGTATTCGCCAGCGGGAACAGAGTTTGCGACGGGTAACCGTATTTACAGATGGAAGACATGGTATCAACCGCCAGCTGGAGCCGGTCAGCCGGGCAGTCTCCCGTGACGATGTCATTATGCCGTCCGAGATCAAGCAGGACATTTACCGCTCGCTGGATCGTTTCTTTGCCGAAGATCGGGGCTTTTACAAAAAGTATGATGTACCTTACAAGCGTGGAATCCTGCTCTATGGTCATCCTGGCAACGGTAAAACAACACTCGTCAAATCAATAGCAGGCAGTGTACCCGGACCAGTCGCCTACTGGCAGATCACCGAGTATACGAACAGCGAGTCGATTGAAGAAGTATTCGAAGCCGCTGGACGCATGGCTCCGATGGTACTCGTTATCGAGGATATCGACTCGATGCCTGCCGAGTCCCGTTCCTTTTTCCTGAATACACTGGATGGTGCGACATCCAAGGAAGGTATTTTCCTGATCGGCACAACCAACTATCCGGAGAAAATCGATCCGGGTCTGATGAACCGCGCCGGACGATTCGATCGTGCGTACGAGATCAATCTGCCGAATGAAGATCTGCGTCTGGAGTACTTCCGCCGCAAACGGCTGCATGAATTTGCCGGTGACGAAGTGGTAGTCGAAGCAGCACGCCTGACTGAAGGATTTACTTTTGCCCAGCTGGGTGAACTGTACGTCTCGGCAGCACTGCGCTGGCATGAAGAAGGCCGCCTCGATATGCGCGAAGTTATTCAGGGACTGCGCGGCGAGCTGGACAAGAGCCGCAAAGGTGTATGGCTGCATAACAGCGATGGACGCGTCGGATTTCATTTCTGATTCCGTGAAGATTGAACTAGGGCTGGGAGAAATCCGCTGCCGCTGGTATAATGAACGGAAATGGATAAAAAAGGAGTTCGATCAAGCCCATGTTGATGCCTATTTTGCAAGTGAACAGTGAAGATATTCCGGAATATGCTATTGTCTGCGGTGATCCGAAACGAGCAGCAGGAATTGCTGCCCAGCTGGACAATCCGCGGGAACTGGCATTCAGCCGGGAATACCGCAGCTTTGTCGGTACCAGAGATGGTGTAGAAATGGCTGTTGTCAGTCATGGCGTCGGTTCGCCGGGAGCAGCGGTATGCTTTGAGGAACTGATTCGTGCAGGCGTGAAGACGCTGATTCGCGTCGGTACAGCCGGTTCGTATTCGGCTGATCATCCGGCAGGAAGTCTGATCGTCAGCACTGCTGCTGTGCGTACAGATGGACTGACCCGTCAGCTCGTACCGGAGGCATTTCCTGCTGTAGCGGACAGTGAGATTGTCGAAGCGCTGTATCAGGCAGCCCGTCAGAGCGAAGGCATTGTGCAAAAAGGCATCACGGTGACGCTGGATGTGTTCTTTAACGGCGTCGAAGAATTCCCTCACCAAAAGTTCAAGCAGGCAGGTGCGCTTGCAGTAGAGATGGAGATCTCGGCACTGTACATTATTGCATCCCTGCGCGGCGTGCGTGCAGGTGCGATTGTGGCACTGGATGGTTATGCGGATGCCGATCTGGCTGCCGAATATGATCCAAATACCAACGTGGTAGCCGATGCGGTACAGCGCGAGATCCAGGCGGCGATTACGGCTGTCGTGACGCTAGCCAAGCGCGAAGTCTAAGCTATATCAGAGCCTGGTTTAGCTGTAATGCAGCCATTTACCAAGTGTTGTACATGAATAACCTGACTGTACAGCAGTTTACTGTAGTTGCTGTGCAGTCAGGAAGCATCATAGAAGTCTGTTCCGTGCAAGAGGGACAGACTTCTATTTATATAAATAAGCTATAAAACACCATTTGCCTACTTATTTACAGCAGAAAGGCGAAAAATAGCGATTTTTGTTGACAAAAGATCGACTCCTACCTATTCTAAGGAATGAATATGATAATCATTATCATCCAAAGGGAAAAGGGGTTATATCATTTATGTCATATCAACGTCAAAGGTCTGCTATTCCGGTATTGGCAACATTACTGGCTGTACTGCTTCTGCTCGCAGGCTGCAGTAATACAGGCAGCAACACCGCATCATCCAGCGCTTCCGATCCGGCAGCTTCTGCCAAATCGATTACCATGTCATGGCCTCGGGATATCGGTACCATGAATCCTCATACATACAATCCGTCGCAATTGTTCGCGCAATCAATGATCTATGAGCCTCTTGTTAGTTATGAAAAAGGCGGCAAGCTGGAACCTGCACTGGCCGAATCATGGAAAATATCAAAAGATGGCAAAGTATATACATTCAAGCTTCGCCAAAACGTGAAGTTCTCCGATGGCAGTGACTTTAATGCCGAAGTTGTGAAAAAAAACTTTGATGCTGTAATGAAGCACAAGGATACACACAGCTGGCTCGGTATCGTAAGTGTGATCGACAAAACCGAAGTCGTAGATGATCACACGTTCCGTCTGACATTGACCGAACCGTATTATCCGGTACTGCAGGATCTGTCGGTGGTCCGTCCGTTCCGCTTCCTGGGTGAAGCCGGATTCCCGGATAACGGTGATACTGCCGAAGGCGTCAAAGCAGCAGTGGGAACCGGCCCATGGATGCTCGCTGATTACAAACAGGATGAATATGCTGTGTTCAAGCGCAACCCGAATTACTGGGGCACTGCTCCGGCGATCGATCAGGTTACTGTCAAAATCATCCCTGATGCCGAGACCCGTGTAGCCGCTTTTGAAAAAGGTGAACTGGACCTGATCTACGGTGAAGGCGTGATCAGTCTGGATGCGTTCCAGCAGCTTCGTGAAAATGATAAGTATGTCACTCAATTGTCCGATCCGGTCGGTACACGCAGTCTGCTGCTGAACTCTTCCAATCCCAAGCTGGCAGATGTTCGGGTACGCATGGCTCTTCACGAAGGATTTAACAAGCAGGCGATGGTACAAGGGATCACTTCCGGACTTGAAGAACCAGCCGATTCCGTCTTGTCCAAAAACTATCCGTATACCAACGTCGATCTGAAGCCGATTCCATACAATGTAGAGCAGTCCAAAGCATTGCTGGATGAAGCAGGCTGGAAACTGCCAGCAGGTGGTACCGTACGTGAGAAAGATGGTCAGCCGCTGGAATTCGATATGATTTTTGACAAAACCGATCCGATTCAAAAAGCGATGGCAGAGACCATTCAGGCTGAATGGGGCGAGCTGGGCGTGAAGGTGAATCTGACAGGTCTGGAACTGACTGTACAGATCAAACGTCTCAAAGCCAATGATTTTGATTTGTATTTCTGGTACAACTATGGCGCACCGTATGATCCACATTCCTTTATTAATGTAGTTGCCAGTCCGGGCTTCGGAATCTCGGAGACACTGAGTGCCATTCCGACGAAGAAACAGCTGGACGAGCAGGTTCGTCAGGCATTGTCCTCTACAGACGAGACCAAGCGCCAGGAACTGTATCGCTCGATTCTGACTACACTGCAGGAGCAATCGGCAATTATCCCGATCTCCTATATCAAGAAAACGGCAGTCTATCAAAAGAAAATTGCGCATTTTGAATTCCCGGCGAGCCGTGATGATAATCCGTTCGAGGGTATTCAGGTAACGAAGCCTTAAATAACAGTCAGGTCCGTATCGTTGACTGAAGGGGGGAAGGTCAGTGATCGGTTATATTGGTAAACGGATGCTTTCGGTTATTCCAATCATTTTCGTAGCGACACTCGTTATGTTCGCATTGATTCATATTTCACCGGTCGATCCGGCAGAAGCTTATCTGACGGCTGCCCATATCTACCCGACAGAGGAAGTGCTGGAGCAGAAGCGTCATGAGTTCGGACTGGATCAGCCGCTGCTTACCCAGTATCTGCATATGGTCGGCAGGATGGCTACGCTCGACTTTGGCACATCCTATCTCACCAATCAGCCGGTATGGACAGAAGTAGCGGCAAGACTGCCGGCGACCGTGGAGCTGGCATTGTGGAGCATGTTGTTCGCGGCTGTAGTCAGCATTCCGCTGGGTATCGCAGCTGCAGTATACCGGAATAGCTGGATCGATATGCTGAGCCGCTGTATCTCTTATCTGGGCGCATCGATGCCGCAGTTCTGGCTTGGGTATCTGCTGATCTTCTTTTTCTCGGTCAAGCTGGATTGGCTGCCTGTGGAAGGGCGCGGAACATGGCAGAATCTGGTACTGCCGGTCATCACTCTATCGCTCGTACTGATCGCTGTCTACACGCGTCTACTGCGTACGAGTGTGCTGGAGCAGATGCAGCAGACCTATGTGCAGTATGCGCGGGTACGGGGACTCCGTGAACGGATGATTATGCTCAAGCATGTGCTGCGAATGTCCATGATGCCGCTGATCAGCGGCATGGGGATTAATCTGGGCAAGCTGCTGACCGGTACCATTATCGTGGAGCAGGTTTTTTCCTGGCCGGGATTTGGGCGATATTTTGTGGATGCGATATTTAATCGGGATATTCCCGTGATTCAGTGTTATGTATTTTTTGCGGCCTGTCTGTTTATTCTCTGCAATCTGCTCGTTGATCTAGTGCAGCTGTATATGGACCCGCGAATCTCATCGAAAGGACGGGCGGAGCATTGATCCATACATGGCGGTCGGCATTCAGGGGGCAGTACGCCATCCTGATCTGCTCGATCATTATAGCGTTATTTTTCATTGTTGCCCTGCTGGCACCATGGATCGCTCCCCATAGTCCGATCAAGGTGGATCTGCTGCAAAAGCTCAAAGGTCCATCGATGGATCATTGGCTGGGAACCGATCATCTGGGTCGTGACAATCTGACCAGATTGCTGTATGGAGCCAGGATTTCACTCGGGTTTGCGACGATGATTTTCCTGTCATCGCTGTTGATTGGTATTCTGGTCGGTTCGGTATCCGGTTATATCGGAGGCTGGGTGGATAGTATACTGATGCGTCTGTGCGAAGGAATTATGGCTTTTCCGAATCTGGTACTGGTACTGGGTATCGTTGGTATTTTCGGACCGGGATTGATGCAGGTATTGCTGGCATTGATGCTGGTGCAATGGGTGTATTATGCACGGATCTGCCGGAATATGGTCGTCAGTCTCAAAGAGCGTCATTTTATCGCGGCAGCCCGGATCAGCGGATCGTCTTCCTGGAAAATTATCCGTCGTCATATTATCCCTAATGTGCAGCGTCCGATCATCGTAATCGGCACACTGGAAATGGGTTGGGCGATTATGGATATATCGGCGCTGTCATTTTTGGGACTTGGTGTCCAGCCACCCAATGCGGAGTGGGGTGCAATGATTCATGAAGGTACCAGTTATATCCGCAGCCATCCGGAACTGATGATTTATCCGGGGATTTTGATTCTGATCGTGGTAATTACTTTCAATATTCTGGGTGAAGCATTATCCGAGCGGTATGGCGTTACCCGTCGTTAAACAAGCAGCAGGCTGGACAGCACAGGGAGGCAGAGAAAGTGGAGAATAGCGGGAAGGTACTGGAAGTAGACAATCTGCAGGTAGGTCTGAATAACAGGGAACAGCCCCAACTTCTGCTGGAAAATATCCATCTGACCCTGGAAAAAGGCTCTATACTGGGTCTGGTCGGAGAAAGTGGCAGCGGCAAATCATTGACCTGCAACGCGATCCTGCAGCTACTGAATCCCCGGCAGATGGCAGTCTCCGGCAGTATTCGTCTGCATGGACGCGAGCTGACTTCCCTGCCGGACAAAGAGATGCGGCGCATACGGGGACGGGAGATCGGATGTATTATGCAAAATCCGATGAACGCGTTCACGCCGGTCTATACGATTGGCTCGCAGTTTATGGAGACACTGCGTACGCATTATCCCAACCTGTCCAAAGCACAGGCGATAGAACAGGCCATCTCTGCACTGGCAGATATGAACCTGCCCGAACCTTCGCGGTTAATGAAGTGCTATCCATTTCAGCTAAGCGGTGGTATGCTGCAGCGGGTCATGATCGCGATCTCGATGTGTCTGCGTCCCGCGCTGGTTATTGCAGATGAGCCGACGACAGCGCTCGATGTGGTCAATCAACTTCGGGTACTGCGTGAGCTGCACCGATTGCGTACAGAATGTGGTACGGCCATTTTGCTCATTTCCCATGATCTTGGCGTAATTTCCCAGCTGGCAGATGAAGTGGCAGTCATGCAGCAAGGCAGAATCGTCGAGCAGGCAGAGGTTCATCAGCTGTTTAACCACCCTGCCCATGCCTATACCCAGACCCTGCTCAATGCCCGTCCACTTACAGCCCTAAGCGGCAGTAGACATGCATCGAAGCAGAAATAACAGTAACAGGAGGAGCAACTATGCTTGAAGTACGCGAGGTAAGTCACAGCTACCAACAGCGCCGCTGGTTCCGTCGCGCAGATCATACTCCTTCTGTGCTGACAGATATCTCATTCACTATCGAAAAAGGTTGCTGTCTGGGATTGCTGGGTACAAGTGGAGCAGGTAAAAGTACACTGGGCAAAATTATCCTCGGCATGCAGCGGCCCAGTCATGGACAGATCCTGTTCGAAGGGCAGGATATTTACCGGACGAGCCGCCATATGAGCAAGGCGATGCGGCGCGATCTGCAGGTGGTTTTTCAGGATTGTTATTCTGCGGTGAATCCAATGATGACAGCCGCAGAGATTATCGGTGAGCCGCTGGATAATTATGAGCGTCTCGGTACGGCTGAGCGGCGCCGCCGGATCGGTGAACTACTGGAACAGGTAGGTCTCTCTGCTACAGATGCTGGTAAACGTCCCGATCAGTTCAGCGGCGGGCAGCTGCAGCGGATCAATATCGCCCGAGCGATTGCACTGAAACCCAAACTGATTGTGCTGGATGAATCGGTCAGCAGTCTGGATATGGTGAATCAGACGCATATTCTATCCCTGCTGGCAGAGCTCAAGGCTTCCCATCAGCTATCCTATCTGTTTATCACTCATGATATCCGCGCTGCAATGACGCTGTGTGACCGGATAGCAGTGATGGATCAGGGCAGACTGGTACAGCAGGAAGCAGATGGTGAAGCATTGATTCATTCTGCACATCCTGCTGTACGACAGCTGGTCGATTCCATTTTGCCTGAGCATCCGTCCAACCGTTTGGTCTGGGACTGAATCCAGGTAGCGATGCTTGGCTGTTCAACCATACAAGACAGCTTTTCCCTATCAAGGGGAGAAGCTGTCTTTTTATTACTACCCGTTTATTAAAGCGTTTTCTTAAATCGGGATTTGCGTTATATTAGATGATGTTCCTATCATCTCATCTAATAATCAAATACGCTTCGAAGGGAAGGCCGTTATGCGCAAAATGTTATGGGTGTATGCTGTGCTGGTCGTAGCCCTCATCATTTATATCGTACAATATCAGGCACAGGAGACTTCCTCTGCCTGGAATGAGCAGGGAATGAAAGGGAATATTAATGAAAAGTATGTCATGATCACTTTCCAATCCGGTATTGAATACTGGAAAAGCGGACTCAAAGGATTCGAGGATGCAGCCGAAGCGCTGGATGTATCGGTCGATTATCAGGGTTCTACCCGCTATGACGCACGTGAACAGGCGATGATTGTCGAGCAGGCCATTGCCAAAAAGCCTGCCGGCATCGCTATCTCCGCTATTGATTCGCCGCTGCTCGTACAGGCAGTGAACAAGGCGGTCGATGCCGGTATTCCTGTGGTCATGTTTGACGCGGAATCCCCCGGCAGCAAGTCGTATTCCTTTTTGGCGACAGATAACCGCAATGCAGGCGATATTGCTGCCGGACAAATGGCAGAACGCACTGGCGGCACTGGACAGGTCGCGATTATTACGCTCGGCAATCAGCAGAATCACAAAGACCGAAGCGGAGGATTTGAAGAAGCGATTCGGGAGCGGTATCCACAGATGAAGGTTGTAGCCGTCGAGAATGATAACGGTGATGCTGTGCTGGCCGAACAGCTGACGACCAAGCTGCTTACCCAATATCCCAAGCTAAAAGGAATCTTCATCACTGAGGCGACCGGTGCATATGGCGTCGGTTCGGCAGTGGAGCAGCATATGCAGTCCGGTACCGCCAGCAGTTCCAATAAGCCGGTCATTATCAGCTTTGATACCAACAAGGAGACACTGGATATGATTCGCTCCGGAACGATAGAAGCGACGATTGCCCAGGGAACCTGGAATATGGGCTACTGGTCGCTGCAGTATCTGTTTCATCTTCATCATGGATTGACGGTACCTGCCCCCTCACTGAGCGGGATCGTCTCGCCGGTACCGGTGCGGGTGGATACGGGAGTATCCGTAGTGACTCGGGAGAATGTAGAGGATTATTATGCCAAATAAGAACACCGACGGACGTCTGCGAAGCTGGCTGCAGCAAGATTGGCGCCGCTGGCATCCAGAGAATCTGCCACTGCGGGATCAGCTGATTGCGCTGTTCCTGCTGGTGGGTATTTTGCCTGCTATTCTGCTGGGCATTATGGTCAACTGGACGTCTGACCGGATTATTGAACATCAGGTAACCGATAATACGCTGCAGCTGATCAGCAAGGTCAACCAGACGATCGATACGTACATGCAACATATGCAGAGTATTACCTATCTGATCAGCTTTGATACGGATGTGGATTCTTTTATGAATGGCAAGACCGAAGCCCAGACGCTGGCAAAAGATAACAAACAGCCTGCCGGGTCGGGTTCTTCTTCGTCTAATGATAACAGTCGATTGACGTCAAAAGGACAACAAAGGGTATCCGGACAGTCCTCATCCGGCGCTGCAGCCGGTAATGATCTGAGCAGCAGCGAGCTGGCCGGAACGGCTGGCAACGGTACGCTGTCCGGTACATCTATTTATCAGATTCGCCAATTCCTGCAAGGGTTCACGACTGTCTATCCGGAGATTGCCGGGATTCTGATCGTGAATAGCCGGGGAGAATATATCAGTAACGAAATGTATGCCCGTTCACCGGAAAGTCTCACACATGAACAGTGGTACCGACAGGCGGTAGAGCATCAGGGTATATTCACTATTGTGGGGCACCCTGCCGGTCGCAACGCAACCAATCATACCAATTACCGGGATAGTGAAGTGATCTCGGTCGCCCGTTCGCTTAATGATCCGAAAACCGGAGAAGTCCGCGGTGTGGTACTGATCGATCTCAAGCTACGGGTTATCGCCCAGGCTGCCAAAGATGTAACGCTGGGCAAAACCGGCTATCTGATGGTTACCGATTCGCGTGGGCGGCAGATCTATGCACCGGAAGGCCCCTTTGAGCAGACGGTGCCGGCGAAGCTGGCTGCTGCACTCGCAGGGGGGCGGCAGAATGTATTTACCGAGGAGATCCAGGGTCAGCAGCTGCAGTTCGTGTATACCACTTCCAGTTATACGGGATGGAAGACGGTAGGCGTATTCCGGTTTAGCGAATCAGTAGCCGAAGCAAGAACGATACGCTTTTATGTAGTGATCTTCCTGTTCTTTGTCTGTTTGTTCGGACTAACTGCATCCTATGGATTATCCCGCTCCATTTCCCGGCCGATCTACCGTCTGTCTTCATTGATGCAAAAAGCTGAAGCAGGCGATATGACCGCACGTTATATGAGCAGCCGCCGGGATGAAGTGGGCATGCTTGGACGCAGCTTTAACCGGATGATTAATGAAATACGCAATCTGATCCAGCTCAACAAGCAGCAGGAACAGCAGAAGAGAGAAGCGGAGCTGCGCAGTCTGCAGGCGCATATCCGCCCCCATTTTCTATATAATACACTAGATACGATTCAGTGGATGGCCCGCCGCAAAGGCGCAGAAGATATTTCCGGCATGATCGATTCCCTATCCAAGCTGTTTCGGATCGGACTCAGCCGGGGGAGTGATATTATCACATTATCGGAAGAAGAACAGCATGTACGGAGTTATTTGCAGATTCAGGAGACACGTTACCGGGACCGGCTTAATTATCGGCTGGAGGTAGACGAGTCGATCCGCAATGTCTATGTGATCAAGCTGCTGCTTCAGCCACTTGTGGAAAATGCCATCTACCATGGGATCAAAGCGCGGCGTGGTCCCGGAACCATCCGCATCTGGGCAGAGCAGCAGGAAGACAAACTGATTTATACTGTTGAGGATGATGGTGCCGGGATTAGCGAAGAGCGTCTGATCTGGCTGCGCAGACAGCTGGAGCATCCGCTGGAAGTGATCGGGAGTCAGGGACCGGAACCAGCAGGCAGCTATGGCCTGCTGAATATTCAGGCACGGATCCATCTGGCCTATGGCACTCGCTATGGACTGACGATGGATCATCGGAAAGGCGGCGGGACGATCGTACAAGTTACCCAGCCGCTGCTGTGGCAGTTCCCAACATCCTTAATTCGCCAGGGAGATGAAGAATGATGAGTACATTGCTGAATGTAATGATTGCCGATGACGAAACGATTATTCGTGAAGGAATACGTGATGCGGTAGACTGGAGCAGTCTGGGCATGATCGTGGCGGCAGAGGCGGAGGATGGCGAAGAAGCACTGGAGATTGCACTGCGGCAGGATATTGATATTCTGCTCGTGGATATGAATATGCCATTCATGAATGGCATCTCGCTGATGAAGCGGTTGCGGGAGGAACGTCCTGGCTGCCGATTTGTCATTATTACCGGTCACGACGAGTTCAGTTATGCCCAGGAAGCAATTCGGCTAGGAGTTAAGGATTATATCCTCAAGCCGGTTGATCCGGTGCATCTGCAGGAAGTACTGGATCATATCCGTACCGAGCTCAATGGCGATCAGCAGCAGGAGGAATACCTCAAGCTGGCTACCGACCAGATCCAGCGCAATATTCCGCTCTTGCGCGAGCAATTCTGTCTGGAATGGCTGAATGGACGTCTGCGGCAGGAGGAGATACGGCGCCAGCAGGAATTTCTCGGGTTACCGGCAGCTCAGCCAGCGGCACTTACGTTGATACGCTGGTCGGGACAGGCAGAAGGACGTCCGCCGCTCAAAGAACAGGATAAACAGCTGCTGCTGTTTGCGATCGGTAATATTGCTGCCGAGCTATTGTCCCATATTCCACTCGTGATCTGCCGTGAAGATTCCGGCACGATCGTCCTGTTCCTCTGGGAAATACCTGCTGCCCATATGGAAGAACGTATTATCGCGGCTGTTCGTGATCATATCGGTCTGCATGTGCAGGTCTGGACACAGCCGGTTACCAATGAAGAAGAGCTGGAAGATATACAGCTATCAGAGCTGCTGCATGAGACGTATCGCCAGCTTAAGCGTGAATGGAAGGAACATTCCGGTCTGTCTCCACTCGTGCGACGGGCACGCAGCTATATTATGGAGCATTATGCCGATCCAGAGCTGACGCTGGAACAGCTGGCAGATACTTTGCAGGTATCATCTACTTATCTTAGCCGGGTTATGAAAAAGGAGCTGGGACAGTCCTTTATCCATGTGCTGGTGCATGCCCGGATACAGCGGGCTGTACAGCTGCTGGAAGAAAGCGACCGATCGATTCTGGAGGTGGCGGAGGAAGTGGGATATGAATCGCAGCATTACTTCAGTACGGCCTTTAAAAAGGTTATAGGCGTTTCACCTAATCGCTATCGTCGTGACGTTTCATCTGGCTAAATGGAGCGCTGTTACTTGCTGTCTATCTGCGGGTATAGTATAATGGACGAGGTATTATAGCCTATCGCAAGCTGAATCCTACTTGTCGACAGGATCAGTGCCATTCCTTTTAATAATCAAATACATTGGAAATACCGGAGGAGCCTGTCATTACAGGCTCCTCTTTGTCTTTTTTCGGACAAAGGGATGGAAATTACCGGGTAATTCGCAGGTACCTGTTTATGGGTACTATAGGAGGACGGGGTTCTGTAGAAGCTGGTGGTCTATTGCAGCTTCTGCTGTTTTGTCGACAGACAGGAGGAATGTTTGTTTCCGGCAGCTACAAGCCGCGACAGACTGATATATATATTATGGATTTGGGGGTGCTTACAAGAGTGTATTTACTGCATGCTGCTATTTTGGCTCCATTTGTGCTGGCTGCACTGGTACCAGCCATTCGGAAAGGTACCAAAAAGATACATACCGGCTGGATTGTACTTATATTGCCGGTGCTGCTGTTTCTGAATTTCCTGCGGTATCTTCCGGTTGTTCGCAACGATGTAAGCGAGACATTCTCGCTACCGTGGATACCTTCACTTGGTATTAACTTTACGGTCTATCTGGATGGGCTGGGATTGTTATTTGCCCTGCTGATTACAGGGATTGGTGCATTGGTTGTACTGTATTCCATCTATTATCTGAACCCGGAGCAGGAAGCGATTCACCGGTTTTATCTGTATCTGCTTCTGTTTATGGGAGCAATGCTGGGAATTGTGCTATCGGATAATATGATTGTGCTTTATACCTTCTGGGAATTGACGAGTATTTCGTCCTTCCTGTTGATTGCTTTTTGGTATGAACGTGATCGTTCGCGTTACGGGGCGCTCAAGTCGATGCTGATTACGGTGTTCGGTGGTTTTGCGATGCTGGCGGGATTTGTTGTTCTGCATCATATGACCGGTACATGGAGTATTCGCGAGACGATTGCTATGGTCGGAAATGTACAGGGGAATCCACTGTTCTTGCTGGCGATGATTCTGATCCTGCTGGGAGCCTTTACCAAGTCGGCCCAGTTTCCTTTTCATATCTGGCTGCCGGATGCGATGGAAGCCCCGACACCGGTCAGTGCCTATCTGCACTCGGCGACGATGGTGAAGGCAGGAATCTATCTGGTTGCCCGTTTCAGTCCGGTATTTGCCGGTCAGGCAGAATGGTTCTGGATCGTTTCACTGGTCGGTATCATTACGATGTGTTACGGATCGATACTGGCAGTAAAACAGACGGATCTCAAAGCGCTGCTGGCCTACTCGACGATCTCGCAGCTTGGTCTGATCATGTCGCTGTTTGGTGCAGGATCGGCAGCTGTGTATTACGGATATGGCGAAGAGTCGATGATCTATGCGGCAGCGACAATGGCAGCCATATTCCACCTGGTCAACCATGCAACATTCAAGGGCGCACTATTTATGGTTGCCGGAATTGTCGATCATGAGACAGGTACGAGGGATATTCGCCGTCTGGGTGGTCTGATTTCACTGATGCCGATCAGCTTTACCGTTGCCTGTATCAGCGGATTCTCGATGGCTGGAGTGCCTCCTTTTAATGGGTATCTAAGCAAGGAAATGTTCCTGGAAGCAATGGTGGAACTGACCCATCTGCATATCTTCGAACTGGGTACATGGGGCATATTGTTCCCGATTCTTGCTTTCCTCGGAAGTGTATTCACATTTGTGTACAGCATGATTCTGATCTTCAAAACATTCCGTGGACCGCTGCAAAAAGACAAGCTCGGTATAACGCCACATGAAGCACCAGCAGGTATGCTGATTTCTCCGGTAATCCTGGCGGTCTGCGTGGTTGTACTCGGATTGTTCCCAAATGTGCTCTCCTACAGCATTATTGAGCCGGCCATGCGGTCGGTACTGCCTTCGCTGGTAGCACCAGGAGAACATTTTGATGTGCATATCTCGTTCTGGCATGGATTTACCCCGGCATTGTTTATGACGGTGGGTGTTATCGTACTGGGAACTGTACTGTATCTGTTGCTGAATCGCTGGAAAGGCATCTATGCGATATATCCGGACAAGCTGAGCTGGAATTATATGTACGACAGTCTGCTGCGTTATGGAGAGAAAGCTTCTCGCGCGCTGACGGATGCTTATATGAACCGCTCCGCCCGCAATTATCTGGTCTATATTTTTGGATTTATGGTCATTGTGCTCGGTGCGGCGTTATGGCGAGCGGATGTATTATCGCTTATGACGCCCGATACGGCGCCTATTAATATTTACGAGATTGTATTGATAGCTCTGCTGGTTATTTCGGCGGTTGCGGTTCCTTTTGCCCGACAACGACTGATTGCAGTCATTATGACCGGTGCAGTCGGCTATCTGGTTACTTTGTTCTTTGTCCTGTTCCGTGCTCCGGATCTGGCTCTGACACAGATGATTATCGAGACGGTATCGGTTGTGCTGTTCTTGCTCTGCTTTTACCATATGCCGGAACTGCGCCGTGAAGTGAGCAGCCGCAAATACCGTTCGCTGAATATTATAATAGCTGTCAGTGTAGGTGTGGTTGTAACGTTGATCTCGCTCAGTGCAAGCGGCAGCAGTAGCTTTGAGAGTATTGCCGATTACTTTGTCAAAAACAGTCATGATCTGGGCGGCGGCGATAATGTAGTCAATGTTATTCTCGTGGACTTCCGTGGATTTGATACGATGCTGGAAATTACGGTGCTTGGTATTGCTTCGCTGGGAATCTACTCGATGATTCAGCTTCAATTACAGGGCAGGGACGCAGGAGCACGTATTCTATATTTGCACCGCAAAGTAACACTGGCTCCCAAAGTACCGATCGGACGTACACGTAAAGAAACGGCCACAGTCGCCAAAAACATGAAACAGTTCAAGAGCAATGATGTCATTTTGGAGACGAGTACCAAGGTTATTGTATTTATTATCCTGACATTTGCCCTGTATCTGTTCTTTGCCGGACACAACAATCCGGGTGGCGGTTTTGTTGGCGGTCTGATGGCAGCATCGGCACTTGTGCTGCTCGCACTTGCATTTAATGCGGAGACGGTAAGACGGGTACTTCCGCTGGATTATCGTGATATTATGGCAGCCGGGCTGTCTGTGGCTTATCTGACAGCGATAGGTTCATTCGTATTCGGAGCGCCTTTCCTGAGTCATGCTTTTGGTTATTTTGATATTCCATTCCTCGGAAAGACCGAACTTGCCACGGCACTGATTTTTGACCTGGGTGTGTTCCTGACGGTATTGGGTGTCACGATGACAATTATTTTACAGATAGGAGAGGATCGCTGATATGGAAGTATGGATGTCTATCGCTATCGGTATACTATTCGCTGTAGCCGTGTATCTGATTCTATCCCGCAGTCTGCTGCGGATTATTCTAGGCACATCGATTCTGACGCATGGGGTGCATCTGCTGCTGCTGACCATGTCACGGCTAAAGACCGGAGCCCCACCGCTGCTGGGAGAAGAATCCGGTACGTATGTCGATCCGCTGCCCCAGGCTTTAATTCTGACTTCTATTGTTATCAACTTTGGAGTCACTGCTTTTTTCTTTGTACTGGCGTATCGTTCCTACATACGTCTGAAGACAGACGATATGGAGGAGGTGAAGCGCAAAGGTGGCCAATAACCTGTTGATTTTCCCGCTGCTGATTCCGCTGGTAGCGGCGGTAATTCAGATTTTTGCTCGAAATCATGTAGCTGTACAGCGCATCATTGGTGCGATTGCCGTGCTGGCGAATATCGGTATTGCTGTTTGGCTCGTAGCCACGGTGCAGATGCACGGTATTCAGATTCTGCCGATGGGCGGCTGGGCAGCTCCCTATGGAATCGTATTTGTTGCAGATATGTTCGCTGCACTACTTGTACTGACGACTTCGATTCTCGGTGCGGTATGTTTGTTTTATGCGTTTGCCAGCATCGGAGAGGAGCGGGAAAAGTATCATTTCTATCCGTTCTTTCAGTTTTTGCTGGTCGGTGTATACGGATCGTTCCTGACGGGCGATTTGTTCAACCTGTTTGTTTGTTTTGAAGTCATGCTGATTTCTTCGTATGCGCTGATTGTACTGGGAGGTACACGTCTGCAGTTACGGGAGACGCTGAAATATATTTTGATCAATATTATTTCTTCTTCTTTCTTCGTCGCTTCACTGGCTTATCTGTATGGAGCAACCGGTACGCTGAATATGGCGCATCTGTCCCAGCGGGTAGCTGAAGTGGGACAGACCGGCATCCTGAGCGTAATTGCCTTTTTGTTCCTGATTGTATTCAGTCTCAAAGCAGGGATGTTCCTGTTCTTCTGGCTGCCGGGTTCCTATGCGGCACCACCATCGGTCATTACGGCTATTTTCGCCGGATTGCTGACCAAGGTGGGGTTGTATGCGATTTTGCGAACCTTTACCCTGATTTTCTATCATGATACCGGATTCCTCTATACGTTGATCGGCTGGATGGGTATTGCGACGATGATCCTTGGTGTGATCGGTGCGGTAGCTTACCGGGATGTGAACAAGATTCTGGTCTATAATGTCGTGGCTGGTGTAGGACTGATCGGATTTGGTCTGGCAACGGCCAATACGGCAGGGATGGAAGGCGCAATTTTCTATATGCTGCATGATATGATCCTCAAAGCGCTGTTGTTCCTGCTGGCCGGTATTATGATCGGAGCAGCGGGCACATCCAAATTGACACAAATGAGCGGACTGATCAAGCGAATTCCTGCTACAGGCTGGATGCTGTTCGTAGCCGGGCTCGCTCTGGCAGGTGTACCGCCGCTGAGTGGATTCGCCGGCAAACTGCTGATTGTGCAGGGAGGTATGGAGCGCGGATGGTATGCGATGGCCCTGATCAGCCTGGCTGCCAGTCTGCTGATGCTGTACTCGATTATGCGAATCTTCATGCTGGGATTCTGGGGCAAGGACCGTCCGCTGGCCGATGAACGCAAAGAGCTATCCGACGACATTTATCAGGAATGGGCTGCAGAAGAGGGGCATCCCGACCTACTGCCGGATGATCGTGATGAGCTGCTGGATTACCGCTGGTCGTCGTTTCGTCCGAAGTGGCTGGTAGCTTCATCTTCGGTATTGTTCGTACTGGTCATCCTGATTGGACTGGGTTCGGGCTGGGTGTATACGTATGTTGCAGAGGCGGCATCGGTACTGGAGAATCCGGCTGTGTATATTCAGGCTGTGCTGGGAGGCGGTAAATAGATGGCTTTTCAAATTGTACTCAACCTGCTTATCGCCGTCGTCTGGATGTCTCTGCACACCACCTGGGATGCGCTGAATTTTATTATTGGTTATATGATCGGACTGCTGCTTATTTTCGCCATGAAGCGATTTTTCCCGGATGATTTCTATGGTCACAAAGTATGGGCTGTCTGGAAGCTGCTGCTGCTGTTCTTCTGGGAGTTGATTAAATCGAGTGTCGTCGTTCTGCGTCACATTGTCTCTCCGCGGCTGAATATCAATCCGGGTATTCTTACACATCGTACAGATCTGACATCTGATTGGGAACTGACACTGCTATCGACACTGGTCACCCTCACACCGGGTACCATCCTGATTGAGGTATCCCGAGAACAGCAACTGGTGTATATTCATGCGATTGATATTCAGGATGAAGACAAGATGTCGGAAGATATTCGCAATACCTTTGAAAAAGCGATCAAGGAGGTGACGCGGTAATGCTGCAAATATCCCTATTTATCGCGCTGATCCTCCTGTCGCTGGGTGTCGCAGGCTGTATGTACCGTGTCCTGCGTGGTCCATCCATGGCAGACCGAATTACTGCACTGGATACGGTGGGTGTAAATATTATTGCTATTATTGCTGTCCTCTCCATGATGCTGGATACACAGGCTTATCTTGAAGTCATGCTGCTGGTTGGTGTGCTCGCGTTTCTGGGTACGGTTGCTTTTGCCAAATATATTGAGAGAGGGGTGGTGATCGAGCATGAACGAGAAGACCGAGATGATATCGACGATTCAGATGATCGCTGAACCCGTTATTGCGATACTGGTGCTGATTGGCGCTGTTTTGAGCGTGCTTAGTGCCTTTGGTATTATTCGTTTCCCCGATGTATATCTGCGGTCACATGCAGCGACCAAAAGTGCGACGCTAGGCGTTCTATGTGTACTGCTGGGCGGGTTCCTGTTCTTCTGGGTTTTTGATGGATATCCGAGTATGCGGATTCTGCTGGGGATCGTGTTCGTGTTCATCACTGCGCCGGTGGCTGGACATCTGAATGCCCGGGCTGCTTACCGCACGGGCGTACCCCTCTGGAAGCTGGCCAAGGATGAACTGAAGCCGGCGCTCAAGAAAAAAGGGATCGACCGCGAAAAGGCAGAGAAGGAACCGCTGAATTAGAAATAGGTTTCCTTGCACCTCTGAAGAAATGAAAAGCGGCAAACGAATTCTAATAAACACAACAGTATATAAGCATTATCAAGAAAGCATGGCAGTGAAGAGAAGGATTAATTTCTCTGACTGCCATGCTTTTTTTGCTGGTGCGTGTAGTCTTTGATTCGATAATTTCATGATTGAAAGTAGCTAGAATTGATCACCGAAAATAAACGATGTTGGAATAGACGGAAAGGTTCTGCTATAATCCGATTGTTAACCAATAAAATAAAATTAGGTTAACAATAAGAAAGTGAAGGTGACGTATGATCAATCAAATGTCTACTCAATCATGGAATGAACTGGCAGTACAGGCTATACATAAACAACAGATTTCCCGCGAACAGGCGATGCATGTACTGCTTGCCGAGGATGGTGAGCTGTTGCCGCTGCTGCATGCAGCGTATGCAGTACGCCATCATTTCTATGGCAACAAGGTCAAGCTCAATATGATTATCAATGCCAAAAGCGGCTTATGCCCGGAAGACTGCGGCTACTGTTCGCAATCGATTGTCTCTACAGCACCTGTCAGCAAGTACAGCCTGCTGGATAAGGAGACCCTGCTGGCAGGTGCGCGGGAAGCCATGAACCGCCAGGCAGGCACTTATTGTATTGTTGCTTCCGGCAGAGGTCCATCCCGCCGTGAGCTGGATCAGGTGGTCGAAGCTGTGCGGGAAATACGGGAAACAATGCCGCTCAAAATCTGTGCCTGCCTTGGATTGCTGCAGGAAGATCAAGCCCGTCGATTGGCGGAAGCGGGTGTGCATCGTTACAATCATAATCTGAACACAAGCAGTGAGCATTATACCTCTATTACAACCACTCATACGTACGAACAGCGGGTCAACACGATCGAGCAGGTTAAGGGAAGTGGTATGTCTCCATGCTCCGGGGTGATTATCGGAATGGGGGAAAGTGACGAGCAGATTGTCGAAATGGCCTATGCCCTGCATCAACTGGATGCAGACTCGATTCCAGTTAACTTTCTCAATCCGATTCCCGGCACACCGCTTGCTAATCAGCAGCGTACCAATGCCCGCAAAGCACTGAAAGTACTATCGCTGCTGCGGTTCATTTGTCCGGATAAGGAGATTCGTGTCGCTGGCGGTCGTGAGCTGAACCTGCGTACACTCCAGCCTTTGGCATTATATGCGGCCAATTCGATCTTTGTCGGGGATTACCTGACAACACCCGGACAGGAGGCTGCGCTGGATTATCAAATGATTGAAGATCTCGGTTTTGAGATCGAACATAATGCTTTGACATAGCGTGTTTATACGATGCGTCCATATAACACAAGTCCTGCTGTATTTGCTTCATCCACTCCAGAAAGGAATAAGGAACATGGCTCCGGTTAAGCCTGGAGATCTTGAATAGGTAGGTGGAAGGAAAGATCTCCCGGCTTAAAGGTCGCCACGTTTCCTTATTTCCTTTCTTGCGTTCCGTGTGTAGATATGATTATGATGTTGGCAATATGTGCTTGCCTATTGGGCTTGTGGATTGCGATTTAATTTATCGTTCGCGCTTGAAAAATGTTAATAGCCTTTTATCCGCCCATACAGCTGCTTTTTGAAATGGCTGCTTTATGAGAGATAGAAGGCTATGATTAGGAATCCTCATGTGAAGAGTTGACTGTAATAGTATGGACCAGCATTCGCACTACAGGCATTACGATATCATCATAAGCGACGGTAGTGCCGTAGTCGGGCAGGCGGGTCATACTCATTCGCTGGAGTACACCCATCAGGGTCTGGAAAATAAAGAAACCGCTGTGTACCGGGTTCAGGTGGCTGGACAGGGAACCATCGGCGATGCCTTGTTCCAGAATAGACTGCAGAAACCCCTGACGACCTTCGGTATTAATGAACTGCTCGTATTGTTGTTTTAGTTCCGGGCTGGCTGTGCCGGAATCGTAATACAGATCGAACAGCGTAATAAAGCGCAGCTGACGGGGATAGTTTTTGGCATAATCCACCCATCGGTACAGAATAGCCTCCAGCTGCTGTCTGCCTGAACCGGATACTGAGGAATCGGGCAGTATATACTCGGTCATCTGCTGCATGATGCTCATCTGTACTTCGAATACGAGCTCATCCAGTGAACTGAAATGTTTGTAAAAGGTAACCCGGCTGATTCCGGCGAGCTGACACACTTCGCGGATATTCACGTCGGGGAAATTCCGTAGCAAAAATAGTTCCCTGCCGGCGGTAATGATTTCTTCGCGATGCTGATTTTTGACCTGCTGATGCCAGGATTCATTCATGTTCAACGACTCGTTTCCTGAGTGATTTGCGTCGCTGACGGGTCAGTCCGACCGCAGCGAGCAGAATAAAAGCACCCACAATATACGGCAAATGAATCTGCCTGTCAAACAGCGTACCAGCCAGAATCGGGCCGGCAATATTGCCAATGCTGCCATACGTGGTATTCAGCCCCGCGACAAATCCCTGCTGATCGCCTGCCTCATGCGACAGCAGCGTATTTACCGTCGGACGCAGCAGGGCATTAAAAGCAAAAAACAGTGAAGACACAATCAGCAGATAGGCAAAGTTAACCGGAATCAGCATAAGCAGAAGTGCCAGCGCCGTCATGAATAGCGACAGGCGGATTAATCGATACTCGCCGATCCGGCGGATACATTTGTCGAGCAGTCCAACCTGAATAATGATGCCGATCAATGCACCGAGTGTAATCAATACAGCGATCTGCTGAGAAGTAAATCCATATTTCTGTTCTACATACAGTGAGTAGACCGTCTCATAATTGACCAGTCCAAAAGTCATCACGAGAATCAGCAGCAAATAACGGAAATACGGCGTATGAAACGACTGCAGCAGCTCGCGAATCATGGATGGCTGCGAATGTTCCGCAGTCCGGGCCAGCTGTCTTTTGGCGAGACTGAGCGTCTCCGGCAGCAGCAGGGTCAGCAGCGTAGCAGCCAGTCCTAATCCTGCTGCCCAGTAATAGGGCATGCGTATGCCATACTGGGCGATGATTCCGCCGATTCCCGGTCCGAGCACCATACCCAGATTCATCGCTGCACTGATATAGCCCATCCCTTTGGCACGGGTATCGCGAGTGGTCACATCCGCTACATACGCAAGCACAGAAGGTACCATAATGCCAAGCCCGATGCCACCGATAAAACGTGCCAGATACAGAATCGGCAGCTGATGCGACACGGCAAACAGATAATCCGAGATCACGGTGAAAAATAAACCGGCCAAAATCATTTTCTTACGTCCGTACCGGTCGGACCAGCGTCCGCCAATCGGAGAAAATAAAAACTGGGCTACGCCAAAAGCAGCTACCATATAACCGGCAGCCGTACCCGCTGCATCAAACTGCCGCAGATAATCCGGCAAAATCGGAATAACCATTCCCTGACCCAGCAGGGCAATAAACAGATTCAGCATCAAAATGCTGAGGGGGAGCATGGTTTTGAGTGATGCTGACATAGATTCCTCCTGAATCATTAGGTTTACACAAAGTAACTATTTACTATATGTAAACCATTATAGGATTCCAGGGATCTATTTGTAAACGATATTTACCTGACAGGTATAGCGAAAATATACGATTGTAATCAATAAAATAGAGAGTAACTTGTGATAGGATACAAGTTACTACAATTTTTCAAAAAGGAGGTGGAGTAATGAAAGAAGATCGGAAAATAGCAGCTGTCATTCTTGTCGTTGTACCTATCCTTTGTGTTGCTTATCTGATTTTTAATAGTGAGCTGCTGATCCCGCCCGGATATAGCCAGGCATTGGATGGATATGTCATCTCCCGTACGTTAATGATTATATTTGGTTTGTATTTGGTAACTCAGTTGGGCTACTTTATATTGAACATGACCAAAAAGGACTAGTCTGCGACTGGTCCTTTTTGGTATACATATTGGTTCGTACAGATCTTCGTCTGCTCAAGACTTCCTGCTGAATAGCAGTTTATTGATTTTCCTTTTCCGGACCCTCTACCTGCAATCCTCGTTCTTCAAAAATACGTTTGGCTACAAATACAGCGTTCAGCACACGGGGGAATCCGGTGTATGGCACACAGTGCATGATCGCTTCCACAATCTCCAGCGGCGTCAGTCCCACATTGAGCGAAGCGTTAATATGTACGTCCAGCTGAGGTTCACAGCCGCCCTGCGTTGTCAGTGAAGCGAGTGTAATCAGCTGCCGCTGCCGGGCATCCAGCCCCGGACGAGTGTAGATATCGCCAAAGGCAAATTCAATAATATACTTGCCCAGATCCGGTGCAATCGACTGTAGCGACTGAATAACCTGTTCTCCGCCATGTCCATCAATTTCACCGAGGCGTGCCCACCCTTTTTCATAACGTATTGTATCCATTGTTATTTCCTCCTCTAGGTTTGGCATGTACATTGTCCGGGAGTACATACCGTGAATTCTGTCTGTATCGTTGTCTCGATGATCAGCCGACAGGATCAGCTTATCGCTTAGAGCGCGCTCAAAGGCAAGGATTATTTTCGGTGGGTAGAGAGAATAACGGAATCCGGTGTATTCGCAGAGAGATAGAATGATATAATAATCCCTATGGAAAATACGTATACGATTCAGCAAATTGCCGCCATGACCGGACTTAGCACGCATACATTGAGATACTATGAGCGTATTGATCTACTGCATCCCATCAGCCGGGATTCGATTGGATATCGCTACTACACGGATGGCGATATCGCATGGATCGAGTTCCTGATACGTCTGCGCCAGACTGGGATGCCGATCAGCGAAATGAAGCAGTTCTCCGAGCTGCGCAGCCAGGGCGATCATACCGCCGGACAGCGCCGGGAGCTGCTGGAGCAGCACCGTCTGCATATTCACGAGCAGATGATCAGACTACAGCAGGATCTGTCGCATATGGAAAAGAAAATCGACTACTACCGAGACCTCGAAGCAGAGCAAATAACAAAGCAGTATCCAGGAGGGGCCACCTATGAATAGAAAAGTCGTCAATCATATCAGCGAACTGGTCGGAGATACGCCGGTTGTACGGCTGAATCGCCTGACCGAACCAGATAGCGCTGCCGTATATGTAAAACTGGAATATTTTAACCCGAGCGGCAGCGTCAAAGATCGGGCAGCACTGAATCTGATCGTCCAGGCAGAACGAGATGGTCATCTGCAGCCCGGCAGTACGATTATCGAGCCGACCAGTGGCAATACCGGGATCGGTCTGGCAATGAATGCTGCAGCCAGAGGATACGGTGCAATCATGGTGATGCCGGATAATATGTCCCAAGAGCGAATCAGTATTCTGAAAGCTTACGGTGCACAGGTGGTACTCACCCCGGCTGCCGAGAAAATGCCCGGTGCGATCCGCAAAGCGGAGCAGCTGCTGACCGAGATTCCCGGCAGCTATATGCCGCGCCAGTTTGATAACCCCGCCAATGCCGATGCTCATCGCCGGACGACAGCGCTGGAGATTCTGGAGCAGATGGAGGGGGAACTGGATACCTTTGTCGCTTCATCCGGAACCGGAGGCACGATTACCGGAACCGGCGAGACACTGAAGCAGCATCTGCCCGACCTGCGTATTCTGGTCGTCGAACCCAAAGGCTCTCCGGTATTGTCCGGCGGTCAGCCGGGCTCGCACAAACTCGTGGGTACGAGTCCGGGATTTATTCCTTCGATCCTTAACACTTCGATTTACGACGAGATTGTACAGGTCGCCGATGAGGATGCCATTGCCACCATGCGCCAGCTTGCAGCAGTAGAAGGCATACTGGTCGGTCCTTCTTCCGCAGCTACCGTATGGACAGCTATGGAGGAAGCGAAACGGCTTGGCCCCGGTCACAAAGTACTCTGTATCGCACCCGATAATGGCGAGCGCTATCTGAGTATGAATCTGCTGTAACCGGCTGGACGAGACACTACATCCATAGCTGACCGAATCCTGAATCAACAGGTAGACGAGCAGCAGTTGAATAAAGATAGCGCATACATGCTTTTGTCTGCTACAATATTGCCGCTGGAAAATAATAAGGCATCATGAGGGAGGCACCATATATGAATAACCGTCCGCTTGGCAAGACAGGACTACAGGTCAGTGAAGTCAGCTTTGGCACATGGGCTATCGGAGGATCATGGGGACAGACCGATGAAGCCGAATCGCTGCGTGCACTGGATAAGGCAATGGATGAGGGCGTGAACTTTTTTGATACTGCCGATGTCTATGGCGACGGGAAGAGTGAGCGATTACTTGCCCGCGCAACCAAAGGCAAAGAAGACCGGATTCATATCGCTACCAAGTTCTGCCGCCAGGGAGATATCTCCGATCCTCACACGTATTCTGAGCAGCAGGTACGCAAATGGTGCGAAGACAGCCTGCAGCGACTGGAGCGCGAGACGATCGACCTGTACCAGATCCACTGTGCACCATTCGAGATTCTGCAGCAGGGTGCTGTATTTGAAGTGCTGGATAAGCTGCAGCAGGAAGGCAAGATCCGCGCTTATGGTGTAAGTGTAGAGACTGTGGAAGAAGGATTATTCTGTCTGGAGCAGTCCGGTGTGCAGGCGCTACAGATTATCTTCAATATTTTCCGGCAAAAACCGATTGCCGAATTGCTGCCGCGTGCCGCTGAGCGCGAAGTGGGGCTGCTGGTTCGTCTGCCGCTCGCCAGTGGACTATTGACCGGCAAATTCTCCGCAGATACGCAGTTTGAAGCGGAAGACCACCGCAACTTCAACCAGAATGGCGAAGCATTCAATGTTGGCGAGACATTCGCCGGTCTGCCTTTCCGCAAAGGGGTGGATCTGGCTTCCCAGCTCGATTGGATCGCAGAAGGACGCGGCAATATGACCCGCGCTGCACTACGCTGGCTGCTGGATCATGAGCAGATTACCGCCGTTATTCCGGGCTTCAAAAATGTACGTCAGGTCGAAGACAATCTGGGCGTACTGTCAGCCAAGCCGTTCAGCGCGGAAGAACATGAACGTCTGCGCAGGTTCTATAACGAACAGATTCATGAACATATTCGCGGAGCATATTAAGATTAGATGTGACGACTATACAATGATTTATCGTAAATGATTACAAAAAGCAGGCGGACTCTTTGGAGTTCGCTTTTTTTGTTGTCTGCTGATTCTCGCGTACCTAATTTTGCGAATGCGTCGGCACAAATATGTTTCTCGATAGACTCATTTTCCAATATAAGTCGGATTTTTATAAAAAAGGTCGTATAAGTGAAAAGACGGCTAGCAACCTGCAGTGCTATTATGCTTAAAGAAAGCGTTATCAATACAATTTTAACCAAATGATATTCATCGTAATGGACAGAAAGGAGCGTCTCTAATGAAACGGGGAATAATGCTGATACTGGTTACCCTGATGGTATTTACCCTGAGTGCCTGCAATCTGGCAGAAAGCGGCAGCGGCAGCAGTGACAAGGGTTATATCGGTATTGCGATGCCAACCAAGTCGTCTGCACGCTGGGTCGCGGACGGGGAGAATATGGTCAAGCAGTTCCAGGCCAAAGGATACAAGACAGATTTGCAATATGCGGAGGATGTGGTTGAGAACCAGATTTCGCAGATTGAGAACATGATCACCAAGGGTGTCGATGTTATTGTCGTCGCAGCGATTGACGGCAACACGCTCACCGATGTCATCGGCAAAGCACATGCCGAGGGCATAGCAGTCATCTCTTATGACCGACTGATTATGAATACGCCGAATTTAAGCTACTATGCGACATTCGATAACTTCAAGGTCGGTGTATTGCAGGCTTCCTATATTGAGGAGAAACTCGGCCTGAATAAAGGCAAAGGCCCATTCAATATCGAACTGTTCGGCGGATCGCCGGATGATAACAACGCCTACTTCTTCTTCAACGGGGCCATGTCAGTGCTTCAGCCTTACATAGACTCCGGCAAGCTGGTCATTCAGAGCAAGCAGACTACCATGGCCCAGATCGCTACACTCCGCTGGGATGGATCGCTTGCCCAGGCACGGATGGATAACCTGCTGAGTGCCTACTATGGTAGTGAGAAACTGGATGCGGTGCTGTCACCGTATGACGGTATCAGTATCGGGATTATCTCTTCACTCAAAGGCGTGGGTTATGGCTCTGCCGACAAACCACTGCCGGTTATTACCGGACAGGATGCCGAGCTGGCTTCAATCAAGTCGATCGTATCCGGCGAACAGACACAAACCGTATTCAAGGATACACGTAAGCTGGCCGAGAAAACCGTCGGCATGGTCGACAGTATTCTCAAAGGCGAAAAAGCCGAAGTGAATGATACCAAATCGTACAACAATAATGTGATGGTCGTACCGGCTTATCTGCTGGACCCGGTATCTGTTGATAAATCGAATGTGAAAAAAGAAATTATCGAGGGTGGCTACTACACCGAACAGGAAGTATACGGCGACGAAGCACCTGCAAAATAAACAGAAAGGGGCAGAGCAACCATGTCCGATATCATTCTGGAGATGAAAGGCATTACCAAAACCTTCCCCGGTGTCAAAGCGCTGGAGAACGTGAATCTCAAAGTACGCAAAGGCGAGATTCATGCACTCTGCGGTGAGAACGGCGCAGGCAAATCGACCCTGATGAAGGTACTGAGCGGCGTATATGGTCACGGTACCTATGAAGGCGACATTGTTTTTGAAGGCAAGACCTGTGAATTCAAAGGCATCAAAGATAGCGAAGAGCTGGGTATTGTTATTATCCATCAGGAGCTGGCGCTGATCCCGTATCTGTCGATCGCCGAGAATATTTTCCTCGGTAATGAACGGCAAAAAGGCGGTGTCATCGACTGGAATGAGACCCTGCAGCGTACCCAGGGACTGCTGGACAAAGTGGGTCTGAGTGAATCACCGAACACACTGGTCACCAATATCGGAGTCGGCAAGCAGCAGCTGGTCGAGATCGCCAAAGCCTTTTCCAAACGAGTGAAGCTGCTGATCCTCGATGAACCGACAGCGGCATTGAACGAAGATGACAGCGAGAATCTGCTGGAGCTGATGCTCGGCTTCAAGAGCCAGGGAATCTCCTGCATCATCATTTCCCACAAGCTGAATGAAATTGCCAAGGTGGCTGATTCCGTTACGATTCTGCGGGATGGACAGACGATCGAGACACTCGATATGCACAAGGATCAAGTGACCGAAGATCGCATTATCAGCGGTATGGTCGGTCGCGATCTGACCCACCGTTATCCGGAACGTCAGCCGAAGATCGGCGAAGTGACACTGGAAGTGAAAGACTGGAATGTCTACCACGAGCATCATGCCGATCGCAAAATGATCGATAATGTCAATCTGAACCTGCGGCGCGGCGAGATCGTCGGTATCGCTGGTCTGATGGGCTCCGGTCGTACAGAGTTGGCGATGAGTATTTTCGGCAAATCCTACGGAAAAAATATCAGCGGCACCCTGATCAAAGACGGCAAGGAAATCCGCAATAATGATGTGACCCAGGCGATCAAGAACGGATTCGCTTATGTCACCGAGGATCGCAAAAATTACGGTCTGATCCTGCTTGATGATATCAAGCGCAATATCTCGCTGACCGGTCTGGAGAAACTAACCAAATCCACGGTCGTGAATGAACACGAAGAGGTACTGGTAGCCGAAGACATGCGCGGACAGATGAAGATCAAGACGCCGAATATCCTGCAGAAGACCAGCAATCTGAGCGGCGGTAACCAGCAGAAAGTCGTACTGGGCAAATGGATCTTCTCCGGCCCGGACATCCTGATTCTCGATGAACCGACGCGCGGTATCGACGTTGGTGCCAAATACGAGATCTATACCATCATTAATCGATTGGCGGATGAAGGTAAAAGTATCCTGGTCATCTCTTCCGAGCTGCCCGAGATTCTCGGAATCTGCGACCGCATCTATGTAATGAATGCGGGTCAGATTACCGGCGAAGTAAACCGCGCCGAAGCGACCCAGGAAAAACTGATGACCTACATGACCAAACACAAAGCCAAGATATAACGACTAATTATCAACTATTTATTAACTATCCATATCACCAAAGGGTTCGATGTGCTCTATCCCGAACTTTCTGCACGTAGCGGAGGTAAGGGAATGATGCCAAAGACCGAATTAAAGAATGGATATTTACCGCTGCAAGCGGTCATTCCAAATATCCATTCTTTACCGGAGGTCGCCGGCATGATCCCTTACCGAAGCGGTGCCTACTTAGTACGAAGGGTCAGAGCAAACCCACTATTCCATTCGAAAGGGGCTAATCAGCATGTCCAGCATAACCAAGCCGGTCAAAGGCAACGATAACGACAAAGGAAATGCATTTAGCAGGTTGTTCAAAGGAAATATCCGTCAATACGGTATGATTATTGCACTCGTATTCATTATGCTGCTTTTTGAAATTCTAACAGGAGGTCTGCTGCTCAAGCCGATCAATATCACCAACCTGATCCTGCAAAATAGTTACATACTGGTGCTGGCGATCGGGATGGTACTGGTTATCATCACCGGGCATATCGATCTGTCGGTCGGTTCGATCGCTGCCTTTGTCGGAGCGATCTCCGCGATCTTCATGGTCAACTGGCAAATGAACCCGGTGCTTGCGGTTATCCTGTCCATCGTCATTGGCGGACTGATCGGCGCATGGCAGGGATTCTGGGTCGCGTACGTGCGAATTCCCGCCTTTATCGTTACGCTAGCCGGGATGCTGCTGTTCCGCGGTCTAACGATGGTCGTGCTGGAAGGACAGTCCATCTCGCCATTCCCGAACGGCTTCCAGAAGATCAGCTCCGGCTTTGTACCTGACTTTACCAATGCAGCAACGAATATTGTGGCGATTATTGCCGGTATTGCGCTGTCCGTACTGTACATTGTGACTGAGCTGCGCAACCGTGCTTCCCAGCGCAAATACAACTTTGCGACCGGTTCACAGGGACTGTTCATCGCCAAGCTGATTGCAGTGGTTGCGATTATCAACCTGTTTACCTTTGTACTGGCAAGTTATGCAGGGATTCCAACGATCCTCGTCCTGCTGTTCCTGCTAATCATCATCTACTCCTTTGTAATGAATAAAACCGTCATGGGTCGTCATGTCTATGCGATCGGTGGTAACGAGAAGGCAGCCGGACTGTCCGGTGTCAAAACGAAAAAAGTAACGTTCTGGGTATTCGTAAATATGGGCGTACTCGCAGCGATCTCCGGTCTGATCTTCGCAGCACGTCTGAATGCAGCAACACCAAGAGCCGGTACCAACTTTGAGCTCGATGCTATCGCAGCCTGCTTTATCGGCGGCGCATCCGCTTCCGGCGGAATCGGAACCGTATTCGGAGCAATCATCGGTGGTCTGGTTATGGGCGTACTGAATAATGGTATGTCTCTGGTCGGTCTCGGTATCGACTGGCAGCAAGGTATCAAAGGTCTGGTACTGCTGCTGGCAGTAGCCTTCGATATCTACAACAAAAACAAAGGTACAAGCTCCAACTAATACCTGGTCCACTCAATGGATCGATAATAGCAAAACCTAATTAAACCATGCACAGATACACTCCAGGACAAAAGGTTGCGTTCGTATGAACAGAGAACCTTTTGTCCCGGAGTGTTTTTTTGCATACGCCAAATTTAGAATCATATAGCCTGCATTTCTCGGCTGGCTAGGGCTACCCGAAAAATGAGACACCCAAAACGAAATATGGAACCTTATAACTCTTCTGACATCTGGGTATAATTGAACCTATAAATGTAATCGCTTACATAATTGTAAAAAAGGAGGTCGTGGTATGGAGACCGAGGTGAAGACCGGCTCGGATACAAAGCGCAAGACAGGCACTTCCACATCCGGCAGAATGCGCAGATGGTTCCGCCGTCTGTATACCCAGCGCCATCTGCAGGTTATGGCGCTGCTCGGTGTAGTCTGGATGCTCGTATTCAACTATATTCCGATGTACGGCATTATTATTGCTTTCAAAGAGTTCAATATTGTCGAAAGCATTGCTGCCGCCCCGTGGGTCGGACTGGAACATTTCCGTGCCTTTATGGAAGACGAGAACCTGCCGGATGTAATCCGCAATACCCTCGGTATCAGCCTGATCAAGCTGTTTATCGGCTTCCCGCTGCCGATCCTGTTCGCCTTGTTTCTTAACGAACTGCGTTCGGTCCGATTCAAGAAATCTGTACAGACCATCTCGTATCTGCCGCATTTCCTGTCCTGGGTCATCCTGGGCGGGATCTTGACTACATGGCTGGCAGATGTAGGTGTGATCAACAATGTACTGCTGGCGCTGCATCTCATCGATCAGCCGATCTCGTATCTGGCAGAGCCGCAGTATTTCTGGGCAATCGTTATCATCTCGGATATCTGGAAAGAGCTTGGCTGGTCTGCGATCATCTATCTGGCCGCCATGGCAAGCGTCTCCCCGGAAATGTACGAGGCCGCCACAATTGACGGCGCCGGACGTTTTCAGAAAATGTGGTACATCACGCTGCCGGGTATCCAGAGCACGATCGCGATCCTGTTCATTCTGGCGGTCAGCGGCGTACTTAATTCCAACTTTGACCAGATTCTGGTGCTGCGCAACTCGCTGAACGAGAGTGCCAGCAACGTCATCGACATTTACGTTTACCAGACCGGTCTACTGTCCGGACGGTTCTCGTATTCCACTGCAATCGGACTGATCAAGTCCATTATTGCACTGATTCTGCTACTGATTGCGAATCAGGTGACCAAGCGGCTAAACAACACTTCGCTGTTCTAACGGTAGGCAGCGTGGGAACGAATTGTAGATGTTAGGCTTGCGATGATTAAAATTAAAGCCCGGAATCTGAAAAAAGAAGCTGTGCCTGAGATCAGACGCTCCGAAATTGGATTTGTCTTCTGCCCTCCGTTAAGATCCGATATCCCTGAATTCCGCTTGCAGCGGAGGATATCCGATCTTAAATGAGGCCGCTCCGCTGCTGAATACAAATTCCAATTCCTTCGCTCCGTGCAGGGAGGACAGGATGTGCTTCGTAGAAAGTGAGCCGATAATCAAAATCCAGTCTGAGATCAGGAGTTCACTAAAAGTATTTGTGCAATAAAGATACAAGTAATGCGGTCATCAGCCATTACAGCTGCATAGCCGAACAGCTGGCTATCCTTCCCATAAACAAAAAAGCACTGGACACAGCTCAATATCCATTCACAATTAACCAGCAACCAGCAACCAGCAACCAGCAACCAGCAACCAGCAACCAGCAACCAGCAACCAGCAACCAGCAACCAGCAACCAGCAACCAGCAACCAGCAACCAGCAACCAGCAACCAGCAACCAGCAACCAGCAACCAGCAACCAGCAACCAGCAACCAGCAACCAGCAACCAGCAACCAGCAACCAGCAACCAGCAACCAGCAACCAGCAACCAGCAACCAGCAACCAGCAACCAGCAACCAGCAACCAGCAACCAGCAACCAGCAACCAGCAACCAGCAACCAGCAACCAGCAACCAGCAACCAGCAACCAGCAACCAGCAACCAGCAACCAGCAACCAGCAACCAGCAACCAGCCAACCCAGCAATCCGTAGCACCAACTAATCAATAACACCAATCCATCTCCATCATCAATAGCATCACCCAATAATCCCTGTACATCTACATGTTTCAAATGTACAACCCACAACAACAGCTTGCAGAAGCCTTTGCGAGTGGGGGCAGGAGAGGCGTGGATGGGGTGAGGCACGGAGCGGAGGGAAGGGAATTGGGGAAAAGGGCGACATTTAAGCCTGGATATCCACTGCTTTACCCCATTTCAGGATATCCAGGCTTAACAGGAGCCCGCTCCCCAATCCCTTCCCGCAGCGCTCCCCCTCAGCCCAGCCAACTGCCACTCCTAACCACCCACTCACAAAAGCGCCGAAAGCAGCATATTCTCCAAGGAAAGGAGCCAGTGTGATGTTAAATGCAGCCCGTCGTACACGCGGCGAAGCGATATTCGATACCTGCAATATGATTTTGATGCTGGCGATCTGCTTTTTGACCCTGTATCCCATCTGGTACGTGCTGATTAATGCACTGAATGAAGGTACGGATGCCATGCGGGGAGGAATTTACTGGTGGCCGCGTATATTCAGTCTGGAGAGCTTCCGTGCGGTATTCCAGAGTGAAGGTATTATGCAGGCGATGTGGATTACCGTCGCCAAGACGTTGATCGGTACAGTGATCCATGTATTTTTCACCGCTATGGTCGCCTATGCACTGTCCCGGCGCGGACTGATCGGAGGCAAGGTATACATCTGGATCGGTACGGTAACACTGTTTTTCAGCGGTGGCCTGATTCCGACATTCCTGCTGATGAAGGATCTCAATCTGCTCGATAATTTTCTGGTGTATATTATCCCGGCGATGTTCAGCTTTTTTGATCTTATTATCTTTATGACCTTTTTCCGGGAGATTCCTGAAGGGCTGGAAGAGGCAGCACGAATCGATGGAGCGAATGACTGGGCGATTTTCCTCAAGGTGGTCCTGCCGGTCTCGATGCCGGTTATCGCTACCATTGCGCTATTCCATGGTGTCTACCAATGGAATGATTATTTTACCGGGATGATCTATATGAATGATACGACACTGCAGCCGATTCAGACATATCTGTATCGCGTGGTTGCTGAATCCAGCTCCAATCAGATGCTGGCAGCTGTCCCAGGCGGCATCAACAGGTCGGTAACTTCCCAGTCGATCAAGCTGGCGACGATGGTCGTTACGACCTTGCCTATCGTATTCGTCTATCCGTTCCTGCAAAAGTACTTTGTCAAAGGTATGATGATCGGTTCCATCAAGGGCTAAGCTTCGAATGGAGTCGTAGATACACAGCCGATTGAGCCGCATAACCAGCATTTTGTATATATACATTCATCCGTTACACACAGAGAGGGGTAATTGTATGAAAATTAAAGCTTCCCGATGGTACAAACCAGCACTGGCTGTCGTAACCGCGAGCCTGCTAACGCTGACAACGGCCTGTTCCTATTTTGGTGGCGGCAGCCAGAGCGCCAGCGAGAATGCTACGCCTGTCAAGCAGGCATCCGCCAATGAACCGGGCTGGAAAGCAGATACGTCACCGATTACATTTGACTGGTATATGAACTTCTCCTGGTACACCGGGAGTGACTGGGGCAAAGATCCAACAAGCCAGTATATTACCAAAAAGACCGGTGTCAGCCTCAACTTTATCGTCCCGGCGGGAAATGAGAACGAGAAACTGAATACGATGATCGCTTCCGGCAAGCTGCCTGATTTTATTACACTTGCCTGGAGTGAAGATGCGGTGAAGAAGATGATCGAAGGCAAACTGGTACTGCCGCTCAATGAACTGGCCGACCAGTATGATCCATACTTTTACAAAGTGACCGATCCGGCTAAATTGTCCTGGTACACCCAGCCGGATGGCAATGTATATGGTTATCCAAATGCTTCCTCATCACCGGCGGACTTTGCCAAGTACGGCAAAAACTATCTGTCCAATCAGGTGTTCGTCGTGCGTAAAGACATGTACGAAGCGCTGGGCAAACCGGATATGCGTACACCGGAAGGCTTCCTGAAGGCATTGGAAATGGCTAAAGAGAAGTTTCCGCAGGTGAATGGTCAGCCGCTGATACCGCTTGGTCTGCATGAATTTACTGAGAACGGCAATTACTCGCTGGAAGGCTACCTGCAGAACTTCCTCGCACTGCCAATGGAAAAAGACGGCAAGTTGTATGACCGGACGACCGATCCCGAATATATCCGCTGGCTGAAGACACTGCGCCAGGCGAATCAGGAAGGTCTGCTCGCCAAGGATATCTTTATCGACAAGCGGTCACAAATGGAAGAGAAAATTGCGCAAGGACGTTACTTTGCGATGTTGTATCAACGCAGTGACTTTAATACCCAGCAGAACGCGCTGTATGCAAATGATCCCAATTCGGTATATATTGCGGTGGATGGACCTGCTAACGCGAATATGGATGAGCCGGTATTGAATGGTCCGGTAATCTCCGGTTGGACGCTGACCCTGATCTCCAAGGACGTTAAAGACAAGGCTAGAGCGATCCGATTCCTGGAGTATATGATCAGTGAAGAGGGACAAAAAGATATGTACATGGGTGAAGAAGGCGTAACGTACGATATGGTGAATGGCAAACCGCAATTCAAGCCGGAAGTACTCAAGACGCTGAACAGCGACCGTTCGGCTTTTGATACCAAGTATGGCGCTTCCCACAAATACTGGATGGAGATGAACACCAATATCACCGACCAGTGGAAGCCGGAAAGTGTCGAGCCGTTCAAACAGATGGAAGAGTGGACCAAAGGCAAAACAGTCAGCCGCTCCGAGTTTGACCAGCTCAATCCGACCGGTAATTCTCCGGAAGGTATTATCAATACGAAGATCGGACAGCTATGGGGCAAGACACTGCCCAAACTGCTGCTGGCTTCCTCGGACGCCGAGTTTGACCAGATTTTCCAGGATTATCTGAGCAAGCGGGAAGAATACGGACTGTCCAAAGTTCAGGCATATCAGCAGGCTGAATACGAGAAGAATCTGGCCAAGCTGAATAAAAAATAATCCGGTTCGATGCTTGCCCATGTTCCTTTATTGTAGCGGACGAGGTGGTATGACCAGCCTGATCCATACGGACAATGCAGTACGATCAGAACAACCAAAAAATACCGCTGAAGTAGTCTGGACGACTGCTTCAGCGGTATTTTGGTATTAATCGATTTTTGGGATTTATTTATACATGATGTGCCAACTTGGTATGCTGATCGGCTGTTACAGTTACATTACTTTTTGCATGTGGAGCAGCTTTGCGAATGCCTGAATATTGGTATTAAAATCAGGTACCGTCTGAGACTGTTCCGCGGCCTGAACCAGCTGGACGACTTTATCATTAAATGGAGTTGGAATCCCATGGACGGCAGCAATACGCGGCACGACTCCATTGATATACTCGATTTCGGTTTTGCGTTTCTTTTCCAGATCCTGCAGCATGCTTGCTTTTAGCAGACGGGATGGTTCCATCACCATGCGGAACGTTTGAATTCGCTCGGGAATATCTTTCTCGCTGTGCACTTCCAGAGAAGCGATATCGAATCCGCCCATTTTGGCAAAGGTCACACCGGCTGCATGTCCTGCCTTGATCGTCTCATCCGCAATATGAACGGCACTGGTGATCGCTGTCTCGTGATCCAGAATGTCACCGTATTCCCCGTTCAGTGCTGCCGACAATCCGCTAAAAGCGTTATTGATCAGCAGTTTGGACCATTTGGTACCTACCAGATTATCGGAAATATGCGTTCCGCCGACCAGCTCCAGTACAGATTGGATACGCTGAATCCGTTCGGTCATTTCGCCATTCAGCTCACCGATCTGGAAAGCGTAATTTTTGAATTGGGTATATTCAGTGGTCAATTTGGAAATGCCCGGTTC
Source organism: Paenibacillus shenyangensis (assembly GCF_000346635.1). NCBI lineage: Bacteria > Bacillati > Bacillota > Bacilli > Caryophanales > Paenibacillaceae > Paenibacillus > Paenibacillus shenyangensis. Next base: position 42,771 of record NZ_AOIG01000010.1, read on the forward strand.
CATAAAGGTAGCCCCAAATTCTACCGAGCCTGCAATTACACGGTGTTCACCCACGATTGCAGCAACATTTTGCTCGGGAATCCCGTTTTGCAGCGAACAGACTACGCTCTCCTCATGCAGGAAAGACAGAAGTTCCTGCAGAACCGAGTCATTATACAGCTGCTTGGTCAATAGCAGAACCAGATCATATTGTCCGGATTTGTGATCGGGAGTTACTGCTTTGACAGGGGCTGCGAATTCGGTTGTACCGACTACTTTGGCTCCTGTCTGATTCAGGGCATTCACATGTGCCTCATACGTATCGATTAATTCAACATCCACACCGCCGGCGCTCAGATACGCTCCGACGATGGTTCCAAGGGAACCTGCTCCCAATATAGCTACTCTCATCTTCAGTTCCTCCTTATTTATTCTCCAGATAGTTATATACAGGCTGTGCCGCATTCAGTGTCAGATCGGTCAGGATATGAGAAGCCGAGACAATCTCCCGTACCGGCAGATCAGCCAGCGGGGCAAGAGCATGCTCGAACAATTGCAGCCGGGCTGGGCCGCTCCAGGCACCTTTGACAGTGATATCGGTAATCTGTGTGCGTACCAGATCGCAGATCCGCAGTTCACCTGCATAATCGGTAGCGATTTTTACCATAAAGGTAGGTCGGCAGATTTCACGCTTGGCAGCTTCCTTGTCCATCTCAAAATGCTTGAAGCCCATGGTGGCGGTAGCAACGCGCAGACTGCCGTAATCCAGTGTGCCTACCAGTGTATCCGAATCGATATAGAGCTTGGGCGCGCCCAGCTTTTTGGGATAGGCGGTAAGCTCGCGACCGCTGGCAATCGCCGGGAAATTATCTACATACATAGAATGTACGTAATCACCATCTTCGCCATTGTAGCGAACCGGAATCACCTGTCCTGCTTCGGTATAGGCGCCGAGTCCGGAGACATCAGGCATCCACATGACTTCGAATTTTACCAGCGGATCTACAATCTCCAGTGGTTCCGGAACCACTTCACGCAGCGCTTTTTCATCTGTGCGATAAATAATGTTCAAATACTCACGGTTAACGAATTTGTAGGTTGGAACAGGATAGGCCGGTGCGGTTAATGGAGTATTAAAATTTTTGAATGTATTATTCACATCAATTTTCATCAGGATACGCTTCCTTTCGCCTGTTTATTTGCTGTCCAGGGCAGTCATCTATAATGCTGCTTCTATATTGTCTTTCTTTATTTTACGTCTTTATTTACATATAATCTAATACATAATAAAGTATAACTACATTTATCAGGATAAATAAGGAGAGTGTATCGATTGGAATTGCTTCAGCTTAAATACTTCCAGACCGCTGCGTATACCGAACATATTTCCAAAGCGGCGAGGCAGTTAAATATTGCTCAGCCTTCCTTGAGTCTGACGATCAAAAGACTGGAAAATGAATTGGGAACCAGCCTGTTTATTCGAAAGGGAAGGAATATTCAATTAAGTGCTTCTGGACAAATTCTGCTCCGGCATGTGGACCGGATTTTTATGGAGCTGGAAAATGCACAGAAAGAAATACAATCCGAGGAGCAGCTGATTTCGAGTACGATTCGCATTTCTATCTCCAATCCCCGATTCCTTTCCAAATTGATTACCGAATATATCAATCAATTTCCGGCAGCCAATGTTCATCAGGGAATCAAAATGAAAAGTGATATTATCTCCTGCCTCAAAAAAGGAGAGATTGATCTGGGCATCGCGGGTCACCCCACCGAAGATGAGGAGATCGAGAGCTGCTTGCTGGTGGATGAAGATATTGTACTGGTGTTGCCGGTAAATCACCGTCTGTCCGGCAAAACGGAACTTTCGTTAACCGAAGTAGCCCAGGAGCCTTTTATCTCGCTCGCTGACAATGAAGAATACAGTGCATTTATCAAAAATCTGTGTGAACAAGCAGGCTTTGTTCCCAACAGCATTTTCGAGGTGGATTCCTACCTGCTCTCCGAAATCATCAAGATGAATCAAGGTGTTACGCTGCTGCCGATTTCGGTCTGTCGACAGTTGCAGCTGGATTATATTCAGATTGCTGATTTATCGCCCACGTATTCGGTCAGCCTGTTCTGGGTCAAAAATAAATTGCTGTCTACTTCAGCCGGCAGCTTTCGTGATTTTATTATCCGGTACTATCGGGACAATCAGGATATGTTCAAGCTGCATTAAATAGATCCTGTCTGTGCAAGAACTCCATTTTCTATAATCCGCAGCGTATATCTATTCTCAGGGAGCGCCAGCATAATTTTTTACTCTTTTTACAATATATTGAGTTACAATAGGAGTATAATGTAAGCGCTTATATTTGATGGAAAGGAAGCTACCGTTTTGAATTCATTGCGTAACAGGCTACGAGACCTGTTCAGACGGCTCAACAGTCTGTCGCTGCAGGTTCGGCTGATTATCGCCTATATCGTTGTCATTTTGCTGCCTACGGCAGGCATTTCCTATTATTCCTATCAGCAGATCAATACGACTTATATACAGGATACCCGGCTCAAAAGTATGGATACCCTGCAAAACGAGAAGCAGACCATTATGACGCAGATCGAGACGATGGAGCGGGCGGCACAGCTGGCAGTATCGGATCAGGAAGTTATCCAGTATCTGACCGAGGATGAAGATACTCCTACAGCCGAATTGATCGAATTCAATGCCAACTCGTATGCCCGGCTCGCCCAGATCCAGATGAATAATCCATCGTTGCTGCATCTGCGGCTGTACAGCAACAGTACGAATACGTATGAGATCTGGCCGATTATTCTGCATGAAAATCGTATTGTTAATGCGCCCTGGTATCGCCTGGCCAGAGGACTTGGTGACCGTGAAGCCTGGTACATGCAGCGGAGTGATCTGTCACTTGAGCGGGCAGACAGCAGCCGCGCGCTGGAACCCGATCCGCCCAAACTGTCGCTGCTGCGGGAGCTGGAACTGCCGCGTGGTCATCATGCAGGCATGATTCAGGTCGATATGCGCCTGTCTGATCTGGCTCCGCTGACTTTTGGTCAGAGTAAGGAAGATAACTCGCGAATGCTGCTGCTTGATGCAGGAGGAGGTCATGTCTCGCCCTATACCGAACAGAATCTGTATAATCGGCTGGCAGATCGCCTGTTCACTGCTGCCGATTCGCAGCGTCTATCAACCGGCGAACTAGCTGCCCAGTACAGGGCAGATGGGCAATCCTATCTACTGACGAGTATACCGGTGGAGCGTCTCGGTGCCCGTCTCGTCTATGTGGTATCCCTGGAGAAAATGCTGCAGGATACCGGACGGGCTCGCAATCTGATCATACTGGCGACGGTAGGATTTATCGTACTGGTGTCGCTGATTACGTATGCAGCCAACTCGCTTATTCTCAAAAATCTGCGCAAACTGACCCATGCGATGAAGCAGATGCGCAGAGGTGAATTTCCGCCCGTCGTTCAGGTAGATGGCGGCGGGGAGATCGGAGAGCTGGTCTATCATTTTAACCGGATGAATGGAACGATTAATGAACTGATTGCCCAGGCTGTACGCAAGCAGGCATTAATGAAGGAAGCCGAACTGCGGACGCTGTACAGTCAGATTGATGCACATTTTTTGTACAATACGCTCGAAAATATCAAAATGTTGGCCGAGATCGAGAACCAGCGGCAAATCTCGGATGCCCTTACTTCGCTGGGCGGCATGATGCGTTACAACTTCAAGTGGACCGGAGAATACGTAAAGCTGGAAGAAGAGCTGCGCCATATTTGCAATTATATAGATGTAATGAATGTACGCTATGACGAGCCGGTCGAGTTGGAACTGGATATTGCCCCGGCTGATCGGGAATTGATGCTGCTCAAGATGTCTTTGCAGCCACTGGTGGAGAATGCTTTCAAACATGCATGGGAGGAGTCGGTGAACGTTCGTTATCTGCTGATCCGCTCTGTTCAGCGGGAGGATGGAGTCATAACGATCATCGTCCAGGACAATGGAAAAGGCATTCCAGGGCCGGAACTGGAACAGTTGCGTGCACGTATACGTGAAGCCGGAATCCGTCAGGAAGAGCTTCATGATGAACCGGTCCTACAAGCACGGGGAACTACGGGTATTGGTCTGCAAAATGTAGAGCGGCGAATACGATTATTCTATGGCGAACAATATGGTCTGCAGGTTCATAGTATGGCCGGATTGGGTACGCAGGTGGAACTGATCCTGCCCAAACGGATTCAGGCAGGAGGAGGTAACTGATATGAGACAATTATTGATCGTGGATGATGAGAAGAATATCCGGCAAGGACTGCAGGTAATGATTGAGCGTGAATTTCCCGGCCGGTATGAGACCCACGGTGTTCGTAATGGTCAGGAGGCATTGGAGCGACTTCAAGTGCAGCCGGCAGATATCCTTATCACGGATATCCGAATGCCGGTGCTGGACGGAATCGGCATGCTGGAACAGCTGCGCGCGATGAGACAATCGATTGTACAACCCTGTGTCATTGTATTGAGCGGCTATGATGATTTTGAATATGCCAAAGCCGCAATCCGTTATCAGGTACGTGAGTATATGCTTAAGCCGATCCGCCGTGAAGATCTGTTTGAAGCACTGCAGCGTATTAGTGAAGAACTGCAGCAGCAGGATCTGGTCGGTCGTCAGCTGGAAGAGGCCGCCCGGTATCGACAGCAGCTGCAGGAAGAGCAGCTGTGTGCTTTGCTGTATGAGCACCCTGTCGATAATAGGCGATCTGCGGAATCTACAGGATCAGCGCATATGCTTCCAGCGGACTATCATGTCTGTGTATTTCAGTACAGGGATGTCCAGGGTCAGCCGGTCAGCCGCCAGGAATTAAAGCTGCTGCTGGAACGACTGGCTGAACAGTCTCTGTCTGCTGTAATAGAATTGCATGACCGGGAGGAACGGTTAGTCTGGATCGTACCCGGGCAGGAGCAGACTCTGCTGCAGTCATTGGCGGAAGCGGCTGTTCGTAGAGAAGTATACGGATTACAGTTTGGTATAAGTACAAGAGGAAAAGGGACGGATCGGTTGGCGCATTATTACCGGGAAGCCTGTATGGCGCTGGAGCAGGGCTTTTTCTATCCGGGAGTCTACCTGCTGGGTTATGAACCTGCCAAGACAGATCCGATTTCGCTGGAACTGCCGGAGGAGCAGATCCGGCTGCTTGGCAATATTCTTGGTACGGGGCGTAATCAAGAGATCAGCAGTAGATTGCAGGCGATTTTTCATGTCGATGATCTGCCCGGACTGACTGTTCGTTATGTAGAGGAAGTATCCCGTCAGATCAACGAGTCGATCATGGATGAGGTATTCCGTCATTATGGAGAGCCTTCTATTGAAATTATACGATTGTATCAGCGAACGTGCAGCTTGCAGCGTTACCGGTATTTTCGGGAATATTACCGGGATCTGGAGAGCTTGCTTATTTGTCTGGATGACTATATCAGTAAGCTTCGGCTTGTACACAGTGAACATCGTCAGCTTCGGGAAGCGGTAGATTTTATACACTCCCATTATGACCGGCCGCTGAATATGGCAATGGTAAGCAACCACGTATCTTTGAATTACTCTTATTTTAGTGAGGCATTCAAAGCCTATACCGGTGAGAACTTTGTGCTGTATCTCAAAAAAATACGTATTGGCAAAGCCAAGGAGCTGCTGGCAGACAGTCCATGGAAACTGGCGGATATCGGTGAAATGGTCGGCTTTGAGAATACCCGACATTTTTCCCGTGTATTCCGTGAACTGGAAGGCATCTCACCACAGGACTATAGGGCTAAAATGCTGCTGCGCTCTACATTATAAGAAATTTTGACCGACATATTAATCATACCTAATTATGAAATATTTGGAAAAATATTTACTTATTGATTATCCGTTTGCAATATCAATTATTTGAAGTAAAATAGTTGGGTAACCAACAAAATCATCTTTGTCTGTGACAGAGTGACGAATATTGAGAACATACTGGAGGCGTTCTTGTGCTTAGAAGCGCAAAGTGGAGTATACGCACCAAGATTGTAGCCGGTTATATTGTCATTATCCTGTGTCTTGGCCTTGTATTGACGATGATGTCCAGCCGGATGAGCCAGCTGGAAGCAGAGAATCGTTATATCAATGATCATGATCTGGAAGTGCATAATCTGACCAACGCACTGGAAAAGCATGTGCTGGATATGGAGACCGGACAACGCGGCTATGCGCTGACGGGCGACGAGAACTATCTGACGCCATATAATGATGCTGCCGTGCAGTGGGAGTCGGACTATAACGAGCTGTATTCCCTGGTAGCAAATAACTCTCTGCAGCAAAGCAATCTGGATACGATCAAGGCAGGTATTCAGAAATGGGTCAATGAAGCAGGGAACAAAGTGATTGATCTCAAGCGTGAAGGAGATAATGCTGCAGTGACGGCATTTTTCGCCAGCGATCCCGGCAAGCAGCAGATTGACCAGCTGCGGACAGAGCTGGATGCATTCCGCACCAATGAGAAAATGTTAACAGCAGCACGAATTGAGGATACGGCAGCCAGCAATGAACGACTGCTGAATATCATGATGATATTGTGGGCGGTACTGGCTGCAGTATCGATTGCTACTGCGCTGCTGATCTCGAACCGGATCGTACGGACGATCAAGGATGTTACCGAGACGGTCAATGATATCGCTTCCGGTGGTAATCTGAACAAACGGGTAGAGATCAAGACTGCGGATGAAGTAGGAGATCTGGGAGAAGCGGCTAATGGATTGCTGGATCATGTACAGCATGAGAACTGGGTCAAGGACCAGATCGCCATAGCAGCTACCAAGTTCCAGGAATCAACAGATATTCATGTATTGTCTTCGGTACTGCTGACCAAAGTAAACAAATGGTTCAAAGCACCTTATGGCGTCGTTTATGTCGATCAGGGCAAGGAAGATTGGAACAAAACGGCTTCCTTTGCAGTAGAAAGTCATGATGCGGATATCGCTCTTCAGCATATTCGACAGGGCGAGGGGCTAGCCGGTCAGTGTATTACCGAACGTCGTGTACTGGAGATGTATCCTTTACCGGCAGGGTATACCCGAATCGTCAGCTCGGGACTGGGTAGCACGGAACTGCAGGCAATGATCGCTGCTCCGATTATTTTTGAAGGCAAGGTTATCGCTGTGGCTGAATTCGCTCTCGTTAATCCGCTCACTTCCGAAGAGCATGCACTTCTGCAGCAGCTAATCGATATTTTTGCAGTCACCCTGAATTCGGTCAAAATGCGTATGGAAGTGGAGCAGCTGTACAGAGATTCCCAGTCGCTGAACCACGAACTGCAGGTGCAATCGGAAGAACTGCAAGTGCAGTCCGAAGAGCTGCAGGCACAGACCGAAGAACTGCAAATGCAAGCAGAAGAACAACAAATACTCAATGAACGTCTCGAGCAGGGCAAGCTGGCGGCCGAGAGTACAGCGATTGAACTGGATAAATATGCCCAGCAGCTGCAGGTCAGCTCGCGCTACAAATCGGAATTCCTGGCAAATATGTCGCATGAGCTGCGCACGCCGCTTAACAGTATGCTGATCCTGTCCCAGATTCTATCCGAGAACAGCAGCAATACACTCACTTCCAAAGAACAGGAATATGCTTCGATCATTCACTCTTCCGGTAAGGATCTGCTGAATCTGATCAATGATATTCTTGATCTGTCCAAAGTAGAAGCCGGTAAAATGCAGATCGAGATCAATCCGATCAGTATGAGCTCGATGGCAGAACAAATGGAGCGAAGCTTCAAGGAAACGGCCTCTCTGCGGGATCTGTATTTCAAAGTACATGTAGAAGATAATGTACCGGATATCATCTATTCGGATGAGCTGCGTATTCAGCAAGTACTGCGTAATCTATTGTCCAACGCATTCAAATTTACTCAGACCGGCGGCGTAACCATGACCGTCGAGAAAGTCGGCCGGGTACAGACTTCTGAGTATCAGAGCAGTCAGCCGATGATCGCCTTTAGTGTGAGCGATACAGGTATCGGTATCTCTTCCGAGAACCGTCAGGTGATCTTTGAAGCATTCCGTCAGGCTGATGGTGCCACAGCCCGCAAATACGGCGGTACTGGTCTGGGACTGTCGATCTCTTCCCAGCTTGCCCATCTGCTCGGCGGCGAGATCAATGTAGAGAGCAAGCTGAACGAAGGCAGTACATTTACATTCTATATCCCATGTGCGGTCACCGATCCGCATACGGAGAATGAGATGTTCGACCTTAATGAACCGCTTCATCTGAATCGCACAGTATTTATGGATGAAGGTCATATGGTATCGGCGGATTCATACGAAAATTATACATTTACGTATGAATCGGAAGTACGCGAAGCGGAGATTGTAGAAGAAGAGATTACACTTGCCGAGCGTCCGACCACCTTTGAATCTGTGCAGGATCTGCTGACTCCACAGCCGCCAGCAGAAACACAAGAGATTCTGGCAGGCAAAAAGATACTGATCGTCGACGACGATATCCGTAATGTCTATGCGCTGACCAGTATGCTGGAGCGCTATAATATGAATATTGTCATCTCCCAGAATGGCCGGGATGCACTTGAAATTCTGCATATGGATCAACATATCGATCTGATTCTGATGGATATCATGATGCCGGAGATGGATGGCTATGAGACGATGAAGACGGTTCGTAACCTTTATGGTTATGCAGATGTACCGATCATTGTACTCACTGCCAAAGCAATGAAGGAAGATCGAGAGAAGAGTATCCAGGCTGGAGCAACCGATTATATGAGCAAACCGCTGCAAATGCAGGAAGTATTACAGCGAATTCGTTACTGGCTGCACCAGACCAATGTTCGATATTCTACACGTTAATACACCACAAGCGAAGTTTGCGCGACCTTTTGGGTCCGCAAACTTCTTTTTTTATGGACAATCAGCAAAAATTATCGTTAAATATACAAAATGACTTAGTTACTTATTAAAAAGTTTGAATATCATCCGATAATACAGTTGTAGGTCTAAATACCCTAATTCATTCACGAATATATGGGCTTAAATGACTACAGATTGGAGTGGGTGAACGGAAGTATTATTATTTTCCATTATCTAAACAGGGGTTGGATAATAGCTGAATAATAAGAGGAACCTTCTCCGGCTAATATTACCGAAAGGAAGAATCAGTATGAATATAAGCTCTGCCGTTAATTATCCATCTTCCGGTACATCCTCTTACTATCCCAAAAACACAGTAAGTACTGAATCGCAGTCAGATACTGTCTATACTGCAGGGACCGAAGATCCGCAGGTACAGGCTGAAAAGGCCAAAGAACAAAAAGCCAAAGATCATAAGATGGAAGATCAGAAGAATCAGGATAAGCAGGCTGAAGAGCACAAGCTCGAAAAACAGACACGTTACAAAAAGGAAGATCGTATCAAAGAAACCAAACAGAAAGATAGCGATCAATTCCTGCAGAATCAGCAGAAGCAGAATGAAGAGAGCAACGAAATTGCTTCGGACATGCTGGTACAAAACACTTACATGCAGATGGGAGCTCAGGCTAATCTCCCGATCACCAAAGACAATTACGAAGAAGCCGTCAAACATCTGGCTGCACGCGGATTCCAGGTCAAGCTGGAAGAGGATAAGCTTAGTATCTCTTCCAAGCTGCATCAGCTCAAGCTGGAGATAAGCAAGCAATCCTATGATCAGTATGTGAATACTTCTCACAGTTCCGCACCAGCAGAAGAGAGTGCCGACATGCGTACCGAATCTTCAACTGGCTCATCCACTAGTGTTACAGGTGGTTATTTATCAACAGGTACGTATACTCCGCCAGCAACAGCTTCACCATCCCATGAAGCAGAAAATGACAGAGAAGGAGCTATGCAGCCTTCCCGGCAGCCGGTAACGCGTACAGCCGATGAATCGTCAGAGCCTGCTGCAACTTCTGCCACCCCACAGGCTGAATCTACAACCTCTGCACCTGCATCAACAGATACAAAAAGCAGCCCGACTGCGTCTACTTCTGGCAATGAAACTGCCACAAGCGGAACAAAAGGAACAAATAATGGCAAAACCACATTAATACCGGGTCTGTTGTAATTTATAATTTTGTAGAATAGCATTTTTCATTTTATTGTAGAGCTATAATCATGCATTGAAGAATATGTATATGGTAAGCCTCATGTTGATCCTGTTAGGATAATGTGAGGCTTTTTAATATAGATTATTATTATAAGTCTTAAGAACTACATATGCTTGACGATTTATAGTGAAAAGAAAAGTTTTTTTTGAAAAAAATACCGTCATTTTTCGACTTTTGAATTGCATAAGTGTGTACAGTGTATTGAAAACAAGAATGAAAAAGCAAAAATAATTTTCCAAATCCTTTCCAGTAAAGGATTTTACATCGTATTATCAAAAATGGTTAATAATTACAATTTATAGACTAAAGTCCCTTGATAACCAACTGGATAAATAGTAAATTATTACCAATATAAGTGGAACAATATACCTGTTATGTATATTAAATAGAAATACGCATTATCTTTATCCTTAGCCGCCTATCCAGAATTGGATTCATATATTAACAACCCAAAGGAGAATAACCCCATGAATATCACATCTGCAGCAAGTTACAATGTCAGCAATTCTATTCGGCCATCCTATATGTCCCAGCAGCAGGATATGGCAGATCCAATCAAGGCAAACCCAACCGATACGGCAGTCGCAACAGAAGAGAAGCTGTCTCCTGTTGAACAGAAAATGGAAGATAAAAAGCAATACCGTGAAGAAATGAAGCAAAAAGAAAGACGCGACACCGACCGGGATGAGTTTTTTGACAAGCAGCAAAAAAGAAATCAGGAAATTGCTACCCATATGAAGGAAGCATTCACCAGTCATCATTTTTACGATATTGGTAATGATCATGATCTGGCTCTGAATAAAGAAAACTATGAAGAGACGGTTAAAGATCTATTCAGTAAAGGATTTAAAGTGCAGGCCGATGATAGACAGATGACGGTTACTTCCAAGCTGCATCAATTGAAGTTGGAAATGAGCAAGGAATCCTACACTAAATACGTGGAAATGGCTTATGGTCAGAAATTCGCAGAACAGGTTACGGGAACCAGCTCTGCTGACAAGAAATCTTCTGCTGTTAACAGTGCAGGGATTTATACAAATCAGATTGGCAGTGCAGCGGTCAAAACAGCCAGTGCTGCAGTGAGTTCTGTATTAAATGGAACGCTGCAGGGAGTAGCTTCTAATTCAACTGCACCTACATCAAACTCCAGCACAACAGAAGGCACATCAACAACCATAAGCAGTAGTAATACAGCCAATACAGCACCAGCTGCAGAGACGTCTTCACCTGCAACGAGCAGCCAATCCGGCCCGGTATCTGCTGCTGTAACCAGTATCACGCCTGAGCCAACACCGGTAGTTACCAGCCCGGCACCAGTATCCACTACCAGTAGCAGCCCGACTGCAGCTGTACCAGTAGCATCCACGACTATACCAACGAGCAGCACAACAGTACCGGTAAGCTCTACAACTACTCCAATCAGTACAACAACGTCCACCAATACAACAACGAGCCCGGCACCGAGCACCGTTACATCTACCAGCACTGCATCAGCCAGTCCTGCTACAACAGCAGCACCAACAACTAGTACGGGTACATTGACAGGTGTCGTCAATACCACGGTGACAGCGACAGCGACTACAGTGAATACGACTACTTCCGCAACCAAGAATCTGGTAGTTGGACTGCGTAAATAAAATGAATATATCTTTCTTGAAAAAGCCTGTATCGCTAACGGTAAATCACCTTCGATCATGAAGGAGAACCGGTAGAGATACAGGCTTTTATAATTAAAAAATAGTCTTCGAAAAAGAAAGGATACTCCACAGAAAAAATACCCCGTGATGAACCGGCAGCTGTATTACCGGATATGCTCCTGTGAGAGGAAGCAAACTCTTCGCGTTACTTGCTTATATTAAACCACCCCGGCATGGCCTGTATAATCTGTAAAAGTTTTTCTGGAAGTGCAATACGGGAAATATTCAGCTGGGACGTGATCTCGGATTCGCGTCCGGTTTCTATCTTTTCCACCCAATCGGGATTCATGATTAAGGTATGTCCGAGAGCAATAAGAGTCAATCCCGCTTCGATATGTTCGATAGCCTGATCGGCGGTGACTACCGAACCTGCTGCGAGTACAGGCACTCTGCCGTCGGCCTTTTCCAGAATCAATTCAAGTCTTGTTTTATCATCCTGGCTGTCTACAGGCTTGGAGGATAAATGATCCAGCGAAGCATGGATGTAATCCAAATCCTGTTTGGCCAGGAAATCTATTAATTCGTAGGTATCTGCCATACGCAGGCCATCGGGTTTGGATGATTCTTCAGGTGATAGGCGATACCCTATCATAAACGGACGGGTAGCATGCTTTTTGATTATCGCCTTGACTTCTTCAATAATCGCCAGTGGAAAACGAAGCTGGTTTTCAAGCATTCCGCCCCATAAATCTGTCCGTTGATTGGTGGAAGGAGACCAAAAATTCTGGATCAAGAATCCATGTGCTCCGTGAATCTCTACGCCATCAAATCCCGCTTCAATCGCTCTTCTCGTGGTATCTCCAAATGCCTGGATGATCGAGAGAATCTCTTCATGGGATAGTTCTCTTGCTGCTGCTGTCGCGCCTAGCGCAGTCGATTCAGCCGGTAGCGTACTGGCACTCACCACATCCAATTCGGGCAGGGCTTTATTGCCTGCATGGAAAATCTGTAATAAAGAAGGTGCGCCTCCACTTTTGGTGGCTTCCGCCAATCTTCGCAGACTCGGTATAAATGTATCATCATATCCAGCAAATTCATTCGTAAAACCCTGTCCATTCGGAGTAACATGCGTACATCCGGTAATGACAAGTCCCACGCCCTGTACCCTCTCTTGATAATAGCGGATTTCTTCATCCGATACGGTAAGATCATCGTTGCTTGCCCATGTTGTCATAGGCGCCATAACGACTCTGTTGTTGATGGTTATTCCACTTTTAAAAGTAAATGGCTCAAATAATTTGCTGTATTTTGTATTCATACGGTTATCCCTCTTTATTTTATATTTTCCTGACAATAACGATTGTAGAAGGTTGACGCTAGGGGAAGTAAAGCTTATTTTTTTGTGGCTTTGGAGCACTATACATAACTTTATATTTGATTGTCATGCTATGCTTTAGTTACAGTTACAGTTACTGTAACTAGAAGGAGGGATCATATTGGTGTATTCAATGAACTATGTAGTGGAGAATATCAATATTTCTGCCAAAACGCTAAGATTTTATGAAGAACAGGGCATACTGCGTAACATATCCCGGGATGAAAAGGGCAGAAGAATCTACACCCGGCAAAATATGGACTGGATTGCTTTTATCCGTTGTCTCCGCGAAACAGGAATGTCGATCGCCAAAATTAAAGAATACCAGAGGCTTTTTGAAGCGGGGAATGCCACCTTTGTGGAAAGACAGGAGATGCTAAAGCTTCATAAATTGGAAATACAAAAACATATCGAAGAAGAATTGAAGCATCTGGAAGAAATCAATTACAAACTGGCCATGTATGATCTTCAAAAAGACGAGATCGAGAAAAATCCAAATCATGTCTTTAAATGCCATGGCATGGAATCAAGCGCTTTGAATTGAGGATACTCCGATCAAGCTGTCTTCGAAGTCTGACTACACAACAAATAACCCTGCATGCCAGCTATACGAGAATAAGCATGCAAGGTTATTTGTATTGGAATAATGGTAGGCGGCAATCGCCGAACCCGATCAAGCTTCGGCGGCATCGTGTCCGGCCTGTCTGGCATGCCGATACAATTCGGCATAAATCCCGCCTTGTGCCAGCAGCTTCGCATGAGTCCCCTGTTCGACAATCTCGCCATGTTCCATGACCAGAATCCGGTCGGCATGCATGATTGTGGACAGTCGGTGAGCGATGACGATCGTCGTCCGGCCCTCGGAGACGGTCTGTAAGGCTTCCTGAACGAGCTGTTCGGTATGGGAATCCAGATTGGCGGTAGCTTCATCCAGGATCAATACCCGTGGCCGGAAAACAACAATCCGGGCAAAGGAGATCAATTGACGTTCGCCTGCAGATAATCCGCTGCCCCGTTCGGATAAACGGGTATCATACTGCTGGGGCAACTTCATAATCATCTCGTGTGCACCCACAAAGCGACAGGCTTCAATGACCTGTTCACGGGTGACCTGTTCCTGGAACAGCCGTACATTGTCGATGATAGAGCCGGAGAATAGAAATGGCTCCTGCTGAATCAATCCCACGATCCGGTGCAGCTGCTCCTGCGGAATCCGGCGAATATCCTGATCATCGATTGTTACAGAGCCCTGCTGCACATCATAGAACCGATTGAGCAGTGCAATCAGTGTACTTTTACCTGCGCCGGTCGTACCGACGACACCTACCATTTCACCCGGGCGAATATGCAGATCCAGATCGGGCAGAATCGTCTGACCTTCGGTGTAGCCAAATGTAATATGATTAAAGTCTACTTTACCCTGAACCTGTTCCAGCTGTACACTAGCTGCCTGCTGCGGTTCGGGATCGCGAATCTCCGGTTGAATGCGCAGGATGCGCCAGATTCGGTCCATCGATACCATAGTGGACTGAAATGTATTCCACTGCATCGTAATCTGGTTGATCGGCTGGAAGAACTGACGGATATAGCTGATAAAAGCGTACAGCACGCCGACTTCCATCTGTTTGTCGAATACCGCGACGCCGCCCAGCCAGACCATCAATACCAGCGCAATATTGCCGAGTACATCAAAGGTACGATTGAACAGTACATTGGATTTGAGCTGCTGCACATTGGCCTGCCAGTAATCGCTGTTGAATTCGGTGAACCGGCGGGTCTGTTCCTTTTCCTGATGAAAAATCTGGATGAGTCCCATCCCGGACAGATTCTCCGCGGTAAAAGCGACCAGCCGGGATAGTCGGCTGCGTGCATACTGATATACTTCACGCAGCCGTTTACGGAACAGAATGGCCAGTGTAGCAATAATGGGCAGTGTCAGCATAGAGTACCAGGCGAGCGTCGTATCCAGCCGGAACATGAAATAAATAATAAAAACAAGCATCATACCATCCCGGATCAGACTGAGCAGCACCTGTGTGAAAAACTGACTGATCGTCTCTGTATCACTGGATACATTGGTAACCAGTCCGCCGCTGCTGGAACGGTCAAAAAAGCTCATCGATAGCCGTGAAATATGCCCAAACAAATCTTTGCGGATACTGGCAACAATATGCTGTCCGGCATATTGAAGCAGGTTGCTCTGAATATAGGTGAAGATCAGACTGACGATGGCGAGTCCCAGATAGATCAGCGCCATACCGGTCAGAAAGGGCAGTCCGCTCTGTCCGACTGCGATATGATCATCGATTACGATACTGACCAGATAAGGCTGCACCAGATCGGCAGCGATAGCGAGTATGGTAGCAAAGAATATTCCAATAAAGGTCAGCCGGTGCGGCCGGGCATACCGCAGAATGGCCCGTAATGCTTCGTACCGCGAAGCATCCGGCGGACCGGAGTTTGATTTGCTCATGAATGCAGACCTTCTTCCTGTAGCTGATACATGGATGCATAGATACCCTGTTCATTCAGCAGCTGCTGGTGTGTGCCCTGCTGTACAATCCGTCCTTCATCCATCACGATAATCCAATCCGCCTGTTTGACTGCACTGATCCGGTGCGCAATGATGATCGTCGTCCGGCTCTGGCGTTCCTGCACCAGATTCTGCAGGATGCCGGTCTCGGTGACGGCATCAACAGCACTCATACTGTCATCCAGGATCAGGATCGGTCCGGTTTTGGCGAGGCCGCGTGCCAGGCTGGTCCGCTGGCGCTGTCCACCGGACAAAGTAATGCCGCGTTCACCCAGCCGGGTCTCGAATTGCTCGGGAAAGCGGGTAATTGGTTCGTAGATCATCGCCTGGCGGGCATGATTTTCTACTTTTTCCAGTGAGATATCCCGGTCGCTAAATGCGATATTGTCACGAATCGTTGTGCTGAACAGGAATCCATCCTGCGGTACATAGGCGATCCGGGAACGCAGGCTGTTGATGGAGATACGGCGCACATCGGTCCCGCCA
Organism: Paenibacillus shenyangensis; assembly: GCF_000346635.1. NCBI lineage: Bacteria > Bacillati > Bacillota > Bacilli > Caryophanales > Paenibacillaceae > Paenibacillus > Paenibacillus shenyangensis. Next base: position 58,936 of record NZ_AOIG01000010.1, read on the forward strand.
AGCAGAATCGTACCGGCAGGCGGATCGTAGATACGCAGCAGCAGCTTGACTAGAGTCGTTTTGCCGCTGCCGGTTTTGCCGACAATGCCGACGGTCTGTCCGCTGGCAATATGCACATTCAGACTGGAGAGAGCAGGGCGCTCACTGCCCGGATACATAAAGGTCAGATCGCGCAGCTCCAGATCGGGCGAAGCCGCCAGCGGCAGCGCGTTCTCATCATCCTGAATATCCGGCTGTTCGCCGAGCAGGCGGTTAACTCGATCGAGCGAGGCACTGGAACGCTGCATCATATTGATCACGTTACCAATCTGCTGGAGTGGACCGGACATGATGCGCAGATAGAGCGTCAATGCGATAAAGTTACCGATTGTAATGTCACCCTGAATCGCCAGATAACCGCCGTACATGAGCGAGATGACCAGTGATAAAGCTCCCAGAAAAGGCACAGTCGCTTGAAAAAGCGAAGACATGCGTACCAGATGCAGCTGATTATCCCGGATCTGATCGACGGTACTGCCAAACCGCTGCCGGGCAGTGGGCTCAATGGCAAAAGTCTTGGTGACCCGAATCCCTCGCAGCTGCTCCTCAGCCGATTCGGTCATATCCGCCAGCGATTCCTGTACGCTCATCGACCGTTTGCGAATACGTGGTCCAAAATACACGACCAAAAACGGAATCGCCACCATCGGCACGATGCTGACCAGAATCAGATAGAGCGGAATATGGCTGAGCAGCATCATCACAAGACAGGATAGAAAAAGAAAAATCGCATTGGTCGTCATGGTAATTCCATTCGAGATGGATTCACGAACCGAGGTGACATCATTGGTCATGGAGCTGAGCAGCTTGCCTGTACCCTGGCGGGAAAAGTAGTGCTCGCTCAGTGTAGCGAATTTGCGGAACAAACTCTGCCGCATCGCAAACTCGAATTTGCGTCCAAGACGCATAACCGAGAACTGCCCTGCTCCGAACAGCAGATTGTAGGCGATCCCGATCCCTGCGAGAATCAGGCTGTAGTCAATGATCATCTCATAACGGATACTTCCGGCGAGTAGGGCATCCGTAAATTGCCCAAGCACTCTCGGCAGCGCAGCCTGGGCAATATTGGACAGAATGATCAGCACAACCGCCATAAGATAGTGTGGCCAGTGTTCACGTACATAATCTGTAAGTATACTTCGATCCTTCATAGGCTTCCTTCTTTCTGCGAACTGATCCAGTTACCTTTCTCTATTTATTTAAACCAAAATGGGACGGAGGATTGCAGTTTTATCGCATTGGAAAAAGAAGCCTGCGAACAGGCTTCCTGGAAAAGAATCAGAATGCCGGCAAGAAGGCTTCATAATAGGCAAGGGGGCATGGAGAAATGCGTGTAACTAGCTGTCACAACTTATATAAAATATAATCCGTACATATAAGGTAGCGGGATAGCAGGGACCGATATTCCTGCTTCCTGTATGGCAGTGGAAGATGGATCAAATAACAGAGAGCACAAAGCCTGATTGCCCGGGACAGGATAAGAACCCTGCGGAGTATGAAGCATATAGTGACGGTCTTCGTTTTCAATAGAGAAATATATTGAAGCATGATCAGCTGCCGGATCGGCGATCAGACCGGTTTGAGTGAGCAGTGCATTTCCGCTGGCCACCATCACTGTCCCTCCATTCGGAATAATGGATATGGCTGCGCCGACATCCTCTACCATCTGGATCATCGCCGTTTCCTGCCAGGGGATCGAAGCAGTCAGAGAAGACAGGGTATACGAGGAAGCAGCGTCCTGCCAGAGCGCAAGTATAGCTTCCTGCTGACCGCCCCATTCCAGTACTTCTCCACGACGTTCTGCTGTAGATGAGGCAGAATCGGTGGGATGGGAAGCCTCTGTATTATCAGGAGGTATGGAGAAGATGCTGACAGCGGCAATATTATTTTGGCCCGGAGCTGTAGCTACCCGGATATGCTGCTGCTGGTCGCGAATATGGGCGACAGGTGCAGCTTCAATCAGCTGCTGCAGCTCGGCCAGACTCATATGCACGTAAGAGCTATGCGACTGGAGAAGCGTATGAACAGCAAAAATATCTTCTGCCTGCATATCTCGCACCTCCCATAAAGAAGAGGTTGGCAGATCCGTCAGACTGTCCGATGAGAGAATCGCCTGACTAATCTGTCCGAAAAATTGGCTGCCTGCACGGGTATACAATGACCGGTCGCCGGAAATAAACAGGAGGGATGCTCCCGATTCACGGGCATGTTGACGGCATCGCTCCAACAGTTGTCCAGCCAATCGCTGACCGCGATAATCCGGATGGGTACATACCGCTCCAATCGAAAAAGCAGATAATACATGCGCACCCGCCTGAATCTGTACCGGAACCAACCCCATAAAGGATACCAACCGGTTCTGTTCAGTAAATGCACCGTAAGAATGACTCATACCGGGATGGAACAGAGTAGGGAACGATGTCTCCATATGACGATGATCCGGCTCGCAGAAAATATCATTTGCCAGCTCGGCAGCCTGCATCAGTTCGTGTATATCTACTTTTCGAATCTGTATCATGGTAGGACCTCCTGGTTGTCGGTAGTAGAGAAGACTATCCAATAGACAGACCGGATAGTCAATGTTAAAGCGCTATAACTCTAGCATACCGTAGTTGATCCCCGAATACGATCCTATCCGGCAAAGTTTCCCAAAAAAACCTGTTCTCCATAAGCAAGAGAACAGGTTTATACTAGCTGACACCAAGCATACTTTGGAGAAGCAGCGGTTTGCGTCAGGTCTTATTTAAAGCAAAGATGAACCTGGCATAAGCAGTCGCATATACAGAAATAAGAACTCTGTACCTTTATATAGAGACTAGATAGAAACAGGGGGCTGATAGTGCATCTGCACGATACCCGCACGTACAGAACGAATCGCAACTGCAGTCACCTTGAAGCCTGGCATCTTGCAGTAAGGATCAAGCTCCGGTGGAGTGGCTTCATTCACGTTCTGGGTACCGCCCCAGTGCATGGGGACGAATAATGTATCCGGACGGATCTGGTCGCTGATTCGGCAGCGAACAAAAAAGCGACCGTGTGCCGACTGAATCTCTGTCCATTCTCCATCCTGCAGATGATGCTGGCGAGCAGTTAGCGGATGAATCTCGACGAAATTCTCCAGCTCACGGGCGGCGAGTGAGGCACTGCGCCGGGTCTGTACGCCAGTCAGATAATGAGACAATACCCTGCCGTTCGTGAGAATAAGCGGATATTCCGGTGAACGCTGTGGTCGTATGGCATGATGGGTTATGCCGGTGAATAGAGCTTTGCCGTCCTCATGGGCAAATCGTTCTGCGAACATCAGCGGCACACCCTGATGCTCAGGTGTCGGGCAAGGCCAGTACACGCCCTCTTCTTGGCGCAGCCGCTCATAGGTGATCCCGTAATAATCAGCTGTGCCACCCCGACTCGCTATCCGCAGTTCATCAAAGATCTCTTCGACTTCCCGATAATCAAAATAATGCCCTCGGCCCAGCCGAGCAGCCAGTTCGCACAGTATACGCCAATCATCCTGCGCTTCGCCGGGTGCAGGAGATGCTGCTTCGCGCAGCAGTACCCGTCCTTCCAGGTTGGTAAGTGTACCGGTATTCTCCAGATAGGATGTAACCGGTAGCACAACATCTGCCATGCGGGCTGTTTCTGACAGGAACATATCGGCAACGACCAGCATATCCAGATTTTCCAGCGCAGAGCGAACGAGCGGGATATTGGGATTGGAGACGACCGGATTGGAGCCCATCACGAATAAGGTACGAATCTCCTGACGGTCAGCCAGTTCCATCATTTCGTAGGCAGATACGCCTTTGCCTGGAATCTCGTCCGGATCGATCTGCCAGACGGAGGCGATGTATTCACGATCTGCCGGATTCTCGATCGAACGGTAGCCGGGCAGCTGATCGGCTTTTTGACCGTGTTCACGTCCGCCTTGACCGTTGCCCTGACCGGTGACTGCTCCATAGCCGCAGCCTGGACGTCCGATTTTGCCGGTAGCCAGTACCAGATTGATCAGATAACGTACAGCGAGATGCCCATCGGTCTGCTGCTCCACTCCGCGGGCGGTGAGAATAATCCCGGTAGCGGCCTGTCCGTACCAGCTGGCAGCCTGACGAATCTGTTCGGAGGGAATACCGCATAGCTCCGCAACCTCTTCTGTATCGATACCATCAAGCAGAGAGGTGAGTTCATCATAACCATTGGTGCGATTATGGATAAAGGATGCATCGATCCAGCCATTTTCGATAATAATATTCAGCAGCGCCAGCGCCAGCATGGCATCGGTACCCGGCCGGATCTGCAGATGAAGGTCTGCAATTGCGGCGGTTGCGGTCTTGCGGGGATCGATAACGATCATGCGTGCTCCATTGGCACGGGCTTCATTAAAATAAGGCAGCAGGGTCGGCTGACACTCCGCGATATTCGTTCCGGCGAGAATAATGCAATGAGCCAGTGGAATATCTTCCAGTCGGCAGGTCATGCCGCGATCCAGTCCGAACACCTTGCTGCCGGCAGAAGCTGCTGCCGACATGCAAAAGCGTCCGTTATAATCGATATACTTTGTTTTCAGACCGATCCGGGCAAATTTACCGAGCAGATAGGCGGTTTCATTGGTCAGCGAACCACCGCCGTATACACCGATAGAGTCCGTACCATACTGCCTCGCGGCAGATTGGAAATGGCTGCTGATTCGATCAAGTGCTTCTGCCCATGTCGCTCTGACGAGATAGCCATTACGGCGGACCAGCGGGAACATCAGCCGTTCCCGATTCATCGCATGCTGATGGGCATTCATGCCTTTTACACAGATACGTCCCTGGGAAGCTGCATTGGGTGTACCTTCCGCCTGCCAGCTGGTATGGCGGCGATCGGTCTGCGGCGTACCAGATGGGAGAGTGGAAGCTGCTGCGAATTCTTTGTAATTCAGGGTGATTTTACATTGTACGCTGCAAAAAGGGCACTGCGTTTTCATCATGTTCATGGCTGATCGCTCCTTCCATTCCAGATTTAGAGTGCTGTTCGTAATATCGGTTCAATATCTGTTCGCGGACATTTGGCAGACTGGTACGCTCCAGCCACTGCCATACTGGTTCACCATAGTCGGATTGTTCATAATAATAGTGAATACAGAGAGATAACAGACGGATCGCTTCGTGAAAAGAATCCATCTGGGCAATCAATTCTGCTCTGCGAAAGGAACCTATCGAACTACCACCAGCATAGATCTCCCACCCCGCAGGAGAGCTGCATACTGCCAGATCATACAGCAATACGCCTACCGGCCCATCAGAGTGAACGGCTGCAGCCAGTTGCAAAGGAACAGCCGGTACGATTATCTGCCATCTGCTATATAATTGTTGCAACAGGTCACCACTGTCCGGCAGTTGTTGCAGTAATGCAGGATCGGCATAAAGCAGCAGGGAAGCTGAAAGGGAATTGCTCATGAACGAAGATACTGCAGCGTCTGGCATTGTATTTGTCCATGTATGCTGTGCAAGATTACCCGATACGTGATAACGATTTTCCAGCAGCCGATGATCGATTTCCATTTCAGCAATATCTGTAGGGAAATACTCCAGATTAGCGGACTGTATCAAGCGGCGGGTATTCAGATAATAATGAATAGCAGGCAGGCACTTTAAACAGCCATCTGCCGTTTTCCAGTTTAGCTGCTGCCTAACCTCGGCAGGGGTCTGCCAGCCCTGTTGATGGATCTGTAAGCGAAGCCCCTCATGAGAGAGGGAAGTGCAGCTGCAAATAGCAGGAATCTCTTCAGCTACAGGAGCATGTTCAGTCGCGACTGGAGCAGATTCCGTGATCCCGGCAGCATGACAACGTACGAGCGCTTCTACCGTAGGACGACAGCCGCCACATGAGCCGGAAGCACGGGTGTGCTCCCGGACTTCATCTGCTGTCTCCAGCTGCAGATTGGTCATGGTATCCAGAATCTTGCATTTGGTCACTGCATTACAGGCACAGACAACTGAGTGCGGAGACAGGGCTATCGCTGCTGCGTCTGCCGGATTCATGGACGCATGCGCATCCGTGCTGTTTGCTGCGAGCCATTCCTCGGCAGATTGACCACGGCGTACTGCTTCGACCAGAGCGGCTCCTTCAGCAGTCTCACCGTATAATATGGCACCGCTGATGCTGCCGCGGGTAGCCAGCACTCGGCGATAGGTGCGGCGTACACCATCATACTGCTGCACGATATCCTCGGCTTCTGGAGCTTGGATATCGCCAATCGAGAAGACATGTACACCGGAGATTTTGAGCTGGGAGTACGGGATAGAGCCCTGATAACCGGCCGTTGGCTGTTCACACAGATGAGCAGCCAGTACCTGTGCCTGCTCATATAGAGGAGCAACCAGACCATAAGAGATACCGCGATGTTCTGCACACTCGCCGATTGCATAAATGCCGAGCTCGCTGGTCTGCATTAGATCATCTACCAAAATAGCGCGTCCAGTCTGAATGCCTGCCTGTTCAGCCAGGCGGATATGGGGACGAATACCAACTGCCATCACGATCAGATCGGCAGCCAGTCGATCACCTTGATCAAAGCGTAATCCCTGCGCTCGGGTCGCGCCGGTAATTTTCAGTGTATTGCGATTGAGATGGAAGATCATACCCTGCTGCTCCAGCTCTTGTTGCAGCATGCCGGCTGACAGTGCATCCAGCTGACGATTCATCAGATAGGAAGCGTTATGTACAACATGCGCCTCCATACCAAGATGCAGTAGACCACGCGCCGCTTCCAATCCAAGCAGACCACCGCCGATAACCGCGGCGCGGCGGTACTGGCTTGCATACTCGGTCATGATCTGGCAGTCTTCCATACTGCGAAAAGAAATTACGCCCTTTTTATCCGAACCGGGTATCGGAGGGATAAAGGGAACCGAACCTGTCGCGATAATCAGCACATCATATCCTGTCTGAATGCCGGAAGCCGTATGAATCATCCGCTGCTCCGGATCAATCCGCACAACCTGTTCGCCGGAGTGCAGTTGAACTTCATGCTCCTGATACCAGTCCAGCGAATGCAGAATAATATCCTCAAACCGGCTTTCACCCTGAAGTACTTTGGACAACAGAATCCGGTTATAGTTTGGTCGGGACTCCGCACCAAACACCGTAATTTTGAAATGTCCGGGCTGCCGCTTCACTATTTCTTCCACACAACGCATTCCTGCCATTCCATTACCAATCACGACTAACTTTGAAGGCATATGATTTCCTCCTTTATCCATCCTGATATCTGTCTCTATTTGGGTATACATCTACTATTCAAGCGTTTATCTACAATAATTTTGCAATTATCCATCCAATTTCATCATTTCTTTTACACAATGTTAAATTACCTTACGTATTTTAAAAGGCTGCGTATCCTTTTCATAATCAAGTTCATCTTCCAGAAAAGACAGCATATTATCATATCGCTGTATAAACGAGGTGGAAATAAACAGAAAAAGCCCTTTTCTGCTGAATTAACAACAGGAAAAGGGCATCATTGCCACCAATTAAGATCACACGTCTTTGTGTGAAAGTTATAAAGTAACAGTAAAGGATTCTGAAATTTATGTCAATATAATTAACGTATAATCATTTATTATGCTCTAAAATTATTTATGAGTTATATAATATAACATTAATGATGTATTTTGAGGATTTTGTATAGTGGCACCTTTCACTCCAGTTTCATCGAGCGCCAATACTCATCCCTATAAAACCAACGTGGTAATTATGGAGACTGGACTTCCGTTATATGAGAAAGGCTGGGCTTTCGCAGGAATGGATATCGATGGATACCCTTATCTGATGATGGCACCAGATGCACTAAAAAACGATACAGTTGTTCCTCATGCATTGGGACATGCTGTGCAATTTGCCCAGTCGAATAACAGTTGGAGAGATAATCTTTATCTTGGTCCGTGGTATGAGACCATTGCCAACTGCTCCGTTCCGGCAGAATGTGCGCCCCAGACAGCTGGAATCAGGCTTTTTCAGAAAAGAACAGACCATTTGAATCCAAACCTCGTTATCCATATACACTTCAATTGGAACATGCCGAACCCAATCTGTCGCCAATCGGTATAGACTCTGGAGTCTCCTGACATCGTCATGGAAATGGAGGAGGTTTTGTGGCGGACAGTGCTTTTGTCGATGCAAGTGTATATGTCGCACCCAATGCCCGAGTGCTGGACAATGCAGTAGTGAAGCAAAATGCCCGAATTGAGGATAATGCCATTGTACGAGGCGATGCACAGATCGGCGACAATGCGCGCTTAACCGGTCATACAATGGCGCAAGGCAATGCAGTAATCGATGGCTCTGCCTGGCGGAGTGACTATGCCATTGTGGATGGATATGCAGCCGTTACCGATCAGGCGGATGTGAGCGATCAAGCGATCGTTCGCGACGATGCTGCTATATCTGGCAGTAGTAGTGTAATGGAAAGCGCACTTGTAGGTGGGTATTATACCGTAAGCGATCATGCTGTCATCAAAGGGATGTCTATTGTGCAAGGCGGCGAAAGTAAGGAGAAGCATGGCGGAGCAAGTGGAAACGCAATAACGTACGGAGACTTTTACGATGATATGGGCTACAACCTTGTTGACGGATCATTCTCGGGTTACCTGAGTATCGACGCTTCTGTGAACACATTCAAAGATGGCTATGCCATCAAAAGTGGAAGCGGGTATGCACGCTCTCCAATCAAGTGAAATTGATTAACCCAAACCATTTAGATGTGGAAGAATGTTCTATCTGCAACTTAACTTTATTGTTTTTGAAAAGAAGCTCACGTACGTAACGAAAGAAAGGAAATAAGAGCAAAGGACGACATTTAAGCCTGGAGATCCTCATTTACTCCAACCCACAAAGGATCTCCAGGCTTAACCGGAGGACGTGCTCTTATTCCTTTCTGAAGTGAATGATGAAGAACAGATCAAGCTCTGTTCAACGAAACCACAACCACAACCACAACCACAATCAAAAGCCCCTGTAACCACACCTACAGGGGCTTTTACTATAAAATGATAAACTCACCATGCCACTTCAATCGTATCCATATCCAGTCATACGCCTAACTACTTCCGACTATCACCCAACCCTCACAGCTTGCGCGAAGTCAATTTCGCCTGGGTGAATAGCAGCAGATAATCATGACCGCCGGCTTTGGAATCCGTACCCGACATATTGAATCCGCCAAATGGCTGCGCACCTACCAGCGCACCCGTACATTTGCGGTTTACATACAGATTGCCGCAGTGCATCGTCTCCAGCGCTTCACTGATCCGCTCCTCATTGGTAGAGAAGAATGCACCGGTCAGTCCAAACTCCGTATCATTATAGATCTCGATCGCTTCCTGATAATCTTTGGCGGAGCACAGAGCCAGTACCGGGCCAAAGATTTCTTCCTGCATGAGGCGGGCTTTGCGATCTACATCCGCGAACACTGTAGGCTGGATATAGTAGCCGTTACCCTCTGCTTTGTTACCGCCTGCGACCAGACGACCTTCGTTTTTGCCGATCTCGATGTAATCGAGAATTTTATTATAAGAGGCTTCATCAATAACCGGTCCGGATGGATAGTTCTCTTCCGGCAGACCGATAGATAGCCGTCCGGTTAGCTCGGTTACTTTTTCTACAATCTGTGGATAGACGGATTCCACGATTACAGCGCGTGAGCCTGCCGAGCATTTCTGACCCTGGAAGCCAAAGGCAGAAGCAACGATCGCCTGGGCTGCTGCATCCAGATCGGCTGTCTCGTCGACCACGATTCCATCCTTGCCGCCCATTTCCGCGACCAGTCGTTTCATCCAGATCTGACCTTCTACGGTATCGGCGGCGAGACGGCTGATGCGCAGACCGACTTCCTTGGAACCGGTGAAACTGATAAAGCGTGTCTTCGGATGAGTAGTCAGATAATCGCCGACTTCGGCACCACTGCCCGGGATAAAGTTGATCACGCCCGGTGGCAATCCGATTTCTTCCATGAGAGCAACGAACATATGAGCGATAACCGGTGTAGTAGAAGCAGGCTTGAGCAGTACCGTATTCCCGGATACTACAGCAGCTGTCGTCATCCCTACACAGATCGCCAGCGGGAAGTTCCATGGCGGAATAACAATACCTACACCGAGAGGAATATAGGTCAGTCGGTTATCTTCACCCTGGATAGGGGTCAGCGGCTGGGTCTCGTTAATCTGATCCAGACGCAGCATCTCGCGGGCGTAGAACTCCATAAAGTCAATCGCTTCCGCAGTATCTGCATCGGCTTCGGCATAGTTTTTGCCGGCTTCCAGAATCATCATCGCCGAGAATTCGTGCTTGCGTTCGCGCATCAGGGCAGCTGCTTTGAACAGATAATCGGCACGGATACGGGCAGGAACCTTTTTCCATGTCTCAAATGTCTCCAGCGCTGTCTGCATCGCTTGTTCAGCGAGCTGCTGATTGGCTTTGCTCATATAACCGATCACTTCATCCTTGTTTGCAGGATTGATAGAAACGATTTTGTCTTCGGTTACAATCTTCTGGTCTCCAATATGCAAAGGAAGAGTCTGGCCAAGTTCTGCGCGGACGCGGGCAATAGCCTGTTCCATTGCTTCACGATTGTCCGGTTGGCTGAAATCTACAAAAGGTTCATTGGCAAATGTTTGGATATTTGTTGTTTTACTCATTGATTTATCTCCTCTCAATATGGAAGCAGAATACAATCATAATTTGTAAGCACATACATTTAATTGGATTATACACTTTTATCGTTTAAAATGTACAATTTAAACAAAAATATTTAGATAATTGTTCAATAATGAACAGAAAGTTGGAAAGTATATCAAGTATCCGAATTTATTACTTTTATCAAGGGAGGCCTATTTTTTAGTAATGATCCATTTCTTTGCGGGACAATCAACATTCATTTCAGATCTACAATAGAATAGATCGAAATAGCCAAATCTGTCATATAGTTGTCAGTAGAAGGGCAGCCATGTTAAATTGTTACTAAATTACATGGAGTGAGAGATTATTATGTTCAATAATGAACAATTACAAATAAATGAAAATATAACCGAACTGCCGCAGCAGGCAGAAGCGCAAAAGGTAGTCGAATTACTGCTGCAGGACCAGGCAGTCTGTATACGTTATAACCGTAAGACGTACCTGTTTACATCCGAGGATCTTCAGTTCTGGCAGGAGGCGGCAGGTTCTGTCGAGAGTTCTCTGGCTACCTGTGAACCTTCGCCTATGGTAAATAGAGAAATAATAGAGCAAGCAGACGATAAATGGATCGATCAGCTGCCCGATTCGCTGAGTCGTCCGATTGTATTCACAATGCCGGATGGGCAGGCAGGAGGCTATCTTCATGGTGGTGATCTTCTGCGTCAGCTGCATCGTCAGAAACGCAAAGCCGAGATGTACCTAAATGGACTGCTGGATACCGTGACCGATGCCGTAACCGCAGTGGATCAGGAGGGCAGGGTTATCTGCTGGAATGATGCGGCTGCGCAGATTTACGGTATTCCGTATGAACGTATTATGGGCCAGACCATTGGTGAGCATTTTGATCCGGAATCGATTATGCTGCTGCGCGTACTGGATGAAGGACGCAAAGTCCGCAACATGTATCACAAATCTTCCGAAGGTACTCACGTATTGATCAATGCTTCCCCGGTACTGGATGCATCGGGTCATGTCGTAGGCGGACTGTCTTCCGAGCAGGATATCACTCATCTGGTCAAATTAAACCGGGAGCTGTCCCATGCTCAGGCGAGCATTCTCGATACAATGCCGCGTAGGAGTGATCCGTTTACCCTGATGGATGGACAGAGTCACAGCATCAGCAAGGTTGTTCGGATCGGCAAAAAAATCGCTGAGCTGAATACACCAGCGCTGCTGTATGGAGAAGCCGGTTCCGGCAAGGAGCAGCTCGCCCGGGCGATCCATCTGGCCGGCGCCCATGCAGAATCTCCATTTCTGTCCCTGAACTGCGGTGCCGTGCCGCCGGGGATGCTGGACAGTGAACTGTTCGGCTTTATCGGTGGTACGTATTCCGGCCAGGATATTCAGGAAGCGGGCAAGCTGGAGCAGGCAGGGGAGGGTACCCTGTTTCTGAATGAGATCGACAAGTTGCCGCCGGATATCCAGAATAAGCTGTACCGTGCGATCAAGACGCGCTCTTTCCGCCGTTATAGAGGTCAGGAAGATATTCCGCTTCATGCACGGATTATCGCGGGTACGCGGACCGCACTAGATCAGCGTGTCACCGATCAGCAATTCAGCTCCGAGCTGTATTACGCGCTGGGTGTCGTTACAATTACGGTACCTCCGCTGCGTGAACGCAGGGAAGATCTATCGATACTGGTGCATATGTATCTGCGCGAATTTGCCGTACATTACCAGAAGCCCGTACCGCGAGTAGCACCGGAAGTCATGCTGGCATTTGCCCGTTATGACTGGCCGGGCAATATTGCCGAACTGCGTGCCGTCATTGAACGCTGTGTGATTCTGAGTGAAGGGGATTCCCTGCTGCTGGAGCATCTGCCCGAATCGCTGCAGGGAGATCAGCCTCCGGCATTTACAAGGGAAAAGGAAGATATCATTGTCTCCGAACCTTCTGAACCTTTGATAGCGCACAGCCTCAAAGCCCGTGTTACCGAAGAGGAAGAAAAGCTGCGCATCGAAGAAGCGATACAAAAAGCTGCTGGTAATAAAAGTATCGCTGCCCGGATTCTCGGCATCTCCCGCGGTACCCTGTATAACAAAATGACCAAGCATCAGTTGTAAACTGTTGCTGCACCAGGCTTGTCTGAAGAGCGCATTCGCTCACAGGCAAGCCTATTTGGCTTTACTTGAATAGGTTTTTGAGTACAAACCATATATTGGCCGGACGCTCTGCCAGCCGGCGCATGTTGTAACCGAACCAGTCACGTCCATACGGTACATATACACGTACCTTGTAGCCGTCCTGCACAAGTCGTTTCTGAAGGTCTTCGCAGATGCCATACAGCATCTGAAATTCAAATTGATGCAAAGGAATATGATGACGTGTAACTTCCTCGCGCACATAGCGGACAATTTTCTCATCATGAGTAGCGATCGCTGTATAGTTGCCGTTTGTCAGATGCTGGCTAATAATTTTGCAGTAATTGCTGTCGACATCTTCTTTGGCAGGAAAGGCGACAGACGGAGGCTCTTTATAAGCACCTTTGACCAGTCTCAGATTGGCACGGTACTCATTCAGATCTTGAATATCCTGTTCGGTGCGGTATAGATAGGCCTGCAGTACAATACCTACATTATCGAACTGCTGGCGCAGCTCACGGTAGATATCAATAGACATCTGGCAGTGGGCGTAATCCTCCATATCGATCCGTACGAAGTTGCCATAGCTTTGTGCTCGTGTCAGGATAGAGGTCATATTGTCGATACAGAGCTGACGGTCGATATCCAGACCGAGCGAGGTCATTTTGAGTGACAGATTGGACTGTACTCCACTGCGCGAGATGGCATCCAGCGTCTCCAGACACATCTGGGTAGATTCCATCGCTTCTTCGCGAGTCGAGATAAACTCTCCCAGGTGATCCAGTGTAGCCAGTCGGCCATCCTGATTGAGTGTACGAACGGCCTGCACAGCTTCTTCAATCGTTACGCCGGCAACAAAACGTCTGGCACCGAAGCGCAAACCATACTTTTTAGCCATTTTATTGGCGGAAGGATTTTTGGCCAGTGACTGAAACAAATTCCGAAGCACGGTCTCCATGCTACCCCTCTTTTCATGAGAACTGGTTGAATATGTCATTATTCTAATCAATACAATATGGATTGTATATACAAAACGTATATTTTTGCACAAAATATTTTTAAAAATTAGATTATTTTTATTTAAAGTGTTCAATAATGAACATATTAGTATATGGATACATATCTTTAACTGGAAAATCGGATCATAACAAGCTGAGTACAAAAGAGAAACGATTTGAAAAAAGAAAGAAGTAAAGGGATCGCATGAATCGAAGAGGAGGCCAATATGATGAATAATAAGTTATGTATGGTTACATGTTATATTATATGACTCATAAAATTATTTTCTTATAATTTTGTTAATTTAATTGACACATGAATAAAATATTCTTATAATTTGAAACAAATTCACTATCCGGTGATTCATAAGTTTACATATTCAAGCACAATGATGTGCAAACGCAGGCAATGAAGCCGCAATTTTATCCTTTGATTCCAAAGGGGAAATTGCGGCTTTTTGTATGGACTTATGCAATCAACAAACATGCCGGATCATCGAAATCAGTACATTATGAAATACAGAGGAGCGAGAGAGATGGAGAGAAAAAGTTTCTGGCAGAGCGGGCATAAGCCTACATTATTTGGTTCTTTTTTGTACTTTGATATCAGCTTTATGATCTGGGGATTGATTGGGCCCTTAAGTGTCGTTATTGCGCAGGATTATCCGATGGATCCTGTGCAAAAAGCACAGCTGGTCGCTCTTCCGGTACTCGGCGGTTCCATTTTACGGCTACTGCTCGGATTTCTGTCCGACTATATTGGCCCCAAACTAACAGCACAGCTGGGAATGATTGTTACGCTGGTGCCGCTGTATCTGGGCTGGCAATGGGTACAGTCGCTGGATCAACTGTATGTGGTTGCGTTGCTGCTGGGAATAGCTGGTGCGTCTTTTGCTGCGGCACTGCCACTGGCAAGTCAGTGGTATCCCAAGGAGCATCAGGGTCTGGCTATGGGCATAGCTGGCGCCGGTAATAGTGGTACGGTGCTCGCCACCCTGTTTGCCAATCGGTTGGCCCAGTATTTTGGCAGCTGGGAAGTCGTATTTGGTATCGCGATGATTCCGATCGTTATCGTTTTTATCTACTTTAGTATTTTCGCCAAGAACAGCCCGGATCGTCCCGCACCGAAAAAGCTGTCCCAGTATGCTTCCATTTTGAGTCAGCGGGATGCGTGGGTGTTCTGTGCCTTTTATTGTGTGACCTTTGGCGGTTTTGTCGGTCTGGCTAATTATTTGACAATTTTCTTCAATACACAGTACGGATTGTCTGCTGTTCATGCAGCGGATATTACAACCATCTGTGTAATTGCCGGCAGCTTTTTCCGTCCGGTCGGCGGGTATCTGGCAGACAAAATCGGCGGTACACGGATGCTGATGTATCTGTATACCGGGGCCGGGGCGATGCTGCTGTGCGTTTCTTTCCTGCCGCCGCTGCCGGTCGTGGTGGTGCTGCTATTTATCGGTATGATGTGTCTGGGAGCAGGCAATGGCTCTGTATTCCAGCTGGTCCCGCAGCGTTTCGGCAACGAGATCGGTCTGGTCACCGGGATTGTCGGTGCTGCAGGAGGACTCGGCGGTTATGCGCTGCCGCTGGTTCTTGGCAATCTGTACAAAACAGCAGGCTCTTACACGCCTGGATTTATCGTACTGGGTACGGTGGCCTTCTGCTCGCTGGTGCTGTTGGTCGTGATGCAGACCCGGTGGCGCGGCAGCTGGCTGCGCAGTGCAGCAATCAGTGAATCGGCACGTCAGGCTGGATAAGGGAGATAGATGTGTGAATCCGTGACTATAAGAAAAAAAGAAAGTTTGTTTTTAGTAGATTGAACATACTGGCATAGCTCTATGATGCATAAAAAGGCTGATCTTCTTTTCCGGAGTGGAGGAGAATATCAGCCTTTTTTGATATTTTTATGGCGGAAATATAACAGTTCTCTACTCTTTAAAAGCCTGTCTGCATATAAGGATCGCAACCAATTGGATTATTCGGATAGTGTAGGCTGGCATGTTAAGGAGTATAATAAGTAAGTCTGTATCATCCAGTGGTCAATTTTACACTTTGAATATCCGCATTTTCAAAAAGAATATAAACCAATCTGCTTCACTTCTTCTTTCTGCACATTTGCTGGAATTTGTGGCAAGTTAATTTATTTCTATTGTACAAAGCGGGACATTAATTGCTGTAAATGGATTTAAATGAAACAAATAGTTAGATCCACTGGACTACTTCTGTGATAGCAAAGGGGCTGAGCACAATGAATTCTTTTACAACCATGCTGCAAAAATATGCTGAACTGGTCATTCAGGTTGGCGTAAATATCCAGCCAGGTCAGGTGCTGATTGTTAATGCACCTCTGGAGACGGCCGAACTGACAAGGCTGATTGTAGCCAAAGCCTATGACGCCGGTGCCAAATACGTCATGGTCGATTGGGATGACGAGCAGGTCACTCGTATCCGCTACGAGCATGCAGCCGATGATACGTTTGGCTATTATCCGCAGTGGCATGCCGACATGATGGAGAAATTCGCCGAAGAAGGCGGAGCCATTCTGCGTATCAAAGTACCGAATCCGGAGCTGTTTGATGGTATTGATTCCTGGAAAGTATCCGCTTCGGTCAAGGCTACAGCGATAGCCAATGAGAAATACAGCGTCTACACACGCAACAGCCGCATCAGCTGGTCGCTCATCAAAGCACCGACTGCAGCCTGGGCGAACAAGGTATATGCCGATCTGCCCGAAGCAGAGCGCATCCCTGCGATGTGGGAAGCGATCTTCATGATGAACCGGGTTACCGCAGACAATGATCCGGTAGCCGCCTGGCGCGAACATATCGAGCATCTGCGTAAAGGCAAAAATCTGCTGAATGGCAAAAAGTACAAAAGCCTGCATTACCGCGCGCCTGGAACAGACTTGCATGTACAGCTGCCGGAAGGCCATATCTGGCGTAGTGGCGGTGGCGAGAATGACGCGGGTACTTACTTTGTCGCCAACATGCCGACAGAGGAAGTATTCTCCATGCCTCATCGCACCGGTGTAAATGGAACGGTGAAGAGCACGATGCCGCTGAACCTGAACGGCCGCTTGGTCGAAGGCATCACACTGACATTCAAAGATGGCAAAGTCGTGGAATATGATGCGGCAGCCGGACGCGAGTACCTGACCGATCTGCTGGATACGGATGAGGGCGCTTCCTATCTTGGAGAAATTGCGCTTGTTCCATACGACTCTCCGATTTCCAGATTGAATCGTATTTTCTACAATACGGGTATTGATGAGAATGCATCTTGCCACTTTGCGCTGGGTAGCGCCTATCCAACCAATATCGAAGGCGGTACGCAGCTTAGTAAGGAAGAGCTGGTACAGCGCGGCGCCAATGTCAGCCTGACCCATGTGGACTTTATGGTTGGCTCGGCAGAACTGGATATTGACGGTGAACTGCCGGATGGCACGATTGAACCGGTCTTCCGTCAGGGCAACTGGGCATTCTGATTTTCCGAATCTTTTTCATAGGTGCATCATCAACCAGACGGGGTCATTAGATCCCGTCTTTTTGCTGTATTTTCCTGCTGATGCAGTAAAAGAAACTGCCCATTTTTTTTTGAAATCAGTCGATTTGGATGATCGGCATCTAACAGAAGATAGGTACGACTATAAGTCGATAAAATGCAAAAAGAGAAGACAATAAATAATTTTTTATGGCATAAAGTAAAATTTTTAATCATTTTTAGACAGGTATCCCCTCTTCAAAGCAGAAGTACTAACACAACACCATTGCCAATACTCCAATAAATTAGACATTCTTTGCTAAAAGCTGACACGAAAAATGTACGTCAACCATTCTCTCAACAAAAGGGTAAAGGGTGATTGCCATCATGATCTATCAAGATGCAACGTATTCGCTGCAGGAAAGAGTACAGGATTTATGTTCACGAATGACCAGGGAGGAAAAAGTCGGGCAGCTGGTACAAATATTCGGCTGGCAGACATTTGAACGCAATTCTGACGGTACGATTACATTAACCGAAGAATTCAGACAGCAGATCCGGGAAGGCCGGATAGGTGCGCTCTACGCAGCACTGCGTGCCGATCCATGGACAGAAGTTACACTGGAGACCGGGTTGTCTCCGCGTGAGGGAGCAGCTGCGCTGAATACCATTCAGAAGTATGCAATAGAGCAATCCCGGCTGGGCATTCCGCTGATGTTTGGCGAAGAGTGCTCGCATGGACATATGGCGATCGGCGCTACCGTCTATCCGGTGCCGCTGCTGGCTGCCAGCACATGGAACACCGAGCTGTATGAAGAGATGTGTCATGCGGTGGCGATAGAGACGCGCAGTCAGGGCGGAGTGGCCACTTATTCACCAGTACTCGATATTGTACGCGATCCGCGCTGGGGGCGTACAGAAGAGACGTATGGCGAAGATCCTTATCTGGCTGGCGAGCTGGCTGCAGCTGCTGTAAGAGGACTACAGGGTCGGGGGCTGGATGCACCGGACAGTGTAATGGCTACACTCAAGCATTTTGCAGGCTATGGCGCTTCGGAGGGTGGACGCAATGCAGCGCCTGTACATATGGGGATGAAGGAACTGCACGAGGTGGATCTGGTTCCTTTTCGCAAGGCCGTAGAGGCGGGAGCTGTATCGGTCATGACCGCCTATAACGAGATCGACGGTGTGCCGTGCACATCCAGCGAGTATCTGCTGGAAGAGGTACTGCGCAGACAATGGGGATTTGACGGATTCGTCATCACCGATGCCAGCGCCATGAATATGCTGGTACACGGATATAATATTGTAGAAAATGGCGAGCAGGCAACAGCACTCGCACTGAAGGCAGGCATTGACCTGGAGATGTCCGGTTCCATGTTCAGCCGGTATCTGAATTCTGCGCTGGAGCAGGGAATCGCCGATGAAGCACATCTGGATCAGGCGGTGCAGCGTCTGCTGGAGATCAAGTTCCGACTGGGATTGTTTGACCATCCTTATGTAGATCCTGACCGGGCGGAGCAGCTCATTCATTCGCAAGAGCACATTGAGCTGGCACGGGAAGTCGCCCGCCAGGGCATTATTTTGCTCCAGAACAAAGAGAATGCGCTTCCAATCCAATTGGAGACAGCTGGTAAAATTGCAGTTATCGGTCCCAACGGCAACACGCCGTATAACCAGCTGGGTGATTATACTTCGCCACAACCGGAAGGCAAAGTTATTACTGTGCTGGAAGGCATTCGTCAATATCTGGCAGCAAAGGGGCTGGATGATCAGCTTCTGTATGCGCCAGGCTGCCGCATCCGTGATGAATCGGAGGAAGGGTTTGCATACGCATTGGAAGTGGCAGGGCAGGCAGAGACCGTAGTGATGGTGCTTGGAGGTTCGAGCGCAAGGGACTTTGGCGAAGGCACCGTCGATCTGCGTACCGGCCAATCTCTGGTACATAATTCCGGAGCGAGCGATATGGAGAGCGGCGAAGGCATTGACCGGGTAGACCTCAATCTGACCGGTGTACAGCTAAGACTGTGTCAGGCGGTTCATGCCCTGGGCAAAAAGCTGATCGTCATCTATATCAATGGTCGTCCAGTCGCAGAGCCGTGGATCGATGAACACGCAGATGCCATTATCGAAGCCTGGTATCCCGGGCAGGAAGGCGGACATGCGCTGGCCGAGATTCTGTATGGAGAGGTGAATCCTTCGGGACGATTGACCATCTCGGTTCCCCGTCATGTAGGACAGCTGCCGATCTATTACAATGGCAAGCGCACACGAGGCAAGCGATATCTGGAAATGGATCTGCAGCCTGCGTATCCATTTGGGCATGGACTGAGCTATACGACTTTTGCCTATAGTGATCCTGTGGTCTCACCGGCATTGATTCAGCCCGATCAATCGGCGGCGATTACCGTGCAGATTACCAATACCGGCAGCCGGGCAGGGTGGGAAGTCGCCCAGCTGTATCTGACCGATCTGGTATCCTCCGTAACCCGTCCGGATAAAGAGTTAAAAGGATTCTATAAAATATGGCTGGAACCGGGCGAAAGCAGCGAGGTCACCTTTACCCTGACACCCGAGCACCTGGAACTGGTCACCTCGCAGCTGAACAGGGTCGTTGAGCCTGGAGAGTTCCGAATTCAGGTTGGTGGCAGCTCTGTAACAGGCAAGTCTGCCGTTCTGACTGTTATCGCTGCAAAGTAACGGATACGGTTCAACCGGCATATTTTACAGCAGGATCTGCTATCTTAAGCTGTTCTTTATTAAGAAGCAGGAAGAGCCAATATCCAAACAGATCAATAGTAATGAAGTATTTGAAATAGAACACTTCACACTAGGAATAAAATACGCTAACCATGCCGTCTTTTCCCTACACGTCACTATACTACCATCAGCACACTATACGCGGTTTTTGCCCAAGGAGGCCCACTATGCATCGTATGGAACGATTTGTGAAGCATCTTGCCGAACGACAATGGCTGGAACAGATAGAACTGACTGACTGGACGATCGAAGAGGCACGTTATATTACAGCAGGACGCTATGAGACATTGTCACCCCGCCGTCAGAGTAATATGACGCTGCAGGGGAAGCACGGGATTACTTATTTATTGGAAGCCAAAGTGTCGCTGCCTGCATCCTGGGCAGAGCATCCGGCTGGACTGTTGTTCAGCGCAGGCGGCGGTGAAGGACTGCTGCGGGTGAATGGAGAGTTCTATCATGGTCTGGACCGCAATCACACTTTTGTTCCTTTACGTCCGGAACACGCCGGTCAGACGCTGCAGCTGGAGATTGAATTGTATGATCCGATTCCCGAACCGCATGACCCTTTGAACGGACAGCCGGAAAAGGTAATACCGCTTACCGGGTTCACTGCCAGCCAGGTTAGTGTAAATGCCGGATTACGCAGTCTGATCTACAGTCTGCGGCTATTGATGGACTCGGTTCGCCGTCTGCCGGAAGGAGAACTGCGCCGATTACATATGACGGAGGCACTCGAACAATGCATGAATGCCGCCTATGATCTGCCGGAAGATTCCTGGCAACTGGAAGAACCGTGGAGTCAGCTGGAACAACTGCTGCGTGAGCAGACCGGACCATATACTTCGTCACAGGAAAATAATGGACGCATGATTATGGTCGGACAATCGCATATCGATATTGCCTGGCTATGGCCGATTCGGGAGACGGTACGCAAGACCAGCCGTACGTTTTCAACGATGTGTACGTTGCTGGAGCAATACCCGGAATTTATCTATACCCAGAGCCAACCTCAGTTATTTGCCTATGTGAAGGATCATTATCCCGATCTGTATGCCAAAGTAAAAGCCTATATTGCAAAAGGGCGCTGGGAACTGGTCGGCGGCATGTGGGTGGAGCCGGATCTGAATATTCCAAGCGGCGAATCACTTGCCCGTCAGCTGCTGTACGGACAGCGATTTTACCGGGAGGAATTCGGTGTAACCTCGACGATCGAGTGGCTGCCGGATACGTTCGGTTATGCGGCATCATTGCCCCAGCTGCTGCGTCAGGCGGGGATTGACTATTTTATGACAACCAAGCTCAACTGGAATGATACGAATATTTTCCCGTATGACCTGTTCCAGTGGGTAGGCATTGATGGTACGCCGGTATTGTCTTACCTGAATCACGGGGTGAATGAGTCGACCAGTGTTAAGGATATCGATGAACACTGGCAATCCTACCGTCAGAAAAATGTCCACCCCGAGCAGATGCTGTTATACGGTCACGGCGATGGCGGAGGTGGCGTCACCCTCGATATGGTGGAGTATGTGCAGCACGCAGAGATGATGATCGGTCAGCCGCAGGCGTCTTTTGGAACAGCAAAGGAATTTTTTGACCATACTGCCGAAAAGGCTGACGAGCTGCCGACCTGGCATGGAGATCTGTATTTGGAGCTGCATCGGGGAACCTACACGACCCAGGCACGGAACAAGCGATACAACCGCAAAGCAGAGGTATTGTACCGGGAAGCGGAAGTGTGGGAACGGCTGGTAGCTGTACGGTTGAATCGTTCCAGCCTGTCTGTACAACCACATGAGGCAAAGAGCCATCCGGCGACAGGATCACTTGTGTCCTCGGTAGCAGCTGAGAATAATACAGATGGGCTATCAAATATCTCTGATACTTTACAGAATGCGGTGAATGCAGCCGATTACTCGGTCAGTCCGCTCATCTGGAATGGAAGCCGGGAAGCGGCGGGCCCGGTGATCACTGCTGAACGGTTCCGTGAAGGATGGACAGGTATTATGCTCAATCAGTTCCATGATATCGTGCCCGGTTCAGCCATTACCGAAGTCTATAATACGTCGGATGTGGAGTACGAAGAGATTATGCGAATCGGCCAGGGAGCACTGGATCAGGCGCTGGATCTGTGGATCGATGCGCTAAATCTGTCGGGTGAAGGAACAGCCTGTGTTGTATTTAACAGTCTCGGCTGGGAACGTGGTGAATGGCTGGAGATAGAGGGAGGCAAGGAGCTGCAGGGAATGGCTGTCTATGATCAGCAAGGGCAACGTCTGCCCAGCGACATCGTTCCTCGGGAAATAACCGAATCTTCCTCAGAGACGACAGGAGAGCCTGTTCTGCAATTCACTGCTGCCCGGAAGCGTCTGCCTGGTATTGTCCCACTGGATTCAGTTTCCACATCGGATCAGCAGCTGTCTTCTGGTCCGGATGCGGATGCCATAGAAGAAGTATTGCAGCCTGCTGAGACGGCAGAAGCGAGCTATCTGCTTCGCGTATACGTCCCATCGATCCCGGCATTTGGCTGTCGAGCAGTATGGCTTCGTCCGCAGCAGGAAGAGGTCATAGAAGCAGCCAACGCAGTTCATATTGAGGTGGGAGGCGAATACGAGCATGAGGACGATGTGACAGGTCCCGACGATATTGTACTGGGAGCTGGCGTTCCACCGGTCTGGGAGACGCCATTTTACCGGATCGCTTTTAATGAACGCGGTGAGATCAGTTCCCTCTATGATCTGCGTTATGATCGTGAACTGATTCAGAGTGGGCATACGGGTAATGCTTTTGGATACTATCATGATCGTCCAACGCTCTGGGACGCCTGGGATATTGATCCGCTGTTTGCAGGGCAGTCTGCTGGCAAAGCCCAGCTGCTATTTTCCCGGGTGATCATGCGGGGCAGTACTGGTGATATTTTACGGTTCAGCTGGCAGATCGGACAGTCAGAGATTACGCAGGATATGTATCTGTATGCAGATCATCCGAGAATTGATTTCAAGACACAGGTACAGTGGCGGGAAAGTCATAAACTGCTCAAGGTCAATTTCCCTGTAGATCTGGTGGCAGCCTCGGCTACTTACGAGATTCCATTCGGCGCATTGGAACGGACAATGAGCAGCAACACTTCATGGGAACAGGCTCAATTCGAGGTCTGTGGGCACCGCTGGGCCGATATATCCGAAGGCAATTATGGAGTCAGCCTGATGAATGACTGCAAATACGGCTATGATATCAAAAATGAAAATATGCGCCTGTCCCTGCTGCGTGCTCCCAAATGGCCGGATGTACAGGCAGACCAGGGGACTCACGAATTTACGTATTCGCTGCTGCCGCATGGTGGCAATTGGCGGGAAGCCCATGTAGTTCGTGCAGCAATGGAGCTTAACCAGCCTGCACCATACCGGCTTGCCAAGAGATTCGAAGCTGCTCCTTCCCAGACAACAGTATCAACGGAAGATGTAGCTCCGATACCGGCAGGACAGCCGCTGCTGCATTATGAAGCCGATCATATTATTCTGGAAACGATCAAACCTGCCGAAGATGGCGACGGTACGATTATGCGATTATACGAGTCTTCAGGCAGCCGCGGTCAGGTGAAAATGGGCTGGATCATGCCAGGTGATCCGGCTACCGGATCAGCAAGCGGCGATCAGGTAATGCTCACCAATCTGCTGGAGGATGAACTGGAACCTGTATCTGTAATTGACGGTCATATCACTCTGTCGTTCCGTCCGTATGAGATCAAAACCCTGAAGTGGAAGAGAGGTATTGTATCATGACTCAATCCATGGCAACTATTCATATGCCCGAACTTTCCCTGCCGCCTGCTGTGAAAAAGGTTCTTCAAGAAGCCGAGGAACGTCTGGCGCATCGTCCGCGCCTGGCAGAGCAGTTTAAAAATTGTTTTCCCAATACGCTGGAGACAACCACCAAGCTGCTGGAGGATGATACGACCTTTGTCATTACCGGCGATATTCCTGCACTATGGCTCCGCGATTCAGTGGAACAATTGATGCACTATGTACCGATCTGCGGAGAAGATGAAGAGCTGCAGCGTATTATTCGTGGTTTGATTCGCCGTCATATGTTCTACTTGTCTGTAGATCCTTATGCCAACGCGTTTAATGAGACGGCAAATGACTGGCACTGGGACCCCGCAGATGAGACAGATATGGGACCGTGGGTATGGGAGCGCAAGTTTGAACTGGATTCGCTTTGCTTTACCGTCCGGCTGGCCTACCATTATTGGAAAGCAAGCGGCAAGTCCGATATTTTCGATAGTGGATTCAAGCAGGGACTGCGCAGCATCTATGAATTATGGCGTACGGAACAGCATCATATGGAAGAATCACCGTACCGTTTTACCCGGCGTAATTGTCCGTCGATTGATACGATTCGCAATCAGGGCAAAGGGATGCCGGTCAACTATACAGGCATGATCTGGTCCGGTTTCCGTCCAAGTGATGATGCCTGTGAACTGCATTATAATATTCCGTCCAATATGTTTGCCGT
Organism: Paenibacillus shenyangensis; assembly: GCF_000346635.1. Taxonomy (NCBI): domain Bacteria; kingdom Bacillati; phylum Bacillota; class Bacilli; order Caryophanales; family Paenibacillaceae; genus Paenibacillus; species Paenibacillus shenyangensis. The sequence continues at coordinate 83,529 of NZ_AOIG01000010.1, forward strand.
TGTCTGTCTGCGCCAGATGCAGGAGATGGTGCGTTTTGTATACCGCGATCTGGAGTTTGCTGCAGAGCTGGAGCAGATGGAAGAAGAAGTGCAGCATGGCATCGAGCTGTACGGTATTTACCGTCACCCGCAGTATGGTCCTATCTATGCTTACGAGACAGATGGATTCGGCAACTATTGCCTGATGGACGATGCCGGTACACCAAGTCTGCTCTCTATGCCGTATCTGGGCTACTGTGCAGTAGATGATCCGATGTATCTGCAGACCCGGCGTTTTATTCTCAGTACGGAGAATCCATTTTATTTTGAAGGTAAAGCAGCAAGCGGCATGGGAAGCCCCCATACCCCACCAGATTATATCTGGCATATGGGACTATCCATGCAAGGACTGACAGCCAGCACCGACGAAGAAATGCTCGCCATGATCGATATGCTGGAAGCCACCGATGCCGACACCGGCTATATGCACGAAGGCTTCCATGCCGACGATCCTGCTACATTTACCCGTCCCTGGTTTGCCTGGTCAAATAGCCTGTTTTCCCATCTTGTTTATACCGCCATGCAAAAAGGTCTGCTGGACAAGTAAGTGATAAGGATGGACGTGTCCCAATCCCTTTTCGCAGCGGCTGAACTTTCACCAGCCCAACCAACAACTACCACCGCAAAGGAAAACATTCAACACAGCACAATAACACATCACACAGTAATGCACCGCATACGTACAGCCTGCTCACAATGATCATTCCACGGAGGCGATATACCATGAACGATCAACCAATCAAGGATACAGAATTAAACGTACCCCATGACCAGCAGCCTGCCGTCGTACAGGATGGGGTTCACAACTACAGTAGCGAAGAATCATGGGTGAAGCCGGAAGATCCGGTTCTGCTGGAACGCCTGGAGTGGTTTAAGGATCAGAAGCTGGGTTTGATGATGCACTGGGGACCCTATTCCCAACTGGGCGTTGTTGAATCATGGGCACTCAGTGATGAGGATGGAGACTGGTCACGCGATGGAATTGACTGGCAGGACGATCCTCAGGAGCTCAAGCGTGAATACTTTGATTTGAACAAGACGTTTAACCCGATCCGATTTCAGCCGGAAGTATGGGCAGATCTGGCGAGTGAAGGCGGCTTTCGTTATTTGAACTTTACGACCAAGCATCATGACGGCTTTTGTATGTGGGATACGCATACAACCAATTACCGGATTACAGGCAAAGACACGCCGTTTCATCGACATAAGTATGCTGATATTGTTGGCCACCTATTTGATGCTTTTCGTGCAAAGGGACTAGCGATTTCGGCTTACTTTTCCAAGGCGGATTGGCATACTCCCTATTACTGGGCAGATGGGATGGAGCGTGGGCAGCACAGCTGGCGTGGTCCAACGTATGACCCGCATAAGTATCCATGGCTATGGGAACAATTTGTGCAGTTTACACATGATCAGATTACAGAGCTGCTTACTGCATACGGACGTATCGATGTACTTTGGCTGGATGCGGGATGGGTACGTCCCGGGAAGAGAGGACAGGACATTCGTCTGGGTGAAGTAGTGGACCGGGCCAGACAGCATCAGCCATGGCTGCTGGCAGCAGATCGTACCGTCGGCGGTGCCTACGAGAATATTGTAACGCCGGAACAAACTGTGCCCGAGCATCCCATGTCGATTCCATGGGAAAGCTGCGTGACCATGGGCACGTCTTTTTCTTTCCGCTATGAGGACCAGTACAAATCGGTTCGTGAACTGGTACATCTGCTGATGGAGATCGTTGCCAAAGGAGGAAATCTGGCACTTAATGTGGGTCCACAGCCAGACGGTCGCTTACCCGAGGGAGCAATTCATCGTATAAAAGGACTGGGTGCATGGCTGAACGTATATGGAGAAGCAGTGTATGGGACTCGCAGCTGTGAACCTGCTTATACGGGAAACTGGGCTTTTACAGCGAAGATGCCGGAGCACAAAGTATACGCCAGTCATTTATATACCGACGAGCATACGAGTATTCCGGCAACTCATCTTATTCCGTATAAAGGAAGCGTACAGTCTATTGATCTGCTGGGAGAAGAGATCACCGCATCATTGATTTTCCAGCAGACAGCAGAAGGTATCGAGGTTCATTTGCCACTGGCAGTACAGAATGAAGCACAAGCCCCCATTGCTCATGTTTTTCGATTGCATGTACAATAAACACCCGAATAGGTGAAGAGTGATTGGATTAGGCTGAACTTATTCCAGGTTCATTTCACATAGCAAGTTGTGGTTAGAGGGACTATCTGTTACATACAGGTAGTCTTTTTATATTCAAAAAAACCACCAGTTTCAGCATTACCCTTTTTTGAAAAGAGTCATCATGTGCTGTTTAACTGATGGTTTGACTGATTAGCTGTTGTCATATTTAAATCATACGTCATACATTAATAGAAAATATAGAATATCGACTTCAATTACTTGTTCTTATCTACGATCATATCCGCCAGCACTCCGATTTGTCCGACAATTGATGTTGGATCATAATAAGAGAACGTATCATAAGGCAGATCGTAGACCTGACCATTTTTGACGGCGGGCAGACTGTTCCAGACAGCACTATTTAATACGGCTTTTTTCTGAGCTTCCGTCGTTCCATCATTAAAACAAATGAAAATCCGATCAGCATTGAGGTAATCGGGTAAATTTTCCATCTGGATCGGCAGAATTTGCTTGCGGCTGTCGATCACCTCTTTTTTGACATTGTCTAGCGGTTTGAACTGCAAGGCATCATATAATGCATATCCACCGCGTCCATAATTGTCGCCAAGAATAGAAATATTCTTTTCTCGTACATTGATCAAAACGGCAGTTTCGCCAGGTTTAACGACGTCCTTGATTTTCTCCCGGGCAGCACGAGCAGCTTCATCATATTGGGCTAGCCATGCTTGAGCTTGTTGTTCGCGTCCCAATAATTTGCCAAACATCTGAATCTCTTCTTTGGGATTATTGTACGCGGTGTAAGGAACATAGAGAGTCGGTGCGATCTGGCTGAATTGATCATATGATTTGACATCAAAATCATTAATGACGATCAAATCGGGATTCAGCGACATGACTTTCTCTATGGAAGTTGGGGTACCAACATCCTCTATGCCTTGCTCCTGTTCTTTTAGAAAAGGGCTGCCCATCCACCATTCTTTGGTGGCGGCGACCGGTTTTAGACCCAGGGCAATCAATGTACCATGATAATAAGTTGATACAATACGCTCCGGATGAGCAGGGATCGTAATTTTACCTTTTGCTGTATCAATCGTACGTTCTGTTGCTGTGTCTGTACCAGCATTGGTGCTTGTGTCGGTATTTGTTGTTGCTGTACTGGATGAAGCTGTTGGAGCAGTAGATTGTCCGCAGGCAGCGAGCAGCAGACAAGTCACTATCATCATCGCTATCATACAGGCTGGCTTAGTAAGCAGCCGATTATTCATTGTCCATTCCTCCAATTTGCTAATTGATAATGATTATCAAATAGAATCATATCAACCGGCTGTAGGTTCGTCTATGGACAATAGTGATCAATTCTTATGGCAAATATGATGCCAGACATTGCAGCCACTGATCTAACTGCAGTTCCTGGGAAAAAGGATCAAATCCATAAAAAATATGCGGGTCCATCATGTACACGTTTCCAGCCTGTACAGCAGGGAGCTGATTCCACCAAGGTGAATTCATTACAGACAGGGGAGTCTGCCTGGGCTCGCGATCCTGGTGCTCGATCGGATAATAAATAACAATCATATGATCGGCAGCATAATGATCTAGCTGGTGAAGAGGCACTTCCATATTTAACAGTCCCTTATGAATAATCTGCTGTCGAACAGATTCTGGAGCTTCACAGCCCAATCCATCGTAGATTAACGGACCGCCCATGCTGCGCAAATTACCGTATACATATACTTTTTCAGCTACAATCTTATAAATGCCTACTGTTTCGCGTTTGGCCAGCCAGGGTTGTATGTTCTGTCTGGCTGCTTCCAGTCGGATGTCCCAGCTCTGCAGCCATGCCTGAGCTTGAGGCTGGCGTTGGACACGTTCGGCAAGCCAGAGCCACTGTTCACGCCAGTTATAGTGCTCAAGCGAAAGTCTCTGAATCGGTGCGTATTCATTCAGCTGCCCTATATTCGGATAGTCTTCATAAGCGAACAGGAGGTCAGGCTGGATCGTTTGAATCCATTCTGAAGAGGGAGCAGGCAGATTCTCCAGATGGGATAGCTGTAAATAAGGCTTTGTCTCTTCTGCTTCACTTGATGAGCCGCCTGGTTTGGCGCTGGACAGCGGCCAGAAATGCTCCTGCCAGCGGCGAAGCATATTGATATCGAGATAACCTGCGGCTGGCTCGATTCCCAGATACAATAACATGGCTGTTAGCGGGATATCACAGGCAGCATACTGCTTGGGTGACGTTCTGTATTGACTGGGAGGCAGGCCGAACTGCTGCTTGAATTTGCGGCTAAAATAATGCACATCGCTGTATCCGCATCGCCGGGCGATCGTATCTGTACTCGTCTGTGACAACTGAAAATCCAGTCGTGCCTGATTCAGCCTCACTGTGGATAAATAGGTGCTGAAAGAGCATCCTTTGTAACTGCGAAACAGGCGTGAAAAATGTTCTGGAGTTACTCCCATTTGACGTGCAAGTTCATCGCGACGCAGATTCTCGCGATAATGCGTCAGAACATACTGAATTATTTGTTCAAAAGTCAGATGATCATTTTTGATAGTAACTATGGTTTCCATACATAACAATTGCAGCAGCTCATAAAAACTTCGATAAAAGCCCAGCATTTGTAATGGCTGATGCACATGATGTTCACTATATGTATTCAATTCTCCACACAGTCGACGGATTTCTGCAGGAGATTGGATATGTAAAATAGCTGCGGATTCGCTCCAATCTCCTTTTCCTACAGCAGACAAAAAAGAGGGCCGTGTTGCAAGCTTAGCCGATGTTGTCGTGGCAAGCAGGTAGTCTGCATCGATAGGAATCTCCTGTAATACCAGACGAAATAATTCCAACGGTTCATGTCCGGCATTACCAAGATGAACACCTGCACCTTCCGGGCAAAAAAGAATCTGCTGCGCATCCATATTCGCTGCATGTCCTCGAATCGTCACTCGTGCGCTGCCTTTGCCAATCATGAACAGGGTATCATGATCAGCTACCATCCATTGGGATGTAAAAGATGTATCAAAACACATCGATGTAAACGAAACAGGTCTCCACAGAAGAGGGATGCTGCCTGGTACAGCCGCTGGACGGTGGGGCTCTGAATGGGGCTTTATCGTAGGGATAGAATCGGTTTGGTAAGGTTCAAGCGAGCCTTCTCTCAATTGCCTGCGAACATTCGCTGCCTCTTCATCATCTAGTCGTCCCAGGTAACGAATCGTTTGATGTCGCACTTTGCCATCAGGATCGCGATACGATTCGACCAGTCGATAATAGGTATAGACATGCTGTCCGCGCTTGATCACTTGCTTTTTCAAAAACATGATTACCGTCACACTCCAGTTGAGGTCTACAATGAGAAGTTGGGTCTACATCGTACTTGTATTTTGCCGCAGATACGGGAGAAAGGAAAGAGGAATACATAAAACAATAAAAGATTGAAAGGAGTTCATACCCTGAGGTGGGTGAGAACTGTATGAACATTTCCCCAAATGCATCGTTTATGGTACATTTATAAGCAGAAAAGTCTGGACTTGCAACCTGTCCAAACAAGAAATGAGGGGAATGGTGGATATGGCTGTTGATGAGAACTATCAGCGGAAGCTGGAGGATCAGAAGCGGTTATTCAAGCAGCTGGGAATCAAGTTTGATGCACTTACAATTCACGAAAAAGATTTTACCAGCAAAATGAGAGGGTACTCTCAGGAAGAAGTGGATTTTTTCCTGGATGATGTCATCCTCGATTATGAGCGTTTCTACAAAATCATTACGGATCTGCTCGATAAATATAATGAGCTACAGCGCCGCCAGACGTATGAAAAAGAGCGTGCCATGGCCGAAAAGGAACGCGTTCATGAAGAGAAGGAACGTGCTTTTGCCAGAGCCCAGGCGCTGGAGAATGGCGTGGACAAGAGCGTAGTAACCGAAGCCATTGTCAGTCTGGAGCGTACGATTGCCCAGATGCGTGCGCGTCTGCAGGAAGACCGTTCAGACCAATACTGATAGAGTCATTATCCGGTATCCTGCTATTTACGATTTACAGTACATATGCCGGTAGTGCTGCAATTTGTAACCGATACACCAAAAAGGCTGTATTCCTCGAAAGGGAATACAGCCTTTTGCATACTGTTTTGTTCAAAGCGGGTTTAAACCGCCAGTATTTTTTGGAGCCGCGTACAATCATCGGTGAATACCGACTGCTGTTCCAGAAATTGCAGCATGGCTTTGATCATGCCAGAACGGCGCTGCGGATCGGCGATTTCCTGTTCCAGTGTAGAAAGTACCTGCCAGATTTCTTCTTTTTCCTGATCCGGTAGATTCAGATGGTGCAGACTGCGCTTTAGACTGAACATCAACTCATGAATCATGATCCCCTTGAATACCGGACTGTCTTGGACATATTGATTGCCAAGCTGCAATTCGTTGTAATCCCAGATCGGTTTGTAGCCATGATCAAACATATTTTTGGCCATTCCATCTACCATTTTGGCAAGATAGTCGGATATCTCGGACTGATCCAGATTGGACTTGATCCCGATGACCGGCAGGAACATGTATTGCATAAGCAGCCCACGGATCAGGAAGATAATATCATATACATAAGGCTTCACCTGATCGCCATAGATATCTACGAGACAGTCCGTACTCCATTGATTCAGCCGATATTCCAGTAGCAGACACTCTTCCAGCAACTTTTCATTTTGCAGGATGCTTTTGTCATGAACAGACATCATCACGGAATGGATTTTGCTCTCGAGTGTGCTTTTCATATGGACCTGAATAAAGCTGGATATCTTTTGCTGCGGTTCGTCATCCGCTGTAGCATAGAAGCTGAAAATATGCTCTTCCACTGTCTGCGAATGCATTTTGACTGTCGCAATCAGTACGTCTTCCTTACTCTGAAAAAACTTGTAAAATGAAGCTTTGGCCATTCCGCTTTCTTTGGCAATTTCATCGACAGATGTTGCCGTATATCCTTTTTCGGAAAAAAGTCGAACCGCAGCCTCGATAATATCTTCTTCTTTGCTTTTCAAGGGCGCTTCTCCTTCCATATATAATAGGCCTGTAAAATATCGAAAACGGACCCTTGCTGTAGCAGTCCGTTTTCGATCCGGCAGAGTAGGCATCGGAATACCAGTCTCTGCCGTCTATATTTGAGGTAGTATCTGTCTATCCTGATTACATTTTTGGAGCAGCTTTTAACTTTTCTGCTCTCCGTTGTTTACGTTCCATTTTACGGGCTTGGCGCTTGTCTTTGGAACGGGCGACAACCATATACAGAGACGGAACAACGAACAGAGTCAGAATGGTAGAGAAGATCAGACCGAAGATAATAACAACCCCGAGCGGACGGAACAGCAGCTCGCCGACCGTAGCGATAGGAATCATACCCACAATCGCAGTCAGGGAAGTCAGCAGGATCGGACGGAAACGAGCGGAGGCCGCCTGGATAATCGCTTCCTTCAATTCCATACCTTCATGTCTGGCGTCTTCGATAAATTCAATCAATACGATACCATTCCGGACGACAATACCTGCGAGGGCGATAATACCCATAACCGACATAAAGCCGATTGGTGTACGTGTCAGGAACAGACCGAGAATACCTCCGGCTGCCGCCAGATAGACGGTGGTCATAATGATGATCGGAATCGACAGAGAGTAGAACTGGATAACGATCAGGATAAAGATCAGGAATACCGCTACGATGAACAGTTTACCCAGGTCACCGAAGGTGTCTGCCTGGTTAGACGTTTCACCGCCAATTTCCCACGTATAACCTTCCGGGAAATTCATCTGCTGCAGTTTTGGCTGGATCTCCTGCATAACTTCTGTAGCTGTACGTCCATTAACATCTGCTTCGATCGTATTTACGCGCTGCAGATCATAACGGTCAATCTGCTGGATCGAGAATGTTGGTTTCATACTAACGATCTGAGACAGCGGGATCTGCGCTCCAGCAGAGTTGGTCACATTGACCTGCTGCAAAAGAGAAGACGGGCTGGCAGAACTGTAACCCTTCATATAGACTTTCATATCGACCAGATCTTTACCATTATCAAAGTCACCGACGTTCATACCACTGCCCATCATCAGCAGGGTCTGGGTCAGATTGCTGTAGGTAACCTTGTAGCGGTCCATCGCTTGTTTGTTAACAACAAAATCAAGAGCGTAGTTATCGATACCCATCGTATCTGTAATGCCATACGTACCTGGTGTATTACCGATAATCTGCTTGATCTGATCGGTCAGACTGCGGATTTCCTCCAGATCGTCACCGAGAATACGGATCGATACCGGTTTACCGACGGATACCCCGAGATCGGTTCCGCTAACGGAAGTCTGGATACCCGGATAATCTTTTTTGAGTGTATCTGCCCATTGATCGGTCGTCTGGCTGATATTCATGCCATGCTTACCGGTGACCAGAATTTGCCCGGCATTGGTACTACTGCCGCCGAGGCCACTCAAGTTGGTGAACAGCTGTGGAGCGGCGCCGCCGGAAGCGTACGCCATATTTTCGACTTCAGGCTGCTTTTTGAGCCAAGCTGCCATGCCTTGTACGACCCGATCCGTTTCCTGCAGCGATGTGCCGGACGGAAGATTGACGTTGATCGTAATCTGTGGATCTTCGGAGGTCGGGAACAGTTCCACCGGAGTGAATGCTGCCAGACCATAGGCGAATGTACTGACGACCAGACCGATCAATGCGATCAGCAGAGGACGTTTCAGTACTTTTGGCATCAGGCGATGTGCATAACCATTGCTGACGGCCTGAATTTGCCGTCCGAGTAGTCCGGCAGGCTTGTCAATATGACGTTTGCCGCGTTCGATCTGACGTTCTTCGTACCACTGACGGAAGATCGGAATAATCGTCAGGGACATGATCATTGACGCCAGCATACATAGAGAGATAATCGTCGGAATCGGCCGGATAAAGGCACCCATATCACCCTGCAATACCATCAGCGGCAGGAAAGCCGAGATCGTTGCCAGCGTAGCGGTAATAATGGAGATGGCCACTTCCTTGGTTCCTTTGATCGAGGCATCCGTCGGATTCTCACCGAGTGTGGACAGCCTTCGTTCAATATTGTCGTTGACGACGACCGCGTCATCGACCAGAATCCCGAGTACGATAATCAGACCAACAATTGTAATCTGATTCAGTGTAATACCAAGACCCGGCAGGAAGATCAAGCCGAGCGCAATCGAGATTGGAATGGCCAGTGCGACAAAACCCGCAGTCAGCAGATTCATCCCGAGCGTACAAATCAGGATAACCGCTGCAATAGCGATCAGCATTTCCTTGATCAATCCGCCGAAGATTCGTTCCACTTCGTCATTCTGTGCAAAGAGGGAGACGATTTTCACATTGGCTGGCAGTGTCTTTTTGAGAGAATTCATTTTCTCGGTCAGGCGTTCATTCATCGTTGGTACGTCAGAGCCAGTCTGGCTGCTGATATCCAGTGAGATGGAAGGTACACCATTGTAGTAGCTGAGATAGGACTCGGTTTCTTTGAGCAGCTGTACATCAGCTACATCTTTGAGATACACAGGGATACCGGCTTCGGTCTGGAAGACCACAATATCCTTGAGTGCATTGTAATCGGTTGTCTTATCAACAGTCAGCTGATACGAACGATTCTCATAGGTGAGATTACCTGTAGGAACGCGGTTATTCTCTGACTGGATCGCCTGACGAACCGTTTCCCACGAGATGTTGTACTGTTGCAACTTGGCCATATCCAGATCAATACGTACCTGCTGATCCGGAATACCCTGGATTTCTACGCTGGTAATCCCTGGTACGGAACGAAGCTGGTCACGCCAGGTATTCATCAGATCGCTGAGTGCATAGATATCTTCTTTGGTTTTGCCGTAGATGGCAAAGGACTGGACAAAGGTGGATGTCAGGTTATCATTGACGACCGGTGCATCGGCATCGGAAGGCAGTTCCGCCTGAGCATCTTCAACCTTGCGTCGTAGTTCATTCCAGGTATCTTTGGCATTCGCATCATCCTCGGCCTGAACGGTAATCGTCGAGATGCCGTTACCCGAGGTAGAAGAGATCGTTTTGAGATTGGTGACCTCTTTGATCTTCTGCTCCAGTACTTCCGTGACGGTCTGTTCCATCAATTCCGGTGTTGCACCGGCGTATGTAGTGGTAACAAGAGCCGTTTTGACAACGATGTCCGGCATGAGCTGCTTCGGCATCTGGGACAACTGTGTGACGCCGAAGAGGATGAGCATAACGAAGAACAGTAAAGTGATTTTACGTTTGCGGACAAAGTAATTAATCATTAGCTTTGGCCCCGCTATTCGCATTGTTGGTAGCTGCCGGTGCAGCAGCTTTGTTGTCCTGTGCCTGGCCGACTGTCAGATCATCTCCGTCAAAGAGACGGTCTGCACCGCGGGTAACGACTTTATCGCCTACTTTCAGCCCGCCGATGATTTCGTAGCGGTTATTGTACAGATTGCCGAGTTTGACGGTCGTTTTAACTGCTTTGCCATTTACTTCTTTGAATACATACGGATCACTACCGGAGCTGATCACGGCTTCAACCGGCAGCAGAATTCCCTGTTTGGAAGAAGCCTGGCGGGAAGCGCTCACGACTTGACCGGGTTTCCAGTCTGCATTGGGATTGCTGATGGCTACTTCAACATTAATAGAACCTGTATTTTCGTTGGTTTGCGGATACAGTTTGGCGACTTTGCCGGTGCGGACTTCATCGTAGAGACTGATGCTGACCTGCTGACCGACTTTCCACTGGGCAATCTCGCTATCCGGGATCGGCAGCAGCACTTTGAGACGGTTGATTTCACCGATGCTGAATACTTCGGTACCGGCACTGACAGTCTGTCCGTCCGAAATCTGCTTGGTCAGAATAACACCGGAAGCCGGTGCTTTGAGATTAGCGCGGGACAGCTTGAGCTTGGCTGTGTTAAGCGCAATAACTGCCTGATCATAGCTGGCCTGGGATTGTTCTACCCCGGCTTGAGCTTGTTCTACAGCTGCATTCGCTTGAGCAACGCTGGCCTGTGCATTTTCAATACCTACCTGAGCCTGTTTGACAGCTGCCGCAGCCGAAGCACGGTCTGACTGGCTGGCTCCTTCGAGAATAAGGGAAAGTTGCTCCTGAGCATCTTTGAGGCTTTCACTTGCGTTGGTAAGAGTCGTCTGCGCCTGCTCGTTTTCCTGCTGGCTTAACAGACCATTATCAAAAAGGGTCTGTGCGCGGGTAGCGGCCGTTTTGGCTTGATCATAAGCAGTTTGAGCTTTGGTTACAGCATTTTGAGCCTGTGCTTTTTCCTGTGGACGTTTGCCGGATAATACGCCCTGCTCACTGGCACGGGCACTTTCAACCTGAGCCTGTGCAGAAGCAACTCCAGCAGCAGCAGCCTGTTGGCCCGCTTTGGCATTAGTCATGGAAGCACGTGCGCTTGAGAGCGCAGCCTGTGCGGCAGCAACGGATTGATTGGCATTTTCGACTTCAAGTTGAATATCTGCCGTATCCAGCTGTGCCATCGCAGATCCCTTATTGACACGGTCACCTACATCACCATTTACGGAAGAGACCGTTCCATTAATCTGAAAGGAAACAGGTGTCTCATCATAAGCAGCGAGGGTACCGGACAGATCATAAACAGCATCCAGTGATTCTTGTTTGACAGTGGCAACCTGAACCGTAGTGCTTGCCGGTTCCACTGCAGCATTTTCAGTTGAACAAGCAGTCAGGCTGACTGCCAGCAGAAGTGCTGTAAAGGCCATTGGCCAGCTCTTCTTCATAATTTCAGTATCCTCCTCTAAACTCCCCAGTTTTTTTTGTACTCTCTAGTTCATGGGTGAATTATAGAATCAATCCACACTACTTGTCAATTGTAACAACCGCCGTTTTCTATGTACTCAATCCCGGGATGTAGATTCAAACTATCAAAAATACGTCCTCAAACCGATGTTAAAATAAAAGCACTTCATAATAGAAGAAAGATAACCATCTCCTTTCGCAGGTACTTTTCCATTTAATGAAAGAAAAAGAAACGAATATTGTGAATATTATGTGAACGTGGATCAGTTTGTTGTATAATCGAGATACAAAATATGGAAGGAATGGTGTTGCACATGAGACCGGATGAAGATCGGAACAGACAGCATGATGGCGAGGAGCAACCTCAATACCTGGCTGTAAAGCCGCCCATATTACGTGAACGGATGCAATTACTGATCGCAGCAGTGCTGCTTGTAGCTGTTGCGATTATACTGATCGAGTGGCAGTGGTAGTCTGAACAGAGAGTTATAGTACGGATATCACCATGCGGGATTCTGGGTATTACATCAGAGTCCTGCTTTTTGGAATGAAGAGAATTAGCAGAGCATTTGCTGAAAGAGAAGGCAGGACGGATAGTATCGTATACAAAATGGATTCGTGTAGTCTGATCCGCTAAAGTGGGTTATACTAAGAGGTGGGCCTTTTAAAAGTTTACCTCATTTATAACGATTATGGTTGATTTATTTCTTTAGGAATGCTAAATTAATTTTATTAGGAATACTAAATGTTTTTGTTTTTTCACACAACCCGTTATATTATTTGATGAAATATAGGAAAGAAGGTTATTGGTATATGAAAAAAGGAATGGTAGGTGCTTCTGTGTTTGCAATGCTGCTTGCAGCAGCGCAGCCGGCGGTACTCGTACACGCAGCAGACAGCACAACAGCAACAACAACCACTACAGCTAACGGAACAACCCCAACAGCAGACGGTACAGTAACAGAACAGGCGAAGTCCCAGATCTCCGGTGTAAGAGAACCGAAAAAAGTAGACAGCCTGAATCTGGAGAAAGTGATTGATCTGGCGATCAATGACTCTTATAATCTGGAACTGCTGCAGTTGAAATATAAAGTGCTGGATCAACAAAATGCCAGCCTGGGTATCGACTATGTCGATTATACCAATGCTTCTCCGGGTCTGACGTATACACCGAAAAAAGGCAGTAATGAAGTAGAACTGTCTCAGGGTTCCCAGACCGGCCAGACACTGGAAGACAACCTGCGTGATCTGGATACCCAGAAGCTGAACACACAGCTGCAGGTAGATGAAGCCAAAGAAGGTACAAGACTGGCGATGACCGGTCAATATGTACAGCTTCTGTCTTACCAGAAACAAATTGCCCTGTCCCAAGAGCACATCCAGGTGCTGACTCGTGATCTGCAGCGTGCACAAACTCTGCAATCTCTGGGTTCCGGTACACAGGAAGATATCGATACAGCAGACCGCGCGCTCAAAACAGAGCAGGATAACCTGACTACACTAAAAGATACGTACCAGAAAACACTGGCAACCCTGTGTTATGATCTGGGTATCGTATATGATCCTAATCTGCCACTGGAGCCAATCAAAGTAACACTGGAGCCGGTTCCTACAGTAGATGCAGATACACTGCTGGGCAAATCCTACCAGATCCAGTCTCTGGGTAACAGTGTAGCCAAAGCACGTACAGATGAAGACAAAAAAATTACCGGTAACAGCTTTGACGAGCAGGCACTGAAAGCTACAAGACAGATCGCCGAGCAGCAGCTGGAGCAGGGTAAAGTAACGTATGCCAAAGCGATTCAAACGAATCTGCAGGATATGGATACTGCATTCAAGGATGTTCAGACTTCCCAGCGTCTGGCACAGGATGCCAACGTTGATGGCGTGAATATGCAGATCCGCTATAATGCCGGCGTAACTACCAAGTACGATATGGAGAAACACCAATATCAGGTAGATGCAGCACAGGCCAAAGCGGAACTGACATTGATGCAGTACTTTGTACAGCAATCCAAAGTAAAAGCAATGAGCAATGGTTATATCGCGAACAGCAGCGCTTCAGGAGCTTCCGCTTCTTCCCAAGGCTAAGTATCGTTCCTTTTGACCTGATGAATCTAAATAAAAAACACCTGTCCGATGGACAGGTGTTTTTTGTGTGTTATACGTTATAGGTTATGCAATTAAGCAGAAGCGCCATTAGTCCATTCATTCAACTTGCGATCGGGTGGCAGCAGGAAGGTAAGTGCGCCAAGCAGCGGCAGGAAGCTGCAAATCTGCATAACGGGCGAGATTCCGATAGAATCGATCCAGCTACCGAGTACTAGTGCGCCAACCCCGCCTAATCCAAAAGCCAGTCCGGTGATGAGTCCCGATACGGTACCGATCCGTCCAGGGACCAGCATTTGGGCATAAACGACAGTTACAGAGAAGCTTGATGTAATAATAAATCCGATAACCGCGAGTAGAATACCGGTCCAGAGCAGATTGGCATAAGGCAGCAGCAATGCAAGCGGCACAGCTCCAGCCATGGAGAGGAAAATCAGATTCCGTTTGCCAAAGCGATCGGCCAGCGGTCCACCAAAAAAGGTACCCACAGCACCAGCAGCCAAAAACAGAAATACATACAGCTGGGCGTCACCTACACCCAGTCCAAACTGCTCGATCAGGTTGAAGCTATAATAGCTGCCGATCGAAGAGACATACCAGGAACGTACAAATACGAGCAGGATCAGAATCACCATGGCAAAAGCGATCCGGCTGCGCAGCTCCGGACGAATCTTCTCGGCAGTCTGACGCTTTTTGTGCAAGTTCTCGTTTCTCAGGGCGCCACCGTACCAGCGGGCAATCAATATCTGTACCAGAATACCGAGAGCTGCTACGCCAGTGAATCCAATCGCTCCAAACTGTCCATACGGAACAAAAATCAGCGTCGTTAGCAGCGGAGCAAGTGATTGTCCAGCATTACCGCCGACCTGGAAAATGGACTGGGCAAGACCACGACGATCACCGGAAGCCAAATGGGAAACTTTGGAGCCTTCCGGATGAAAAGTAGCCGAGCCCAATCCAACGAATACAACGGCGATCAATACAGCAGTATAAGAACCGGCAAGCGCCAGCAAGAGCATACCGGTAAATGTAAATGCCATACCGATCGGCAGAAGTGCCGGGGTAGGCCGTTTATCCGAGAAAAGGCCGATAAACGGCTGCATGATGGAAGCGGTGAAATTAATCGTAAATGCAATCCAGCCAATTTGCGTATAGTTGAGATTCATGGTCTCTTTTAGAATCGGAAAGATCGCCGGGATTACAGACTGCATAGAATCGTTAAACAGATGAACCAGCGAAATAGCAAGCAGAACTCCGAATATCGTCTGATTGGCAGCAGGCGGGATATTCCGCTTTTTGGATTTGGCAGCAGAAGAGGATGCCGTTGGGAAAGACACGGGACAGGACTCCTTTTAGATAAAATAATAGATGGAACAAAAACATGACTATTGTTCATCGTACGCGTAATCTGTATTTCAGTATATCAGAATTTGATTCATTACTGAGTCTTGAACGCAAAATACTTTGTGTGACAAGTAAAAAAGAAAAGCTGATAACCAAAATTATATTCAAGCGCTCTAATATGAAACTATGTATCTATGTAGGGTGAAACTATATATCTGTTTGGAATTGTTTCTGTGCTGCTGTATTAGATTATCAGGCGTATCCTATCAAAACGCATCCGAGTGCAGCAGGGCACTGGATGCGCTTAATGATTACTTTGAAATATTCTGTCCCATGCTACAAAGTTAATTTGCTCAGGAACGACCCAGCATTTTGACTACGGCTTCGGGTTTGAGTACTTCCGCCAGCTTTTCCAGTGCAGTCAGATACAGAAATCCATTACCTTCCGCACGGGGAGAGTAGCCCAGGGGAATCGTACGCCGAACGAGCTGTGCGTACAGCTCCGGCTCGGTCAGTTCACGTTCGAAGCTGCGATTGGCGATGACTTTGATTAGTGCCATCGCTCCGGATACGTGCGGCGTCGCCATGGAAGTACCACTTAGTGTGGCATATTTGCCATCGAGATAAGTAGATAGAATATCTTCACCCGGTGCGACCAGATCCACCTCGGTATTGGTATTGGAGAATTCGGATGACTGTCTGGACAGATTGACCGAACCTACGCTGATCACTTCATTATAATAACCCGGATATCCGTATTCATCGGTAGATTCCTGACTGTCTCCTTCATTGCCTGCAGCGCAGATTACCAGAATATTCTGGGCTACGGCTTTTTGGATCGCTTCATGCATGGCAGGTACATCTTCCGGGCCACCAAGCGACATGGAGATGATATCTACCTTTTGCTCTACGGCATAATTGATTCCGTTAATAATCCATTCATACTGCCCGGACCCCTGATGATCCAGTACTTTGAGAATAAGTAAATTGGCTTCGGGAGCTACGCCGACTACGCCGGAATCGTTGGCAATACCGGCAATCGTTCCTGCCACATGGGTACCATGACCATTATAGTCTTCATAGATATCCGGATTCCCTTCATCATCTCCTGTAAAATTACGCCCCCCCTGAATTCTGCCCTGCAGATCCGGATGATCGGTATCGCAGCCCGTATCCAGAATCGCAATTGTAACCCCTTCTCCGCGGCTCTGTTCCCATACCTGTGGAGCCTGAATCAACGCGACTCCCTGTGGAGTCTCATGCACCTGTTCTGCCTGAGTAACAACCTGGAAAGGAATAACTCTCATTTGACCTGCCATTTTCGTTTCCTCCTATCGGAAATACGGATGATGGAGCAGCCCAGCGTATGCATAACAGCAAGATGTGGTTTGGTATATTTTAACAGTAAAAGTAGCAGTAATCCATAACCAGTTCTTTATGGGACTAATCAGCTGAAGAAGTTGAAAAGCTTTTAGTTGTGAGTAGTTGAAATGTTAATGTCACATTAACTAACTTACATTCAGAGGTAAATCTTTTTAATTATTTATAATTTGGATTTAAAGTAAGCATATATTACATAAATTGCAGAATTAGCTATGATAACAAATGTAAACGTCACTTTTAGTGCATGTTAATAGAAAATAAAGCTTTATATGTTAAATTTATTGACGTAGTTGTAGAGTGCATTCTATACTCCGTGTAAATAAAGTTGCGATACAATCCGAAAGGAGCGCATGAATATTGGGTCAGGAACAGGAAATCTACGATGCAATCAAGCAGGCTATTATTGAGCAGAAGATGCGTCCCAATATGCAGTTGGTAGAAGAAGTGCTGGCAGAGTCATTTGGAGTTAGTCGGACACCGGTGCGTAATGTAGTGCGTCGTCTGGCAGCAGAGAAACTGGTAACTATCATTCCTTACAAAGGAGCATTTGTCTCCTGTCCGACGATCTATGAAGCCAGACAGATTTTTGAGATGAGACGGGTTATAGAAGTCGCTGTTGTACAGAAGCTATGTCAGGAATTCAGGAATGATCAGTATATCCGGCTCAGTCGTTTGATCCAGGAAGAACACGCAGCCCAGCGTGATGGACGTATTCTGGAAGCGATACGGATAACAGGCGATTTTCATCTCAAGCTGGCAGAAGCTTCGGGAAATTCCTATTACTATCGTTATCTGGAAGAGCTGATTTCTCTCTCTTATGTAGTAATTGCCCTGTATGGAGAGCAGAAGACCAAGTGCTGTCAAGATCATCAGCGAATCCTGGAAGCGATTCGGCAGGGAGAAGCTTCGCTGGCCGAAGAGCTCATGCTGGATCATCTGGAAGAGATCGAGCAGGAGTTGAACTTTGATGAACAGCATACACGTGCATTATCACTGGCAGATATTTTGCAGGAACAGCGGCAGGTAGGCGGACAAACCGTATAAACTTCTGTCTGTTATGGATTGTATACAATGTTGGATGCCAAATCCGATACAGATTGTACCCAAAGGAGAGAAGCCTGATGAAATTAACCATTGAAAAGGTACGCAAAAATTTTGGTGAGCGGACGATTCTGCAGGATGTGGATCTGACTATTCATGAAAATGAATTTATCTGTATTCTCGGACACAGCGGCTGTGGCAAATCAACACTACTGAATATGGTGGCGGGGTACATATTTCCCGATGAAGGCGAGATCAAGATTAACGGCGAGAAGATTCAGGGACCGTCCCGTCAGCGTGGTATGGTCTTCCAGGATCATGCACTTTTCCCTTGGTGTACGGTACTGGAGAATGTAGCTTTTGGTCCGGAAGTACAGGGGATGCCCAAAAAGCAGGCACGCGAGACCGCCAGGGAGTTCCTCGGTCTGGTAGGACTGGAAGCATACGGAGCCCATTATCCGGCAGAGCTGTCCGGCGGCATGAAGCAGCGGGTTGGTATCGCCCGGGCACTGGCAAGCCATCCGGATATCCTGCTGATGGATGAGCCGTTTGGCGCACTGGATATTCTGACACGTGATATGATGCAGCGTGAACTGCGAAGACTGTACGAGAAGCTGCATACGACAATTTTATTTGTCACCCACAGTATTAGTGAAGCCGTCTATCTGGCAGACCGGGTCGTCGTGATGAAACATGGAGTTGTTGCCGAGGTATTCGAGATTGGCATTCAGCATCCTCGTTCCTTTGATTCTCCAGGATTCGCGGATATGATGGCGCGGATCGAACGGCTGCTCATGGAAGATGAAGAGGAGGTTATCGTATGAATGAAATTCAGACCACCTTATCCAAAACCGGGGAGGCTGCTGCACCGGCGCTCCAGCTGAATAAGGTCCGCAAGCGCAAAGGTACGGGCTTGCAATCTACTATGGATATGATCAAAAATGTAATTCCATATGTGCTATTTTTTGTAGTATGGGAGCTGTTCTCCCAGCTGAACGGTCGTATCCAGATGTTCAATCCATTGTTTCTGCCAGCGCCATCCCTGCTGGTTCATGACGGCTGGGCACTTGCCCAAACAGGCATTATTACCGACAGTCTGCTCGCCAGCTCCATGCGTATTTTTTTCGGCTTTGCCTGTGGGGCGACAGTGGCTGTGCTACTGGCGGTATTAATGAGCAAGTTCTCCATGCTGGAGCGCTGGATGTCGCCTTTTCTAACGCTGGTAAGCCCGATTCCTTCGCTCGCTCTGCTGCCGTTGTTTATTATCTGGTTTGGTATTGGTGAATTCCCCAAAGTGCTGCTCATTGCATGGACGACATTTGTCCCGGTACTGGTCAATACGGTAGAAGGATTCAAATCCGTACCTTCGACGCTGATTCGCTCGGCGCTCAGTCTGGGTGCTTCGCAGCGTCAGGTGTTTACCCGCATTATGATTCCTTCGGCTATTCCGAATCTGCTGATCGGTGCGCAGATCAGTCTGGGACTTTCTTTTTCCGCATTGATCGTATCGGAGATGATGGGCGCCGATTCGGGTCTAGGCTATCTGATCGTGGATGCGCGCAACTATTTTAAAGTAACGAATATGTTCGTGGCGATTATTTTGATCGGTATCGAATACAGTCTGTTCGCCCTGCTGCTCAAGCTGCTGGAACGCAAAGTACTGGCCTGGCGTCGCGGCGGTATCGGAGAAGCCGTTGAAAAAGTCAGATAACAATAGGAAAACAACAACGAAATTACAGGAAACAAGCAGTTTCGGGATAAATACCTTAACAGCCAGAACAACGTAGCAGGAGGTATCCATATATAAGATACAATCCATTCTATATTCAAGGGGGACACAGAAATGAAGAAGAATTGGCTGCAAATGATAACGGGTCTGGCAATGGTATCGGTATTGGCAACAGCATGCTCCAGCGGAGGAACAGCAGACAAAGAAACAGCCGCGGCGAGTGGTACAGGAGCAGCCACCGGTCTGGAACAGACGGATATTACGCTGGTCGGTGTACGGGATGCGCAGATCTCCTCGCAGCAGATTATTGCGGACAAGCTAGGTTACTTTAAGGAAGAGGGGCTGAATGTCGAGAGCAAGCTGATCGAAAGTGGCCCCGATATTGGTCCGATGATCTCCGGCGGCAGTGCGCCAATCAGTATCCAGACCAACTTTATGGATATTATCCTCAAATCCAATAATATCGGTGTCAAAATTGTCGCCCCTCTGGCTCAAATTGCCGGTACGCAGGCCGTAGTCGGTTCCTCCAAATTGCAGCTTAGTTCCGCCAAGGATCTGGAAGGCAAAACGATCGGTATTCCTAACGGAGCCGATGTCAAAATTGCGATTGATAATATGGGCAAGGAACTGGGCGTGGACGTTAGCAAAATCAAATTCGTCAATCTGGCACCGAGCGATGCGGTAGTTGCGCTGCAAAATGGCGATATTGATGCGATGGCAGCCTGGGAGCCTTTTATTACCAAGGCAGTGCAGGGCGGTGGCAAGTTCCTGTTCAGTGGTACGAAGAGCGAGCTTCCCGACAACAAAGGTGATGTGAACTGGATGAGTGTCCATACCACTGTTCAAGTCACTGACAAGTATCTTGAGGAAAATCCGAATACAGTGAAAGCCGTGCTGCGCGCACTCGACAAAGCTACCGATTATATTAATGATCATCGCGAAGAAGCAATCAAAATACTCGTTCCCGAACTGCACTTAAGCGAAGCTGAGCTCAAGGAAATCATGAATCGTAATGTCTATTCCATGAAAGTGGACGATACGTATGTAAATGGAAGTAATGGTCCGGCGGTTGGTAATTACCTGCAATCAGTTGGCAATATCACTTCCATCCCGGCGCCGGCATCCTATCATGATCTGAGCCTGCTCAAGGATGTGGATTCTTCCCTGGTAGAGGCAGATATCAAGTAACCGATAGTGAACAATAATAACCAACAGGATAATCGGTCAATAGTAAGTAAACCTGCTGAATTCTTATAATGAGAGCAAACAGACTTGCAGTATCTGGCGGGAGACATCATGAGTACAGGATGCTCTCCCGCTGTACATAATCATCTCGCAGACAGGAGCGTGCAGCCCATGTATTCCTATGATCTGGTATTTACAGGCGGAACCGTGGTTTTCCCGGATAAGGTGCAACAGACCGATATCGCCGTCGATAAAGGCGTCATTGTGCATATTGGCAAGCTTTCTTGCGAGGATATCGAGAGCGCCAGACAGATCGTGAACGCAGAAGGTTTGTATATTATGGCCGGTATGATTGATGCGCATGTGCATCTGAATGAACCGGGATTTGGCGATTGGGAAGGATTCGTTACTGGATCGGCAGCACTGGCTGCAGGAGGATGCACCACATATATGGATATGCCGCTCAATGGCGTTCCCCCGACAGTAACACCGGCCGCGCTGCAGCAGAAAAGGGAATTGGCAGTGGGTCATTCCCATATTGATTATGCCTGCTGGGGTGGGTTGGTACCGGGCAATCTGCAAGAGCTGGATGCGCTCAGTGAGCAGGGAGTATGCGGATTCAAGGCATTCATGTCGGCGCCCGGTGACCCGAGTGAAGAAGCTTTTCGCAATGTCGATGATCTTACTCTGCTGGAAGGAATGAGGCATATTGCCCGTATGGGCCGCGTACTCGCGCTTCATGCTGAAAGTGAACCTATCGTCTCTGCGTGGACAGCAGCCTTGTTGGCCGAAGGACGCACCACAGCTGCCGATTATTCCGCATCCCGCCCGATACAGGCGGAGCTGGAAGCAGTACGTACAGCACTGGAGTATGGCAGACAGACCGGCTGTTCACTGCATTTTGTGCATATCAGCAGTGCAGCAGCAGTACGGATGATTCAGGACGCCAGACAGGAAGGCATGGATGTAACGCTGGAGACCTGTCCTCATTATTTGACGCTGACAGATGTTGATCTGGAGCAGATTGGTCCGGCTGCCAAATGTGCACCACCGCTGCGCAGCCTGGATGAACAGGAACTGCTGTGGCAGTGTGTCGCAGCAGGGGATATAGATATGATTACTTCGGATCATTCGCCATGTCCGACTGTACTCAAGACCGCAGCTGCCAATATGTTCGACGCCTGGGGAGGCATCTCGGGAGCCCAGCATTCCCTGGAATTGATGATTAGTGAAGGATACAGGAAGCGAGGTTTGCCGCTGCCGCTAATCAGCCGGATGCTGTCCCAAGCACCTGCACGCCGATTCGGATTATATCCGCAAAAAGGAGAAATACGAATCGGCGCAGATGCAGACCTTGTACTGGTAGATCTAAATACAGCGTATACCTTACAATCCGAACAGCTGCTCTACCGGCATAAGCATAGCCCATACGTAGACAGGGAGATAGGCTGTCAGGTCAGCATGACGGTTGTACGCGGACATATCGTTTATACCCGCGAAAAAGGTGTGCATGATCATGCTGTAGGACAGTCACTGCACATCCGAAATGAAAAACCGCTTAGTCTCTTTTGAGTAGTGTTCCGGATTTTACAAGCAAGTGAAAGTGAGGTGCGGTTAACAATCACGGGTTCAATAAAGTAGAATAAAAAAACAGTAAAGTAGAATAGTAAACAGCAAATTATATAAACTGCAAAAAGGCGCCATTCCATATTGGAACAGCGCTTTTTTTATTGTGTAAAAGTATAAAAATTTATTCGGATGACATTACCGGACGAACAGAAGCGGTCTGGTCCGTGTCACCTGTGTAATGACCAATTCGCCATTGAAGCAGAATCATAACGCTGATAACAACAGCCAGCACCAGATAAGCAGGCAGGAAGCTATGGTAGCTGTCATATAACCAGCCAATCATTAGCGGACCCATAGCGCCAATCAAATAACCTACACTCTGATTCATGGCAGATAATGCATTGGCCTGTGCCGTATCCGGTGCCTCCTGAATAGGTAGCATCAGTGCCAGCGGGAATAATCCACCTGTACCTATACTTAACAAAATTACAGCGAGTACAGGCAGATTTCCCATTACTAGCAGCGTCAGTGCGATAAGCTCCATAATACTGCAGCCAATCAACCACCATTTGCGGCGACCGAATCGGTGAGCACCTGCCGGAATCAGAAAACTCACCGGAATCTGTGTCAGAGTGAACAGTGTCACCATATAACCGGCCTGCAGCTGGGAATATCCGATATGCTGCATAATCGGAGATAACCAGGCGGTAAAAGAATAAAAAATAGACGACATTAGACCAAAGAATACAGTCAGCAGCCAGGCACGTTTTTGGCGAAAAGGCATACGTGTTCGTTGGATGCCTTGCTCCGCAGCAGGTACGTTGACATGGATCACCAATTTAAACCAGAAGACGGCTGCGATCAGAGCCAGTAGGGACCAGCAGGACAGAGCGATAGACCAGGAACCCCCTGTCCAGTTCTGCATGGGAACCGCCAGACCGGAAGCAATCGCAGCACCAATCACCATCGATACCGAATATAGACTAACCATGGCTGCAGGATGAGGAAAATATTTTTTGATAAAGCCGGAGAGCAGTGGACTGATCATTCCGATGCCTGCACCAGCGATCAGAGCACTGCCCAGCAGCAGTCCTGGTACATGTGCCCAGCTGCGCAGAAAAGTAGACAGACCAATCAGGATAAGGGAGCACCAGATGACTTTTTCCATTCCCCAGCGCTGACTCCAACGTAGAGCCAGCGGAGCGAATGTCCCCATTCCAAGTACCGGCAGAGTCACCAGCAGACTGGCGATTGTTCCGTTCAGTCCCAGATCGGCTCGAATACTCTGCATTAGGGGAGAAATAGAAGTGATGGCAGGACGCAGATTGAGCGCTGCCAGAATTAATAGGATGATATAAAAACTGTACCGCATGATAAAAGCTCCTTTTCCCAAGTTTGAGCAAGAATTGATAGTCTCTTTCATGAGCCATCACCTATCCAGCATAAAACAGAGAAAATGATTGTACCATACTATTATTTCTATAATAATAATAGTATGAAACGATGATTACAGTGTGATTCCTGAGAAATTAATCTCAAAAAGTGAAATAACAAGTGGAGGAGGAGCAGAATGGAACTGCGACAGCTTCATTATTTTGTAGCAGTATGCGAAGAACTTCATTTTACCCGGGCTGCTGATCGACTGAATATCTCACAGCCTACACTGAGTCAGCAGATCAGGGTACTCGAAGACGAACTTGGCACACCGTTATTCGATCGCATTGGCAAAAAGACAGCGCTGACCGAAGCAGGCCGATTGTTGTATCATTACAGCACCACAATTCTGCGTACTATGCAAAATGCACGTTCTTCTATTGCTGAGCTGCAGGTACAACAGCGGGGAACCCTGCGGATCGGTGTATTGCCATCGGATCTGGATTATCGGCTAAATGAATTATGGATTGAGTTTCACAGTCGTTTTCCTGGAGTTCGGCTGGAGATTATACCCACTATTGAAGTGCACAAGTTTATTTTTGAAGATAAAGTGGATATTGGTATCGGACTGGCCGAACGTCCGGATCATCGCCTCGTCCAGACCCTGCTGGGCGAGGAAAGCTACAGTCTGTTCATGCCTGCCGTTCACCCTCTCGGTCAGCAGAAAGTCATTGAATTGGAGCAGGTGAGAGAGCTGCCGCTTGTTTTATATCCCCAGGGATTTCTGGGAAGGATACTGATCGAACGATGCTTTCAGGAAAAAGGGTGGGAGCTGATAACCGTGATGGACAATGGATCGGCGACTTCCCAGCTGCGTATGGTACAGGCAGGGATCGGATTCAGCATCCATCCTCATGATATGCTGGCAACCCTGCTGGATAATGTGCTCACTGCCGTCCCTATCGTAAATCCGGCTCCTGTACGAAAGATCGAGCTGGTGTACCGTACCGATCGTTATATGGGAGTAGCGGCAAGAGCCTTTATGGAAATGACCCGGCAGTATTTCTCACAGCCTGAAGATGCTGACAATGGATCACTGTACTGACAGGTACATAAGCATACCGTATAACGAACCCATACAGGAACAAGATACTCAAAACAAAAGCGCATGTTCTTCTCTGTGAGGCAGAAAAGGACATGCGCTTTTGGATAAAGATGGAGTTAATAAGATACATAATATAGCGATTATACATAAGGAATTTATACGCTGCAAAAATTAGCGGTTATCAATAGTCTCCGGATACATATCATGGTTCATCATGCGATGCTCGGCCATTTGCTCATACTTGGTGCCCGGTTTGCCGTAGTTAGTGTATGGATCGATCGAGATGCCGCCGCGCGGGGTGAATTTGCCCCAGACTTCGATATAACGAGGGTCCATCAGTTTCACGAGATCGTTGAGGATAATATTCATGCAGTCCTCATGGAAATCACCGTGATTACGGAAGCTGAACAGGTACAGCTTGAGTGATTTGCTCTCTACCATTTTCACATCTGGGATATAGCTGATATAGATGGTCGCAAAATCCGGCTGGCCGGTAATCGGGCACAGACTGGTGAATTCCGGGCAGTTGAATTTGACAAAGTAATCACGATACGGGTGTTTGTTATCAAAGCTCTCCAAGATACTTGGATCGTACTCAAATGTGTATTTGGTCCCCTGGTTACCGAGCAGGGTGAGGTCTTGCATTTCATCTTGTTGTCTTCCTGACATATGGGAATCTCCTTTTAATTACGAATTTGAAAATAGAGCTGGTTGAATGGGCAAGGCGCTCCGGTAATGATTAGCTCTTGCGGTCGCTGGTAAGCCCGGATATTTTGAAATAAGGATTACAATGGTATATATCCGGGCTTAAAGGCGACCTTTCGAGCTATTCATTCCCTCCGCTAGCGCATGGAATTCATCAGGTGCATTACTATAAGAACCGAAATCATAAAAAGATATTCAAGCCTGCGGCTGGCATGTGGGGAATAGAGTGGCAGTAAACTCACTCGTCCTCATATGAAATATTGCTGTCCAGGCTGGCATCCTCGTGTATTGCTGAAATCAAAGTACAGTCTCGTCTACACGCCGCGTTTGTTACCCCATACGAGAGTATGCAGCTGGGGTAGAATACGGGCATCGTTAAAGGCTGGCATGTCCATAGCCTGGTCGATCAGCCATTCGTAGCGATGCAGCAGAGAAGAAGCAATATTGTCGTCGGCACTGGTAACGTCGGGATTACCGGTCTGCATGTAGAACGGTACATTCGGGTAGCGCTTGTGTACCTGTTCCGCATATTTCAGATCGGCTTCGTCGAAAATAACGACTTTGAGGCTGATCGATTGATCGACAGGTGCCTGTTCGTCCGAGTCGGCATAGATGATATCCTGCATCATCTGATTGATCTGATTTTGGCGCAGTTTGCGGATCATACTGTCCAGGATCTCGAAGTTGGTCTCCATCCCCGAGCTTGGCGGTTTGGGCGAGATGGTTACATCGTTGATATCCAGCAGCCAATCCTGCCAGCGGGAACCCTGTGTCTCGACAGCTGTACGAATTCCATCTTGGCGCAGCAGCTGAACCAGTTCACCGATGGATACCAGCAGTGCCGGATTGCCGCCCGAAATAGTGACATGGTTGAAGCGGTCACCACCGATGGCTTTGAGTTCATCGTATACGTCCTGAGCACTCAGCTTGCGGATCTGGTCTTTGGCGCTGCCGTCCCAGGTGAAGGCAGAGTCGCACCAGCTGCAGCGGTAATCGCAGCCTGCAGTACGTACGAACATTGTTTTTTGACCAATGACCATGCCTTCGCCCTGAACCGTTGGTCCGAAAATCTCCAGTACCGGGATAGTGGCTGTAGGACGGCTTGCCTTAGCAACAGATTCATTTCCACGACTGGCTTGCTCATTTTCGCGGCCTGTATGATCATTTTTATTTGTTGGCGCTTCGTTACTGTTTACTTGGTCGACGATCATATCGCTTGGTTTGTCGGTAAGGATGCGGCTCATGATTCCATCCACTCCCGTCTGGCTTCAGCATAGCTGGTCGGTGTCTCATACAACTGCACGAATTCGGTGCGTCCGCCTTGTACCTGATCGCAGTACGGATCGCTTTGCAGCGCTTGCTCCATCTGCTCGTACAGCCAGACGACCATGTTCTCGGCAGTTGTATTCATTGGCGGTAGCGTCTCGTTCAGATAACGATGATCCAGATAAGGCTCGATGCGTTCTTTCCAGATGTTCTTGATATCGCCAAAATCCACAACGATACCATTCATGGATGGAATGCCGCTAATGCCAAAAATTACTCGATACGTATGTCCATGCAGATTCATGCACTTGCCTTCGTAGGCATGCAGATGATGGGCTGCATCGAACGTAAATTCCTTGTTCACCAGCACCCGTTTGCGATGGTAGCGAAGCTGGTCATGCTGAATGTCGGTGCCATATTGCTGCAGTTTCTCGACAATACGAAAAGGTCCGGGTTGATTCGTCATTGTTGTCCACCTCGTGCAGCAGAAGTGTCGGATTCATCCAGTTCAATCATAATACGGCGGGCTGCCGGTGCAGCATTACGCTCCTGTACATATTTGTCCAGTCCTGCCTTGCGCAGTTTGCACGCCGGGCATTCTCCGCAGCCATCACCGATGATGCCGTTGTAGCAAGTGAGCGTATTCTCACGAATATATTGAAAAGCGCCCAGTTCGTCCGCCATTTTCCATGTCTCGGATTTGTCCAGCCACATCAGCGGCGTATGAATAACAAAGTCATAGTCCATGGACAGATTGAGCGTCACATTCAGGGATTTGACGAAAATATCACGGCAGTCCGGGTAGCCGCTAAAATCGGTCTCGCATACGCCGGTAATCAGATGACGTGCGCCTTTTTGCTTGGCTAGGATCGCAGCGAAGCTCAGGAACAGCAGATTGCGTCCGTCGACGAATGTGCTCGGGAGCTCTCCTTCTTCGTGGGTGATCTCGATATCCGAACGGGTTAGTGCATTGGGAGCGAGCTGATTCAGCAGGCTCATATCCAGAATGGTCTGCTGTACGCCCTGTTCCTCGGCGATTTGTTTGGCGACTTCGATCTCGGCGTTATGACGTTGTCCGTAGTTAAACGTAACTACCTCTACCTCGGCAAATGTCTGTTTTGCCCAGAACAGGCAGGTCGTGCTATCCTGGCCGCCGCTAAATACGACAACCGCTTTTTCATTTTTAAGCATAAAAAAATCTCTCCATTTCCATCAGGGGATATCAGAAAATACAGCCGGGTTATGAAGGATATCGCTGCATAAGAAAATTCGGCACTAGCCAAACATCCGCAGGCAGGATATACAACCTATCCGAGCGTGGTTTCTGTTGTCCTTTGGGAAGAAGAGAGTTCCATGAACTTGATCTATAGTAGCATTCTGCAGCATCATGTTGTGTAAATAAAAATACTCATCAAGGAGTCGGATGTATACAAAATGCTCAAGCAAAAACAAACCTGCAATTGCGGCTTTTTGAAATCATGGATATAAAAGATGAACAGACGAATAGCGACCTGAGACGGAACGTCTTTAGACCACTTTATCATTATTCATAGCTATTACATCAATTCAAAAACACCTGCAATGAGGCGGTTTTAGTTTTTTATAGAGGGAGTTCGCGAACCTCTCCCGCGTCGTACTGCACAGAACTTCCATGTATACCGATGATATAAATAGTAGTTCCAATCAGGCCAACTACGGACTTTCTTCTGTTCAGGATGCGGCTGTAAAAACCGCTTCATCAGTATAGCACATTCACTCCGGATTGGTAGGGTAAATTATGCCAATGGAAAAGCAATAAGAAGGCTGAATTAAGCAGCTGTATAACGTGTATATCGGTAGAAAATGTACATAGTATGTATCTAAAGGATACGGATAAAAGAATCAAATTCAAAAACAGTAACAAACAGGGAGTGGCTACATGTTAACCGATGATTGGTGTATAAGTTTAGAAAAACCTTATTTCTATGTAAAGTATCCGGATAAAATGGAGTTTGGCGAATCATGGATACAGAATAGTAATAATAGCCCAAATGTGAAAATAACTTTTCTGGATGGAGATCATTGTACAACGGTTGAAGGACTATTCAAAGAATTCAACGAAAAGTTCGACTTCCCATCTTATTTCGGCTGGAATTGGAATGCTTTGGACGAATGTCTCAGTGATCTGGATTGGCTGGATGCGCATGGACATATCGCTTGTATTCGCAATGCCGAAAAACTGCTTGGCTTATATGATAGCGACTTACTTATTATTTTGGATATTCTAAAAATGAATGTTCTGGAATGGAATAAAGGAAGATCATACTTTTCTCCTGAAAAACCACCCATGCCTTTTAATGTAATTTTTTATTGTTCCAAAGAACATCAGGAAGAATTCATAAAGAAGCTGCAAAAAGCAGATATACATGCGGACGTGCCTTTACAATCGAGATCATAATACAAAGCCGATTATACAAAGAAAATAAATATACACACCCTGCAGAACAACGAGTAATGAAGCATTATAAGTGTATACTAACTCTTGCAAAAATAAGGGCAACACGAAAAAAAGCGACTATTCACACGATAATTATCGTGCGCAGTCGCTGCTCGATTTAATAGAAATCAATCCCACCAGAAATACCAGATATCCTGCTGCTTCAGGTAACCTGCATAGCTGCCAATCGTCTCAAAGTCTTCTAGTACATAATTGCAGAACAGCATATGCTGCTTGGCTAGCTCCAGTGCCTGCTCGTCCGTCTGTGGACGACGCTGTGCGCGCAATATCCAGGTGCTGTCATTGACTGCAATGGGGATCGCTCCGTATTGTTGTTGCCATTCCCGGAAAACAGCGGACTGCAGCGTGGGCAGTGGGCATTCATTGAATCCTCCCATTGGAATGATCAGCGGTGCATGATACTCCTGTCCCTGCGGAAGCGTCAACCAGATAGCGCCGTCTTCAGCACGATCCGATGCCCAGGCTGCATCTGGTACAGGAAGTGTTTTGTCTCCAGCGATGATCTGCTCTTTGAAATAATCGAGAGCTCCGTCCGCTTCTGCCAAATGGCGGTATGCGGCGAATAGTTCATCCATCGATAACTTCTCTAGCGGTTGATAATTCTCGGGCAGCTCGCTCGATTCCCAGAGCCATGTCATCGCCCGGCGCAGCGCTTCGGTCAATGGGAGAGTGTCTGCTGCGGCACTTTGCTCCACATAATCAGCGAGAGAGGCTTTTTCACCAATCACGTCTTCTATCAATTCTTCGATATTGTCATTGGGCAGGACAAGCAGCCGATGCTGTCCGGTGTGGCTGGCATCCGGATAAATCACATTTTCTGGCTGAATGGTTTCTGTCTCATAATTTTCCAGCCATTCAAGCATTTGTTCACTCATGACTGAGATTCCTTTCTATATTTGTGATAGGGGGTTCAATCAGGGTCAGGATTGATTATGTAACTGCGGATGAAGCAGCAGCGGAGGGTGGATAATCCAGAAATACTGCAAGTATCTCTGGATAGAGACTGCTCTTCATTACTATATCATTCTGCATACATTATACGATATTCTCAATCTATAATTACTCGGTGACATTGCCCTGATTGGCAACCTCGGCGGATTTACGTTCGATATGTTCGGGTTCGCCCAAGTAGAAACGCCGGATAGGCTGCACATTCTCGTCCAGTTCATATACAAGCGGGATACCAGTAGGAATATTCAGCTCGGTTAACGACTTCTCGTCAATATCTTCCATATACTTGATTAATGCGCGCAGCGTATTGCCGTGAGCAGAAATAAGAATACGCTCTTTTTTGCGGATCAGCGGTACGATCCGGTGATGCCAGAAATCGCCAACCCGATATACGGTATCCTGAAGACTTTCACCAAGTGGAAGATCCTGTGGATTAATATTTTTGTAGCGTTCTTCGAGCTGTGGATTGCGCGGATCGTCGGTTTGGAGCAAGGGTGGTTTTACTGTCAGACTGCGCCGCCACAGATGCAGCTGTTCTTCGCCGTATTTCTCGGCAGTCTCGGTTTTACTGAGGCCCTGGAGAGCACCATAGTGCCGTTCATTCAGTTTCCATGCTTTTTGCTCGGGAATCCAGAGTAGATCCAGTTCATCCAGAATATAATGCATGGTCTGAATAGAGCGTTTCAAGACAGAGGAGAATGCCATATCAAATGTATATCCTGCTTCGCGGATCAGATGTCCGGCTTCGCGTGCTTCATGAATACCTCTCTCGGTCAAAGACACATCAGTCCAGCCGGTAAACAGATTTTTGCGATTGTATTCACTTTCTCCATGGCGAACAAGAATAACGTGATACATGAAGTATTGCCCCTTTCAGCAGATGAGAATAAATAGTGGAATGGGAATAATTGTAGTCATATTGGAAATGCCAAAGTGAGCAAATAGTGGCTGGAGAGACACTATGTAATTCAGGCTTGTAGTGGTTTTTATGTGCTTGCTCTTTATTTGATTTTAACCAATACAGCTTATATAAAATCAATTTACGAATACACAAACTTCTGGAAATATGGTATTAACGCATAGCATCTAAATTGTTCTTGTAAATACGTTGTTAGTAAAAATGTAATTTGAACATTAGATTTATAGGGGACGAAAAGATAGAGCATGTGAAATGAAAAGGTAGGAGTCAGTGATTTTAATCAAATATTTAAGGAGGTTTTGTAGATGAGTACGGATAAATACGAGACATTTAAATATTTTCTGGATTGTTATATTGTAACAACAGAGAGTTATATAGATGTACTAGAAACAGTACAAGAATTCCAAAAGTCTGAAAGAGAGAAGATTACATATGATCTTATATGTGAATTAGTAGAAATGAAGAGCAAAAACAAATGGGAAGAAATCCAAGCCATTATAGTTGGACATTCGTTTAGAAGATATAATTCCGAAAAAACCAAGTTATTGATAGAGGATATGTTGAGCATATTAAATTAACTGTAATAGACACTATTTGATATAAACACCGTTTTCATTCAGTAGCAATTCATAGGAATGAAATGATAAAGGCGGCGCGTAATGTTTGCTCAAGGTGAATTAGAGGAACTGGAAGATAAGAAAGATTCTTTTGGAAATGGGGCAGTCACTATAAATGAAGTTACAATAGATTACTTTCATATTTCCATCAAATAATTATAGGTACTGTTTTTAGAAGAGAAGTTGAAAGATTATGAATAATATTTGTCTGGTATGTGGGTATGATCAGCTGGAAGAGCCTCAATATGTAAAAGAAGTACCAAGCTATGAAATTTGTCCTTGTTGTGGATTTCAAGCCGGATTTGATGCTGCTGCTGCAAGTTATCCGCTGACTATACCGGAATATAGAGCCAAATGGTTAAAGCATAGTACGTCATGGTTTGCACCCACTGATAAGCCGGAAAATTGGGATTTAAAAGAACAATTAAAAAATATAAACTTCGAAGTGTAATTAATATCAATACGTTATCAAGAGATACAGAGAAAAGAGGACATATGAAAATTTGGAGCGTTATGCTTTCAAGTGAAGCATTAAGGATTGACGAATTAGAAGATGCTAATAGAATAGAAGAACTAATAAATGAATTATGTATAGGCGAGAAAGTTAATGATTGGTCAGGCATAAAATTAAAAACATATTCAGAAGGCCTATACTCTGATTTTGCAAATTTCTTCCATGGGCTACCTTTATTTAGTCAAAAAGCACTAAAAGTATTTCAGCCGCTAATCGGAGATGAGGTTGAATTTCTATCTGTGACACATCCTGATCATAACTTTTTTATATGTAATATCCTCAACATAGATGATTATATTGATCATAGTTTAGCTATACCAAAAAGAATTGAAATTTTAAAATTAATTCGAACATATGATCATTACGTTTTTAAAGATGCACTTTTAATGCGTTCTGTCAGAAGACATATTTTCCGAATACCCGAGCTAAGACGTAATGTTTTTGTTTCTGATGAATTTGTACAAACCTACCTGAAAAATGACTTGAATGGTTTGGTTTTTGAACTGGTTTATGATTCTGAGTCAAGAAATGCTAATGATGACAAACAAATTCTTGCCTACCAGAATTATATTGCCGAGAAAATTGAAGTTGGCGAATCCTATAACTGGGCTCAAGCCATGAAGCTTGTAGAAGCCGGAGCAGCTTTTGCAAGTCAGCACTGGAAAATTCAGCAGACTTCAGACGGAGACTTTATGATAGGACAGTTAACGCGGGGACTCGATTATCAATTTTTTGTTCCTACTGTCATATTAAAAGAATTATATGAATTAGATTGGTATAAGACTACTAAATCAGACATTTAACATTACTAACATCTATTTTTGTAGTATACTGTCTAATCCATAATTGGAGAGAATGAAGAATTATGAATAATATTTGCCTGGTGTGTGGGTATGATCAACTGGAAGAGCCTCAATATGTAGAAGAAGTACCAAGCTATGAAATTTGTCCTTGTTGTGGATTTCAAGCCGGATTTGATGATGATGCTGCAAGTTATCCACAGACTATACCGGAATATAGAGCTAGTTGGTTAAAGCATGATGCGCCGTGGTTTATGCCCAAAGAGAAACCAGCAAATTGGGACTTAAAAGAACAATTAAAAAATATAAACTTCGAAATATAATCTGTCGAGACACTTGATCTATAAAAAAATTCCAAACTTCATCGGACGACATTTCCCTACTGCTTTCTGAAGTGAATGATGAACAAACTCTCTATATCAATTGGCAAGCACTCGTATTCATGTTATTTTAAAGCAGAAAGCGATCCTCGATCTGCGTATTAACAGACAGTACCCAAAAAGACCGCCCCACTACTCGCTTATATCAAATTAACCATAAAGGAGATTCATCTATGAATATTATGATCCGAAGCGCCAAGCTGGAAAAGCTGGAAGAACCGGAAAAAGGCTTTGTCGGTAAAGTCGAACTGGAAGTCGAAGGACATGCCGAACCTTACGAACTCACTCTGTTCTCCAAACGGGGCACTGACTGGGATTACAGCCTGCACTTCCTGAATGAATCCGGTAAAGAAGAAGAGATCGAAGTCCTGGAGACTGTTATCGAGGAAAATGATGATGAGTTCGACCGCATTATTGATGCTGCATGGGATGCCTGCGACGTGGCAGACATTCCTCCGCATGTACAGCGTGAACGTGAAGAAGCAAGTACTTCCAACGACTAATTAACAGCTGCTCCAACTCCTATGAATGTGTATGAACTAAATACCAAAGCGTGCATAGCCGTATGAAGCTATCTGCCTTATAGCCATCCTGTATCTCATACAGTGTATGGCTATTTGCGCTGCAATCCATTTTTTTGCTCTATCTACTGTGTTATAGAACAGGACTTTTCACTGCGGTCAAGGCACAAAGTCATGCTCTTCTACATACCAATGACCTGTTATGTTCAGAAAAAGTCGAAATCACTTAAAAAGTTGATATTTAAGCTGTTTATGCATTAAAATAGATAGAAAAATAGGTAGAAAAGATTTTCAAGCTTAAATTTAATGGGTACTAATAACTAATAATTGCATGAAAACGTATGTCGATTGTGACAAATATCTTCAAATTTTGAATAACGGAGTCTTTAGACTCAGGATTTTGAAGGGGCGATCCTGTTACACTAAAATATGCTCTGTGATACGCAAAGTATCCGTATAAACCAGATTGGAAACATGACATCAAGTATACGAGCAGGAATGGCAGTTCCCCTGATGTGATTTTTAACAAACTTATACAGTCACTCATTTTACAATCAAAGTTATTTTGCAGAATAGATGCGAAAGAATAGTTGAAGCGCGACGAAAAAGGCCGTTAAACAATGCCAATCTGAAGAATATATAACAGAGAGGAGATTAATAATGATCAGTTTTTTTCGCAATAAAACGATTCCGTTAGCAGATCAATGGAATAAGCTGCAGGAAGCAGGCATTGTGCTAAATGCAGACGTAGACATGAACCAGATTATCGCTGGCAATTCGCTGTCCTGGTATGAAGAACGGCCCTATACCAATCTGCTGATTTCCTTGGGAGAACAGATTTGTGCAGATGGCGAATGCATCTATCCTACGAACCAGCTCTGGTATGTCGATCTGCAGGAGATCGAGAATACCGATCTGTACACCCAGCTGGCGGAGCGTATGGTATCCATGACCGGAGATCAGCTGGATATGAAGTTTATCCGCAGCTGTCTGGATCATGAACGGGAAGAAGTACTATTTTCATTTCTGTATCATGGCGACAAGGTCGAGTGGGATATCCGGTATTACAACGAATGGGTGGACAAAACATTCTTTGACCGCATGATTCAGCTGGATATGCGTCGCGGTGGCGAGCAGCAGTTTGTCTATATGGCACTGGGTCAGCATCTGCTGATTGGTTATATGGATCAGAAGCAGTATAAAATGCTGAACAAGCTGGTCGAGCCACGCTTTGAACTCTGGAAATCCTAATTACCTCTCAAGTGGTTTTCAGGCTTTATCATGGACGTATACGAATATATAACAATCAGATGCCTTACTTTTGGTGGATACCAGAAGTAGGGTTTTTTTATGTACCATAACAGAACAAACTTCTTGATCTGTGGTGGTTGTACCAGCATTATCATTATTTTGTCTTGTGTTATCAAGTCATGGTGTAGCTACCTTGGCAGGTGATTTTGTCAAAACATCTGTCAAGGTAGCAGAATACATCGTGAGCTTTGTTCTGGACAAGCAAAACCATAATGTACAAGAGTATTGGAACATTATGGTAAAGTGCGGGTTTATACATATTTTTAAATTTTAAAGATCGAAATATCAGCCTGATTCCGGCACAAAAAGGCAGAAACACGAATGAAAACGCTATATCTAATCAAATTTAAGA
Source organism: Paenibacillus shenyangensis (assembly GCF_000346635.1). Lineage (NCBI taxonomy): Bacteria > Bacillati > Bacillota > Bacilli > Caryophanales > Paenibacillaceae > Paenibacillus > Paenibacillus shenyangensis. The sequence continues at coordinate 119,210 of NZ_AOIG01000010.1, forward strand.
AATTGATAGCTATTTCTGCATTATGGTCATTTTGTTATCGCTTTCAGTATATACTTCAAATTTTAAGGGTTGATTTTACTTTTTATGGTAATAAAATAGATATGTACTCTTTTCCATATTTACATGTAATTACAGAAAATAACATACGCACACCACAAAAAGGAGATGGACAGAGTGAGTACGACTACCCGAACAGAGAGAGAGAATATGATGATCCCAACTGAACAGTCTTCAGAAGCGCAAACGACAGATTCCTCCCACAATGAAATGGCGGCCGCCGCCAAAACAAAGGCAAAAACAGGGGCCGATATGGTCGTGGATACCCTGATTGCCCAGGATGTACAGTATGTATTCGGTATTCCCGGAGCGAAGATCGATCCGGTATTCGATATACTGCAGGATCGTGGTCCTCAGCTAATCGTATGCCGTCACGAACAGAATGCTGCGTTTATGGCGGCAGCGATTGGCAGACTGACTGGTAAGCCCGGTGTATGTCTGGTAACATCCGGTCCTGGCGCATCCAATCTGGTCACTGGTCTGGTAACCGCCAATGCCGAAAGTGATCCTGTCGTTGCTCTTGCTGGTGCGGTTCCCCGTACAGCCAGTCTGAAGCGCACCCACCAATCGATGGATAATGCCGGGCTGTTCCAGCCGGTTACCAAATATAGCGTCGAAGTCGGACATCCCGACAACGTCGCCGAAGCGATTACGAATGCTTTCCGTGAAGCTTCTGCTTCGCAGCCCGGTGCATCCTTTGTCAGTCTGCCTACCGATGTACTGCTGCATGAAGCCAAAGATTTCAATTTCTATCAATCACGTATGCCTCAATTGGGCACTGCACCTGCAGAACTAATCGAATCGGTTGCCCGGCAGATTCGCCAAGCCAAAATGCCGGTTCTGCTGCTCGGTATGAAAGCAAGCTCACCGGCAGTCACTGCTGCAGTACGTGAACTTATTCGTGATACAGATCTGCCTGTGGTAGAGACTTTCCAGGCTGCAGGTGCTATCTCGCGCGATCTGGAAGATCATTTCTATGGACGTGTCGGTCTGTTCAGCAACCAGCCGGGCGATATTTTGCTGCAGCAGTCAGATCTTGTATTAACAATCGGTTATGATCCAATCGAGTATGATCCTTATCAGTGGAATAAAGGGAAGAATCGTCTGGTCTTCCATCTGGACAACCGCAAAGCCGATATTGATCAGGATTACCAGCCAGCCGGCGAGCTGATTGGCGATATTGCAATGAACGTGAATGCATTGACACCACTATTAAAAGGATTGCGTTTTTCCAGTGAAGCACGCAATGCGATGCGCCGCCAGCAAAACAAGCTGACCCAGGATGATATTGCGATTACTCCATCCGATTCAGGACGTGTTCATCCGCTTTATTTTATCCGTACGCTGCGCAAGCTGATTAGCGATCAGGTAACGGTTACCTGTGATGTGGGTTCCCACTATATCTGGATGGCACGCTACTTCCGCTCTTATGAGCCGCGTCGTCTGCTGTTCAGTAATGGGATGCAGACATTGGGAGTTGCTTTGCCATGGGCGATTGCTGCCGGACTGGTGAATCCACAGGAGAAAGTCGTATCCATCTCCGGCGATGGAGGTTTCCTGTTCTCTTCGATGGAACTGGAAACAGCGGTACGTCTGCAATCCCCGCTTGTGCACATTGTATGGAATGATGGTACGTACGATATGGTAGCCTTCCAGCAGGAAATGAAATATGGACGTACCTCCGGTGTTCATTTTGGCGATGTGGATATTGTGAAATACGCAGAGAGCTTTGGTGCGATTGGACTGCGTGTACACCAACCAGGCGAACTGGAAGATGTACTGCGCCAGGCGCTAGCTCAGCAGGGACCTGTCGTGGTCGATATTCCTATCGATTACCGTGATAATATCAAGCTTGGTGCCAAGCTGTTGCCGGATGCAATGAACTGATCGGACGATATTCTATTTGTTATGCTCATTGACTGATACATCTATTGAACGGACCCATAAAAGGAGAGAATGATCATGAAAAACCCTGTAGTATATCAGGCTTCGACAATGGTTGCACTATTGAGCGGACTGTATGACGGTGCAATTACGTTCGGAGAACTCAAGCAATATGGTGATTTTGGAATTGGTACTTTCCACCAGCTGGATGGAGAGATGATCGCCTTTGACGGTTCATTCTACCATCTATATCCGAACGGTACAGCCAAACGCGTTCTGCTGGAAGAAAGTACGCCATTTTCGACCGTGACTTTTTTTGAAGCCCAGCAGACCCATGAGCTGAACCGGACCCTGAACCGGGAACAGCTGGAAAAAGTACTGGATGAACTCATTTCCAGTCCGAATCTGTTCCATGCGATCCGGATTGAAGGTACTTTCCGTGAAGTGCATACTCGTACAGTGCCTCATCAGGAGAAACCATACAAACCATTCGTGGAAGTAACCAAGTCCCAGCCGTCGTTCCACTTTACTAATGTCAAAGGTATTATTGCCGGATTCTGGACACCGGCTTTTGCACAGGGAATCGGCGTTGCCGGTTATCATCTGCACTTTATTAATGATGCTCGTAATGGCGGCGGACATGTGCTTGATTTTGTCGTGGAGAACTGCAAAATCACCCTGTGCAGCAGCGAGCAGTTCAATCTGCTGCTTCCAAGTAGTGAGACATATCTGCAGGCCGATCTGGCTACGCCAAATCTGGAACAGGATATTCTGACTGCAGAAGGTTCCGGTTCATCCCGCTAAGTACAAAAAACAGAAAAATCCAGCGGTAACTGCAAGATGAGTCTGGAACAGAAAACATCTATCGATAAACAAAAAAACCTTCCTGTCAGCAATAAAACAGGAAGGTTTTTCTATGGTATCTGCAAGGCTGGACAAAGAGAATATTGTAGACAAAAAGAGGATAAAAATCGATAATATGCAGTCTGCATCTGTAGGTTCTGTAATTACACATTTTCTTAATTGTTTTCATAGGTTGTTATTACTTGATAAAAATGCCGCCGAACGGAATCACTTCACGCAGGATACGACGAAACAGACTATCATCATTCAGATGCTGTTCCAATTCACCATTGTCATGACCACTCTGGATCAGAATAGAACCGCTGCCTGTTATCGCCCATTGGTAGCGCATATGCTGGCTGGCGAGATGATTGCCATAGACGCTTAGCTTCAGCGCCGCATTCTCCGGATAGGCGAGCAGGCTGCGTGCATCCACATAGATCGGTTCGGATAGATGCAGTTTCATTTCCATAACAGTGCCCTGGGTGAGCAGTCCGATTTCTCCCTGACCGCCGAACTTCACTTTGACTACATCCCGGGTAATCAGGATATTTTTGAGTTTGAGCAGGCGGGTCTGCATAGTAATACCTTCTGTATAATAGAACAAATGGCGAAAATCATACAACAGATCGCTGCCAGGTTCGATCGTGATTGGGATCAGATTGAAGCCCGGCGGGAGAGAGGTAACAAACCGGCATGGCCCGGTAAAGTCAGCCCGGATCAGATTACGCTTGCGATACATGCCTTTGACATCCATCAGCCGGTCATGTCGTCCATTGGAAGGACCGTCATAGGCGATGATCTGTCCGGGATGCAGCATATGGAGCTTCTCCTGATCGGCTAATGCGAGCGTGACAGCCTGTCCGGAAACAGGCGGATGAGTAGATTGCTGCCATTGCAGTTGCACGGGAGCTCCTCCTTTATCCAATAAATAAAAATGCATTCCTAAACAAAGAGCCGCCGTAGCTTAACGGCGGCGCAGTCCGAAGCGGACGAGTCGGGTAAATATAAACCACAGAGCAACCAGTCCGATCGCGGAGAACACGATCGTTTTCCAGAAACGTGCACTTGCAGCACGTTCAGCTTCCGATTTTTGCAGCTGCTGGACGGTTTGAGCCAAAAGCTGATTTTGTTCTGCTAATCGGGCATTTTCTTCCCGATAGGCTTCCATACTGGTCTTGGCTTGATCCAGCTGGTTCATTGCATTGCTGTAGCCCTGTTTAAGTTCATTGACTTCTTCTGGCAGGCTGGTAAAGCTTTTGATTCCATTCTTATAGTCTTCCCACCAGCCAGCGTGGGCAGAAGGCTGTGCAGCTGTCAGTCCGGACAGAACGATTGCCGCGATCAGACCAGTTTGCAGGTAGCGGGATTTGAGTTTCACATGAATTCCTCCTTACTATGGAGCAGGTACTGACGTAAATGTATTCTACCTATATATTAACCAGAACGCTGAATATTGCTCGGGTGCTGATTCAGTACTGCCTTACACGGTTTACGTAGGAAATGAAAAGAAGATGCATCTTTTTGCGAGGAATGAGCAGGTAGAAGCCTCCGTCTGACAGACAGTTTCAAAAGAAATAGATACTGCGGAATCCGCATTTGAACACAGCCTATGTTTAACTGATCTATATCCGGGGTAATAAATACATGTCCTGGTGGACCAGCGGCGCGCTTTCACCTGCCAACCTAAGTGGACATAACCGATTCAACTATGCTGTATAACGGATTACCGCCTTCTCATCCATCGTGAATGGAATCTTTTATATATCACTATTTTCTATTATAACATCCAAGGAGTGAACAACATGTACGATACCAAATTTGATCCCAATTTCAAGAAAATCATGATTACGGTCAATGGAGAGCCTGTAGGTGACGGATTGCTGATCGACCGTGTAACTTATGTGCCGGTACGTGACAATCGGGACAACCTGCAAGATACATCCAATGACACTGCACAGATGATTTAACAGCCGATACGTGCTTTGCACGCGGCTGTTCATCCCGGTGCGATGATCGTTTTCCAATATAGTATACCAATAGACGCGGGCAGATGCTCCGCGGCTTTTTCATTTTAATAGCGATTATGTCAATATAGTCACCCTGCAGAATTTTCTCTGTTCTAAGCTTACAGGAGAGAATGAACGCAGAGCGGGAATTGTCTTGAAACGCAGAGAATCGGGTATAATACATAATACACAGACCTATACAGAAGGATACAGATACATATCAATAGTGAGGAGTCGATGGGATGCATACACAGGAGAGCCGTACAGAACTGGAACAGGAATTGCAGCAGATTGCCAAATGGGAGAAGGATCAGAGAGGGAGTTCGATTCTGGATAAAATTGGCCGAATCCCTTTTATGTTGCTGGATCGCATGACGCCCAAATTCATACGGGACAAAATAGGAGCGGCGATCAATGAACTGGGACGCTTTATTCAGAACGGTGGCAAATATCTAATTTCTCCAAAAGGCATTATGCAGCGTCTGGCCAAGGCTAGCGATCAGGAAGGTACCGAGCTGACTCCGCGTGAAGTAGCGAAGCTGCCCCTTAAAGTGATGGATAATGCAGCTATGGATATTTCCAGAAGCCGGTCCAATCTGGCGGCACTCGAAGGAGCGGCATCCGGTGTAGGCGGTATTTTCACCATTGCCGCAGATATTCCGGCCATGATCGGTATCTCGCTCAAAGCGCTGCAGGAAATTGCTCTATGTTACGGTTATTATCCTTCCGATCCCCAAGAGCGTTTGTTTATTCTCAAATGTCTTCAATTCGCTTCATCGGATGTCGTCGGCAAAAAGGCGGTACTCGAGGAATTGGCTGATTTTGAAAAAGGAGATACCGGCAAAGAAGTATTCTCCCAGATTCAAGGCTGGCGCGAAGTGATAACCACTTACCGTGATAATTTTGGCTGGCGCAAGCTGTTCCAGGCAGTACCTGTAGCAGGGATTATTTTTGGCTCCTTTGTAAATAAAAATTCTCTGGAAGCATTAACTGAAGTCGGTCGCACGCTATATCGCAAACGCCGCATTATGGAGCGTCTGCAGCAGATGGAACAGGCAGAGTCCGGTGCAGCGGAAGCTTGAGTAAGTATAGTGTATTAGATAAGAAATAATAAAGATAAAAACAAAGAAGGCGGATATTGACACTTGGATGTCATATCCGCCTTCTTTGTTTTTATTTACACGAACATATGTGCTATAATAATTCAGTTCCGTCTACTGCTGTATAAGATCCTAATGAAGATGCAGCTGCTGTATGTGCATATTCAGGATGGTATGGTCCGGATATTCTGCATGGTTTTCAGCGAACAGCGCTGTAATTTGCCGGTCATTATGGTCATCGATCCATACTTTGCGCAGAGTGCCTTCCATATGCTGCTCTGCTACCGGTACATAATGATCTACTCTGCTGTTGAGGGATTGCACGGTGTCCATAAAAGCCTGCCAGGATACTTCTCGTTTGAACACCGGAGACGTCTGGGAATAGACCAGTTCATAATTGCCCTGGAGCAGTGCATCAGCCAGCTGATCCGGCTTGATCGAATCACTGGTTTCAGAGGCCGGTGTGACTTTGACCGAAGTGCGGTGTGGCTGGACAACCTGAACGGACTCTACGGATGCGCCATAACCTTTGGCATGTTCTAATGGATCGACGGACAGTATAGTCGATTCGCTGCAGCCGGTGAGCAGACTGCCAGCAAGCAGCACGGGGAGCCATTTGATGGATATTCTCATAATCATTCTCCTTAGGGAGGAGCCAAACAGGGCTCTTGGAAATAATGGTTCGGTAACAAGCGGGTTCTATCATTACCATACTATAATTCAGCGACCTACAGGGCCGGATATCCCAAAATTAACATCGGTCTGATAATAAAAACAGCTGCTTTACAAAAGTCTGATCAGACGGGATATCGTCTGTGCCATAGGAGACATTATTATTCCCACAACATGACCAATGCACAAGCAAAATGGAAAGGAAGAACACGCTTATGATGGGGAAATCCCACTTTATTATCAGTACAGGTCTCACGGTATCGCTCATGACGATGGCTGGTGTTCCTGTAACTTCGGCTGCTGTAGTAGCTGCTGCCGTCAGTTCTTTATTACCCGATATTGATGAGCCTAATTCAATCCTCGTCTCCAAGACGCTGTCGGAGCCGATCCTGCGTATTTTGCAGACAATTATGCTGGCTTCTGTTGTCTGGATTCTCTGGAAAGGATTATTTGGAATGCCGTGGGATATTGGCATAGCTGTTGCGATTGTATTTGTCGCCTTTTTGCCGACCCGGTCGCTGCGCAAAGTAGTCATGTTCCTGATCGGTGTCGGTATTATCATCTATGGACGGGAAATCGCGCCGTGGAACTATATGGGCGGCAGTCTGCTCATTATCTGTACATTCCTGCCGCATCGCGGACTGACCCATACGATCTACGGTACTGCGGCCTGGACAGCGCTGCTGTACGGTACGACTGCCCATCTGGGCTCCAGTATCTGGATCGCTGGCGGTACTTCCTATTTCTTGCATCTGCTGGCTGACTCGCTAACCAATCGCGGTGTAAGGCTGCTGCCGCCGCTCAAGTGGAAACTGCGCTTCAATCTGATGAGTACAGGGACCAAAAAAGGGTCGGCTGTCGAGAATGTCTGTATTATCCTGACGCTCATTATTGCCGGTATCGTATTCCTGCCAAAGTTAACCGGTTAAAAGAGTCAATACAAGACCAGGAGAGCAGAAGTGCTGCTTTGCATGATTGAATTGCGAATGGGTACACAGAGGGAGTAGCGTGAACAGACAGAGAAAAGCTGGAATCTGCCTGCTTAAGGAAGAGTCGTATGCGCAAGATTGATTACCAGGAATAGCAGGCAACACAAAAAGGAACGGCTTGATCAGACCGTTCCTTTTTGGTATGCAGTGAAATACATCCAGTTCACACCTTGCATTCGGCAAACATATGTTCGGTCAAAGGTCAAAAAAATATAGCATCTCGCGGGGGATACCGGTGCGCATCGCAAAAGCTTCCAGTGTCTCGCCGGGACGCTGCTCCTGCCCGGCCGTCAGCAGAGTAATCGCAAACGAATTCGCCTGCCTCTCCAGCTTGCCCGGCCAGAAATAGGAGTGCTCTTCCAGGAAAAAGCGACTCAATCCTTTGTGCAGGCGATCATGACCCAGTTCATGCGCACATACAAATCGCTGCCATTGGTCGGATAAGCCCTGATTAATTACAATGAAGCGCCGTCTGAGTTTTTTGTAGTACAGTCCTTTGGTGGACTTGCCTAGATCCATGTAGCGAATATGTATGCCGAGCGCTTCAGCAATTTCAAAAGGGCAGTTTGTCTTATACTTGTGGACCAGATGAGCTGCAGTATCATCCATCGGTACAATCACCTCGTAAGCGTTTGGCGTTATGGTGCAGCTGTAATCTCCAACTGCCGGTAATGCGACGGCTGCATGTTACAGTCGTCTGCATTGATGACGATCCTTCAGGAACGGTTACGGCGGTCATCGGGAGCGACCGGTTTGCGCTTGTTCATTTGTTTGGCTTCCCAGAATAGTCCGGTTAATACATCCTTGATCCGCTGCTTGTCTTCATCATCCAGCGGCACACCGTCAAACATCAATTCACCATCTTCCTCAAGCATTTTTTTGAAATCACGCTTATCCCGCGAATTGGCCCATTCGGGTGTCTGCTGATTTTCTTCCGGACGCAGGTATCCGGCACGATCCATCATTTCCGCATAAGGTACATTCAGCGCTCTGGCGATTTTCTCAATCGTCTGGGGCTTGGGTACACCGCGTTTGCCATTTTCTATTCGTGAGATTTGTGAGGTGCTGATGCCGGCAAGGTCTGCCAGTTGGTTAATACTCCAGTTTTTCTGCTCACGTATTTGCTTCAAATAACTGCCAAATGAAGAATTATCCACCGACAAAACACCCTTTCTATAGGCACTGTAAACACGAATCCAATCTAAATATACAGAAGTAGATGCCAAAGCTTAATATATGTACTATACCCCAATATTGCCATTAGGTAAACAATGGAAAAATTTACTTTGCCAAAAGGCACAAACTATAGAGCATAATGAAGATAATAATCGATTAATTGATTCAAACGGCTAAAAATGAGAGTTTACGAATAACAGATAAGCATGTTATCTTAGGAATATGAAATGCGAACAACATACGAACAAATGATAATAAATGGAATTTTTGATGGTTAAATGAAATAAAAGAAGGTTAAATATCTACCATCATTGCCAAAAGGCAAAAAAGAAAATGCCAGATGGAAATGATGAAATACTGTCTCTTAAGGATAAGAATTCTTTGTGCTGTACCTGCTGCTGATTTCCTTTACCTAATATATTACATCGAGGAGTGTTGTACAATGAATCCAATGATTTCCCTGCCTGAGCTGGACCGTCGTCAGACCCGTGCTGTAGTAGAAGCAGTTTTCGAGAAATACCGTATCTACAAAACGATTACATTTGAGATGAGAGAGACCTCGCTCACCGCTTCATATGAAGCAAGAATGCATGGGCCGACCAATGTGACCGGAGATCCGACAGCAGGAGCAGCTATTTATAATGTAGATACTCCGGCAGCGCGTCGTGCCTATTGTGAACGGATAGAAGCCATTGTGGAACGACTGGGTGAACGTGAGCAGCTGCTTGTACGGGAACGTTATCTCAAGCACGATGATATTTTCGATTATAAAGTATACAGTTATCTGTTCGATCCGCCGATCAGCAAAGACACCTACGTTAAAATCCGTGCCCGTGCTTTTTACAAAATGGCACTGGCGCTGGCGGATACCGGGATGATCCGGCTGGATGAACTGATGCCGCAAAAGAAACGGGTTCGCCGGACGGATGCTGCGTGCACTACTTCATGATCGGTAAGACGGAATACGTACTTTATTAATAATGAGAAAACAGTATTAACGAGCAAGCTGTCCGCCGAGCCGGGCAGCTTTTTTTTGCTTGCTGATTCGCTTGAGGGTTTCACAGGTAATTCATAATGACAGGTTAAGATCGCCTAACAAGCAGAAAACAACAGAAGATGATAATATATAGTATATGCTGCTGTTTTTATGTTATTTTATGGTAAAATAGTAGGTGTTTATAATACTGCGGATAATCGCTATACATAGACGATCAGACAGCTATCCAGCCACTGCAGGCGATCATCCCATATATGTTAATGGACAGGAGCTCTGATTTTGTGAAAAGGGAATTACGCACTGCGAGGACATCTGCCATTCCGGCAGCTGCCGACCGGTTTCGATTACAGCATGTATACAAAGCATGGTTGTTCGACAGTACAGTCGTCTCGCTGCTAGTCAGCAGCCTGAGTTCGATTTATCTTAATTTTGCACTGCAAAACTCTGTGCTCGTCTCGGAGATGGGACTGCGTTCACAGTTGATTGTTTGGATGCTGTTTCTTGTGCCGCTGTTCGGTTATTCGCTGGTGGTACTGGCACCGCTGAACCGCTGGCTGCGTCTGAATATTCGGCGTATGCCACTGCAGTTTCTTCTATTTAATGGAATCGGTATCATCGTTAGCTGGGCGATCATGATGTGGATTCCACTGCCAGGGTGGCTCAGTTCACCGGTATTGTTGTGGAGTATTCCGGTATTTGCCATGATTTCGTATCTGTTCTCCAGCGTGTTTCTCACCTCATCACCGATGGAATAACACACTATATATCTAGGTTCGGGAACACACCAAGTCTGCCTGCGGGCAGGCTTTTTTTGTGCGGAATAATCTAGCGTCTTTTTACCGCTCTTCTTCCCCCGAACTCAGCCGATAACCGTCCTTTTTTCGTCCATAGCACCGTCTCCGTTAGGAGAAATCCAGTGTAAGATTGTATTATCGGAAATCGAGAGACACGGAACACCGCAGGAATATGGATATTCCAAATAATAAGTCTTTAACCAAGCGGTGCAAAAATTCCTCATCTCGATTCCGTAAAGTATAACCGAAGGAGATGATTATTTTTCTCGGTAAAGGAGGAGAAATATGGATGCACAACAGGTGATTACCTATGTGCAATTATCACTGCACGAGAAATTCCCTGATATTCCATTTGATCGTGCAGAAAAAAAAGAGTTAAAGCAGCCACGATTGGAATATCGCCTAGTCGCAGTTGACTTCACAAGAGAACGTAGTGATCGGTTTGTACGTGTGTATACGTTGGAAGTCAGATACGTACCGGCTGCCGGGCACTATGCAGATGAGCAGATCGAAGATTTGTTTGAGGCATTAGAGACTATTGGGACTGGGGAAGATTTATGTCGAGCTAGCGAATTGCGATGGGATACAGAAGATGGAGTTCCACGAATTCGGGTAAACTATCCGGTACGTACTGTTCGCTCGGCAGTTCCAGGTATACTGATGAATACAATGGATCAGCACGTATATCCTGCCTCTCATATCAGTAAATGAACACAAATTTACAAACCAGGTAAATGGTATTCAAAGGAGAGAAAACAATGGCTGAGGTATCTTACCGTAAAGAGCAATTTATGCAATCAACAAAATTTACTTCACTTGAAAAAGATGTACTATCTGCACTTCTGTCAGAAAATGAACAGTACACTATTGAACAAGCAACATCCATGCTACATCAATTTATGAATAAGGAGGCCAATTAAATGGCTGGAGGAACTTATACAACACAAAACAAAATTCGCCCTGGTGTATATATCAACTTTGTATCGGAGGGCAAACTTCCTGGAACATTGGGTGAGCGTGGTACCGCAAGTCTTGCGCTAAATCTGGATTGGGGAGCACCTAAGAAAATGCTTACTATTACCGCTGGTGATAATACCCTACAAACACTTGGGTACGATTATACTTCTCCACAGATGCTTCTGATTCGCGAAGCGCTCAAACGTGCACAAAAGCTTCTGGTATATCGTTTAAATGACGGTACACCTGCTTCTGTAAAAGTGGAGCCTCTGACAGCTACAGCTAAATATAGTGGTACGCGTGGCAATCAGTTGACCATTGTAGTGGAAGCAAATATTAATAATGAAAAACAATTCGACGTAACCACGCTGCTAGAGGGTACAGTAGTCGATAAGCAGACCGTAAGTGCTGTAGAACAGTTGGTGAGTAACACCTACGTTGTCTTTAGTGGTAAGGGAACTCCTGTACCGACAGCAGGTGCTCCACTAGCTGGAGGTACAAGCGCGCTGGCCACCAATGCAGATCATACTGCATATCTGGAGCAACTTGAGGCTTTAGAGTTTCAGACAGTTGGCTTGGTTTCGGATGATGCCTCTCTAAAATCTGTATATGCTGCTTATATCAAACGCTTGCGCGGCAATGAAGGCAAAAAGGTACAGGCTGTACTGGCCAATTATCCTAACGCTGATCATGAAGGTGTAATCAGTGTCAAAAATGGTGTTGTGCTAAGTGATGGCACTGTACTGGACGCAAAGCAAAGTGTAGCCTGGGTAACAGGAGCGACTGCCGGTGCTGCGGTTAATGCTTCTTTGACCTATAGTGCTTATGACGATGCTGTAGATGTGAATGGCAAGCTGACCCATACTGAGACTGAATCAGCTTTGCGAAAAGGAGAGTTCGTATTTACAGCCAGCAGCGATCGTGCAGTAGTGGAACAAGATATCAATACGTTTGTGTCCTATACACCGGATAAAGCACGCCATTTCGCCAAGAACCGTGTAGTACGTGTACTCGACAGTATTGCTAATGATCTTAAACGTATTTTTGAATCCTATTTTATTGGTAAAGTGAACAATAATACCGATGGACGTAGCTTGTTCCGATCACAGTGTGTAGCTTACCTGACTGATCTACAGAATATCGGAGCAGTACAGAATTTTGATGCTCAAGCTGATATCAGTGTGACTGCAGGTAATGAAGTAGATAGTATTGTAGTGGAAGTCAATGTGCAACCAGTAGATTCCGTTGAAAAAGTATACATGAAAGTGAAGGTGGTTTAAGATGACATTTCTAAAAGCAAAAGACACCATTTCCGGCCAAGAAGGCCGCGCATTTGCAACAATTAATAATCAAGTAGAGGAAATGTTTTATATCAAAACGCTGGAAGCTACAGTAGAGAAACAAAAAGCTGAAGTGAAAACATTGGGACGCCGTGGAGTGCAGCACAAAGCAACAGGCTGGTCCGGATCAGGTACCATGACTATTTTCTACATGACTTCTCGCTTTCGTCAAATGATGCTGGATTATATGAAAACCGGTGTAGACACGTACTTTGATATTGAAGTGACAAATGAAGATCCAACATCCAGCATTGGTTACCAGACTATTATTCTGCGTGATGTGAATCTGGACAGTGTCATTATGGCATCACTGGACACCGAATCGGATGCACTAGAAGAAGAAGTAAGCTTTACTTTTGATGGAGTAGATATTAATCAGGCCTTTGGAGCACCAGCTCATTAATTCGAATTATTCTTATAACAACTAATTAATGATATGAAAAATTGACCTATGTACCGGAGGCAAAGATCCTACAATTGGAGCTATTCCGGTACATCTGTCATATGTCTGAACAAATATGTAATAGGATATCCAAGTATATATTAAGTGAATAACTATATTTATAACTATTAGGAGGAATTATCAATGAGTGAATTAAGTCTATTTTTTGCACAAAACGTATCTTCTGATGTGGTAGAGGAATTTGTAGTGTCTGCACGCTTCAAAGATGCAGATGGTAACCCTGTAAGCTGGAAACTCCGCAGCATGAATGAGGACGAAAATCAGGAATGCCGTAAAGCAGCCACTCGTAAAGTAAAGGGCAAGAATGGCATGTATACACCAGAGATTGAACCTAACGAATATATGGCTAAATTGATTAGTGCCAGCATAGTATACCCAGATCTAAAAAATGCAGAACTTCAAAAATCTTATGGTGTGATGGGAGCGGAGTCACTATTACGCAAGATGCTGTTGCCTGGTGAGTTTGCAGCTTTAGGTGAACGAGTACAGGAATTGAATGGCTTTAATCGAGATATGAATGAATTGGTAAATGAAGTAAAAAACTAATTAGTGGGGGCGATAGTGAAGCTAATTTTGCTTACTACGCCCTCCATGAATTGCATATTCTTCCGCAGGATCTTATGCAAATGTCTGATCATGAACGTGCCGCCATTTATGCTATGATTGCTGTTCGAGTAGAGGCAGAAAAGCAGTCACAACGGAAGAGGACCAGAAAGGGGTGAATACTTATGCCAGCTGCCGGTTTTCTAGCAGCATTGGAAAGCGCAGGTGCCGTTCTTGGTCTATTCAACAGTATCCAAGAACTAATCGATAAGATGTCAGAGAAATTCAGTCAATTCATTGAGAAAGTTAAAAAATCCATACAAATGATATATGAAAGCCTAAAATCGATTGCAGAAATGACATTAATGCCTGCGATGCAACAGCAATCCTTGAAAGATTTAATTATTGTGAATTCTGGTGGAAATAATAAAGGTAATAAAATATTCGATTCTTTTAAAGCAGAAGCGTTAAGAACGGGACAGGATGTACAAGAATATTTGAAGGGTGGTATTAGTCTTTTTTCAATCACAGATGAACAGGATAAACTTGAGAAATTGATAGACTATGCTAATCGCTTGAGTATACTATCTCCAGATCACAAAAGTATGAGCGACAGTGTAGATTCCCTTATTAAAGCTTACTCTGGGGATTCATCTGGACTTGCTTCAAACTTTGGTATTTCTCAAGGGGTTATTGACCAGTCAGGCATTAAAGAAAAAGCTTCCCAAGGAGACTTGAGTGGCTTCATTACTTCACTCGAACAAATCATGAATCAATCTGGGAAAACAAAAGCTGCACTTGACCATATGGTAGATACCCCTTTTAACGAGTGGAATACATTAGTAAACAATTTTAAAAATAGTTTAAGTCAAATGGGAGAAGGTGCTATGGGCACATTGTTGCCACTGTTAAAAAAATTAAATGATGCTTTTGCTAGTGGAGAATTTGATCCATTTATTAAGCAGGTGGGTAGTGTTTTGAGTGTTCTGGCTGGGGTAGTCAGAATATTAGTAGAAGGTTTTCTAAAATTGATTAACTTCGTACAGGAGAATTGGTCAATTATTAAACCTATTTTGATAGCGATTGCGACGGTGTTTTTGGTTACCATTATTTCGCAATTAATTATAATAGGAACTTTATTGTTTTTGCTAAATCTCCCCTTAATATTGGTAATTGGACTTATAGCTGTTGTCATAATGTATCTAAGCATGATTGGTATCACCGGTGAAGATGTGCTCGGTTATCTAATAGGTAGTTTTCTTGTGTTTTTTGGTACTATATTAAACTTTTTTATTATGTTATATAATCATTTCGCTACTTTATATGAATTCTTAGCTAATTTATTTATTGATCCTAAATACGCTTTTGATCAATTTGTATACTCTACAAAAGTTGGTTTTTTGGGATTGATGTACAGGCTCACAAGGGCTGCCGAAGATTTTGCTATCGGTTTTGCAAGTGCTATCAATCAGGCTATAAAGCCAGTCGCTGATTATTATAATTCGATGTTGCCTTTGATCAATCAATTTCATAATTCAGGATTACAAGAAATTCATATCTCTACAGACGAAGAAATCAAAGCAAATGGGCACACATTTAGTAATGAAATTAAAAAGCAAATGGACTCTATCCCAGAGCCAACCTCTGATAAAAATGTAGTTTCATTACCGCGAAAAGATTACTATGATACAACAAAGCTGATGGCAATGGGACCTGAAATAGCTGGTTGGCTCAGTGGCGCATTTAACTTTATGGGAAATAGTTTTTTGGGCGATGGTAGAGAGTATCCACCTAAAAAAGGTGATAAAGGTAATGCGGCAACAAATGACTATTTAAATCATTATCTTCCCAATATGCCTAGTGATATTAATAATGTGAAAAATGTTGATAAAATTCGCGGCATTCAAGATCCAGTCGATATTTCCAGTGAAGATATAAAATTGCTACGTGATTTAGCTGAACTGCAAGCAATTCAACATTTTGTGAGTTTGACCCCAACGGTACAAGTGACAACAGGCGATATTAATAATGGTGCGGATCTTGATACTATTGTTAGTCGTATCGGACAGAAACTAGAAGAAGAATTTGTCTCAACTGCGCAGGGGGTGTATATGTGATATGGAAGAGTACGGATTCTTTTTAACTTATAATAATCAGGATGAAGTCGTTCGTTTACCAGTCAATCCTGAAAAAATTGAAATTAACAGTAGCGGAGACGGAAAGAACTACACCATTATTGGGCTTGGGGAAATTAATTCAATTCAGCCGAATAAGCTGCGTGAAATTACACTGGAGAGCTTTTTTCCGGGTCAACGATACCCGTTCGTTGTTGGTAGGGAATTGCAAACGCCATATTATTATGTAGAGATGATTCAAAAATGGATGGAGACTAAGCGTCCCATCCGATTTGTTTTTTCTTCCTTACAACTTCCAGATTACGCTTTATACGGAAATACTTCTAAACAAGCTGTATCAGCTAAAGCCGAACGATTTACTTCAAACAGGGCATTTATGGCAATCAACATGGCAGTCAGTATCGAGAAATTCGATTGGACACTGGCGGCAGGAGAATCGGGCGACATCCAATTTAAGCTGTCCTTGAAAGAGTATGTCTTTTACCGTGCACTTAAAGTCAAAATTAAAAAAGACAAGGAAAAGTCTACTGTAGCCAAAAAGCGTACTGATACTAAAGAAACTCCTAAAACCTATAAATTGGTTGCTGGAGATTCGCTATGGAAGATTGCCAAAAAACAACTGGGTGATGGAAGTCATTATAAAGAAATTCAAAAGCTTAACAATATTAAAGATAGTGAGCTGCGTAACCTGCCAATTGGAATGGTGATCAAGCTGCCACAGAAAGAGGCCGCCAAATGATTCAGCTCCATATTGATAATAAGCAAGGCAGTCTCTGGGATATCTCTGGCATTGCCTCTGATATTACCTGGAAGACCAGCCGGATAGGCAAGCCAGCTTCATTGGAATTTACGTTGGTTAGTGATGGTCTATACCAGAAAAAAGACTTTGATGTACAAAATGGGTATGTGGTTCGCTTCATCTACAATGGAGCGAACCTTTTTTATGGCTATATTTTTACTGTGAGTACTGGTACAGATAAACAGATAAAGATAACTGCTTATGATCAGGTACGCTACTTGCTGGGTAATGACACCTTTGTTTTTACCAATGTAACTGCAGATGAGGTAATCCAGCAAATCGCAATTAAAAATAAATTAAAGCTGGGAAAACTGGATAAAGGTAAATACACCATTCCGTCACTGATTGAAGATAATAAAAAGCTGCTAGATATTATCATGGGTGCTCTAGACCATACACTGGCGTATAAATCACAACTCATGGTCTTTTATGATGATTTCGGGAAGCTCAGATTACAGGATATTCGAAGTATGAAACCCTCTGTTATCTTGGGACAAGGCCATTATTTGTATGATTATTCTATCAAGAAAAGTATTGACTCAGAGACGTATAATCAGATCAAATTCTACCGTGACAATAAAGATACCGGACATCGAGATATTTTTATAAAAAAAGACTCCAATAATATAGGAGCATGGGGATTATTACAAAAATACGAAAAAGCAGAGGATAACTGGAATATAGCTCAAATTGAAGAAGCACTCTCACTCAATCTGAAGCTGTATAATCGCGAACAGGTTACCCTATCTGTAGATGCAATTGGTGATGTCAACGTGCGTGCAGGACAATTTGCTTATATTTTACTTGATGAATTTGAAGTACAGGTTTATCTGGTAGAAGAATGCAGTCACAAATTTTCAGGGACAGATCATACCATGTCCCTAGATGTGAAGGTGGTGTAAATATGCTTGATGTTATTCGTAAGGCGAGTCTGGGAGCAGTATCTAACGCAAATCCTATGGCAGTGATGTATGGAACTGTATTAAATAATCAGCCGCTGGAAATTAATATTGATCAGCGGTTTACCCTTCCGGCTGCAGTATTGGTTATACCAGAAACGATCAGCAAGCTGACTAAGGAGCAAAATGGAACGCTGACGACCGGATTACAGATTGGCGATAGAGTATTGCTGCTTCGTGTCCAAGGCGGTCAAAGCTATGTTGTGCTGGATCGGCTGGTGAATAGCCTATGATTCCGACGGGGCTGCAACTACAACCGGATCAGGACATTGATACAACAAATCTGATTATGTCTGGATTAACGTACAAGGTGGATTGGGAACGTGGAACTATTGCCGGTACAATAGATGGCCTGGATTCTTTACGGCAGGCTGTATTGAAAATCCTTACGACAGAGCGTTATCGGCACCTGATTTATAGCAATGATTATGGTACGGAATATAAAGAGATTCTTGGCAAAGATCAACTATATGTACGCGCGGAAATTCGGAGAATGATCACGGAAGCTCTTCTGCAGGATGATCGGATTGAGCAAATTAACGATTTTCTTACAATATGGAATTCAGGGGATGACATCCGGGTGAGTTTTACGGTGCAAACCATATATGGTTCGTTTCAGATTAACGAGGAGGTGAGCTGAATTCATGTATGAGGCACAAACGTATGAAGTTTTACTGGAGCGTATGCTGGACCGTGTAGCGGACCAAATGGATAAACGAGAGGGTAGTATCATCTATGATGCCTTAGCACCAGCGGCATTGGAGCTGGCTCAAATGTACGCTGAACTGGATATTCAGCTAAATCTTTCTTTTGCAGATACAGCGACAGGCGAATACCTGGAACGTCGTACGGCTGAGTATGGCATTCAAAGGGAGCCGGCTACTTATGCTGTTCGTAAAGGAATTTTTTATAAAGGAGACGGCACGCGTACGGAAGTACCTATTGGCAGCCGACTCGCCAGCGGAGAGTTGATTTATAGTGTGACTTCACGTCTAAGTGCCGGTGAGTATGCATTGACCTGCGAAACCGCAGGGGAGATTGGTAATACGACAGCCGGAGCTTTGCTACCGCTGGATTATATCGCCGGGCTGGCTGTAGCTGAATTGAATATTGTACTTGTACCTGGAGAAGATGCCGAAGATGATGAGACATTAAGATCCAGATATTTACAGGCTATTAATGAACAACCATTTGGCGGTAATATCTCAGATTACAAGCAAACCATCAATGAGATAGAGGGAGTTGGCGGAGTCAAAGTGTTTCCGGTCTGGAAAGGAGGAGGAACGGTCAAATGTACCATTATTGCCAGTAATGGACGTCGCCCTTCAACAGAGCTGATTAATCGTGTACAAACAGCTATTGATCCAGTGGTAAATAGTGGAGAAGGTATAGGTCTTGCTCCAATTGGACATCGGGTCACTATTGCAGGAGTGGAAGAAGTAGCCATTACAGTAAGTACAAAACTTACATTGGAACCGGGTGTTACTGTAGGGCAGGTGAAACTGGATGTCAATGATACACTGGCAGCATATGTGAAAGAACTGACAGCTAAATGGAAAGATCAAGAGCGGATTATTATTCGTATTAGCCAGCTGGATGCTCGTATTGTAGGTATTAAAGGGGTTGCAGATGTCACAGATACAATGGTGAATGGTAAGCCGGTAAATCTAATGTTGGGAACTGAACAGATTGCCGTATGGGGAGGAGTAGGTACCCTTGAATAACCGACTAATGCAGTATGAGCCAGAATATTACCATTCCATAAGAGAATTTCTTGCTTTGTTAAATACAGAAGAGATCGAGTTGGATCAGCTTGAAGCTAATCGCTTGAAGTTACTGGCGGACCAGTTTGTTATGACGTCTAGCGAAATATCATTGCGTCGTAGGGAGCAACAACTGCAAATCCAGGCAGACCCAACAATCGAAACGCTGAATTTTCGCCGCCGTCGGATTGTGAACCGCTATACAACCAAGCCGCCCTTTACTATTCGTTATTTACAACAGAAGTTAGATCAGCTATTGGGGGCAGGCAAAGCAAATGCAACCGTAGATATCCAAAATTTTGCACTAACGGTTATGGCCAATCTGACAGATGCTTCAATATTCAAAGAAGTGAACTACACAGTGCAGACGATTAAACCGGCTAATATGACTTATGTACAGCAAACCTCATTACGTGAGTCTATTATGCTTCGCGAAACGGCATATCGTTATAGCACTGAACGTAATACTAGATTGTCTACCCGCTGGAAGCTCGGAAGCACACCATTTACTACGCTGGGAGAGGAGATCAGAATCCTATGATTCAGAATAGTTATCTACAGGAAATAGCTGATTATACCAACCAACGTATAGCCAAAGTAACCCTGAATGGCGATTACGATATCAATCAATTTAGAATCAAACAAGTGACAGATGAAATAGTAGAGCTGGAATATTTGATTCCAGCAGCGGATCTCTCATCGGTGACCCAGTTAGAATTACGTTCTGCCAGTAATGAAGTTATCAGCAGTAGCGAAGTGTTTATTCCTGTTGTTGCAGATACAGTTGTTAAACAATATGTAGAAGTGAAGGGAGCGTAAGTATGGATTATCGGGCAAAAACGGATTGGAACTATAACGATACCGTAACTGAACAGGATATGAACCGTATTGAGGCAGGACTCGGGGATCTGCACGAACGATTGGATACAGAAATGCGACAAGAAATTGTATTACAGCCTGGAATACAGACAATAACAACTAAACGGGATACACCATTTCGACTTTCTGGACTGACAGGGCGCTTACTTTTAAATCTGGAGGCACGTACATGGGGACAGAATAAAAGCCTCAGTGGATTAGCTGGTTTTCAATCAACAATTACACTGGATAACAATAAAAGTGTAGTTGGTGGAGGTTCAGTAAAAATCACAGCAACTACTGCCAATACCATTGCAGATGCAGTTTCAACCAAACCATATCAGTTAAAAGCAGGCAGAAAATACGTTGCTGTAGGGCATATCTATAATGAATCGGCGAAAAGTGTACTACTAGCCCTGCAGGGAACTGCTGTAAGTACCCCTATATTTACTGATAAAGGTAAATGGGTTACTGTTTTCATGAAATATGCACCCACCGTGGATGTAAGCAGTACACAAATTGTTGCCAGACTTAATGCGACTGCATCAGGTAATGTAGCTTATGCTGATGGACTTAGAATGTATGAAATTTCGGATACAGAATATACTGCTCTTGATAAAATGACGACAGAACAGGTTGCTATGAAATATCCTTATACGGAAGGTTTTGCAGGAATACGTAACCCTTATGCAATACGTTGGACAAGTGTAGCTCAAAAAGAAGTAGCCGCATTTTTAGCGTTTGATACGGAATTAATAGCCTCGCCAGTGATTGCTAATGAAACAGATTGTGACACACTATTTGTAGGATCGGACAGACAGTATTATAAAAACACTGTTTGGCGGAAGCACACCTTATCTGGTGATTTAAATTGGATAATTAGTGCTAGTTTATCAGGTTTTAAGGAAATTAAAATTGTCGGATATGAATCTTATTCACCTGGTGCTGTTATTCCAATGAAATTTGATGGAAGCATTATGCCGAATACTGTTTCTAATAAAGCAGATGTAGCTTCCTTCGATAGTACAGGTAATTTGTATTTAACAATCT
Source organism: Paenibacillus shenyangensis (assembly GCF_000346635.1). NCBI lineage: Bacteria > Bacillati > Bacillota > Bacilli > Caryophanales > Paenibacillaceae > Paenibacillus > Paenibacillus shenyangensis. The sequence continues at coordinate 140,598 of NZ_AOIG01000010.1, forward strand.
CATCAACTGATAGTGGTTGGGCAGATGGATACTCACCGACTACAGATGAATTAAAAGCATACATGTATGGTTGGAAAATGTATGATGGATCTACGAATGCTAATGATGGTCTCGGTGTATATTCTCGTACGGACGGATTGAACAAGCGTTGGACCCCACTTGCTAGTTTTAATGGTAGAGATTATAGCGGCAATGTGTCTACTGTACCTTTAGGTAGACCTGAGCTTTTAATTTCTGGGGGATACCGTATATCTCGTCCAACAACTGATTATATGATTATTTATCATTTATCAACGCCAGCTATTGAATGTTTAACTTTCGAAGGCCAATTAAGTTTTATAGAAGGAGACAACACTATTGAAATCGGATCCGGTATAGTTTTAAGGGAACGAGCTAATCCCTATCGTGATCAAGTAGCTTGGAATATAAATAACGGTTCTCCATCGAGTATAGGCATTGGCTATAACAATTCCTTAACTAAGCAAAGAATAGATAAATTTATTGCTATTTATAAAGATAATAAAAACGATAAATGGACCTTATATCCAAATACTGTAACTTATGCGGGGGCGTTAGCTCAGCAGTCTTTTGAAAATTATGATATTAATGCGTCTTATTCAGTAACCTATGTTCCTTTAGATAAATATCCGGTTAGTTCCTTCATAGGCAGTTATTTTTATAACGAAAAATCTATACTCTCTGAGCTGATACAGAGTGTAGAGCAAATTTCTCATCGTGTATCAATAGTAGAGAATGAAAAAGCTGATAAAGATCAAACTCCATGGCTTTATCCTACTCTTTTAAATGGGTGGGCTGCGCTTAATTCTGATACCGTAGTACGATATAGAAAAACTTCTGATGGTTTAGTTATTGTACAAGGACTTGTGTCTGGAGGTTCTAGCTTAGGACAAACAACAGTGTTTCGCCTTCCTCCAGGATATAAACCTAAAAGAACAATTCAACCACTGACTTATTATAGAGATAATACAGGCTTAAGACCAACTAATTTGGATATATATCCAGATGGAGCAGTTAAGTTAGAAGGCAGTGGCATAGCATCAAATAATATTTTAGCTCTAATATTTACATTTCCTACGGAATTATAGATTAAAGAAAGGTGATTAAAAATGAAGGCTGTAACTTTTTTTGATGCTAAAGGATTTTATTTGTAATACAAATTGATTATCGATAATTAGTATTCTACAATTCAGCCTTATTTAAATGAAGGAAAGTTGAAAACTGGTTATATAGTTGGCATTAGCATACCAGCAGGGTTGTATAACCCTCGATTAAATCTAAGTGATCTTGAAAAGAGGTTAGCCAAAGACCAGGATACTTGCTCAGAATCTTTTTAACCACAATATGATTCATGGCTTTGGGTATGAGGAGCAACAGTAGAAGAAATTGACACTCTTAATCTACTACCGGAACTTTCTGAGCCTGACAAATTTAAGCAAGAGATCACAAAACAACAGGCTAATATAGGGGACTTTATTTTATCAGGAGGTGAATCTTAATTGGCTTACCTGTAGCAGCTCTTAATGTTTACTGTATTACCATTTTTGAGACAGGCAGCCGAACTAATTACCAAAACAGTATGATCAACTGAGTGTAATGATGTCATCGTTTGAATCAGCACTGTAAAGACTCATTTTCATATTTATGTTCATGAAGTAGAGAAAGGAGCAGAAGGGGATGGGGGAGCCGTGGCCGCAAATCATCAAGGTAGTTTCGACAGCGTATGGCGCTGCTGTGGGCTACCTGTTTGGGGGTTGGGATGTGTTGATTAATTTATTATTGGTACTTGTCATTGTAGACTGGTTCTCCGGGTGGGCGGCTGCCTGGATGAGAGGCGAGTTGAAGAGTAGGGTAGGGTTTAAAGGAATCATTCGCAAAGTCGCGATTTTCGTTGTTGTTGCTATAGCTCACTTCATAGATCAGGCGCTGGGAAGTTTGCATTACTTCCAGGATGCCGTGATCTTTTTTTATCTGGCGAATGAATTGCTCTCGGTCATCGAAAATGCCGGTAAAATGGGGCTGCCGATGCCTAACATTCTTCGCAACGCCGTGCATATTTTTGAATCGAAAAGTACGCCGCCGGAAAATCCAATGCTGATCGATGAAGCCCAGCCGGAAGCCGTCAAAGAAATCAAGGAAATCAAAGAAAATCAGGAACAACAGGAACGTCAAATGGATCATCATTCAAAGGAGGAGAGCGGGGATGCAGGCGAGAAGCACGCGTAATGCCCAGGGTATCGACGTATCCCACTGGCAGGGCAATATTAACTGGAATCAGGTCCGTGCAGCAGGCAAACAATTTGTTTTTGTCAAAGCCAGTGAAGGAACAAGCTACCGCGATGATCGGTTTATATCCAATATTCAGGGCGCCCGGGCAGCAGGAATGCTGGTGGGCGCCTATCATTTTCTGAACGCGCAAAATGCAGCCGCTGCCAGAAAAGAAGCTGCTCATTTTATCGACTGCCTGAAGAAGATAGGCGGAGCGGACAGTCTGGATCTGCCGCCGGTGATGGATTATGAGGATAATCCTGGCAAGCTTGGCCGAAGCCAGATCAACGCTGTTGCACTGACTTTTCTGCAGGAGGTGGAGCGTCTGAGTAGCTGTCGTCCCATTGTGTACACGGGGAATGCTTTTGCAGCGCAATTTGACCGCAGTCTCGGTGAGTATGATCTATGGATCGCCCGCTACAGCGGTACTCGTGTACCGGATGATTGCACCGCTTGGCAGCAATGGGATTTCTGGCAATACACCGACGCTGGTCAGGTTCCGGGTATTCAAGGCGGCGTGGATCTGAATGAATACCAGGGCACAATCAGTGAGCTGCAGACCCGATATGCAAAGACTCATAACAATCATCAGGGAGATGAAAAGCCCATGACCGCAGAGGAAAAGAAAGCTTTTACCGCATTGGAAGCCACCGTCAAGGCACAAAGTGACCGGATCGCGTCTCTAACCGACAGCCGGGATATGCTAAAGTCCAGTATCAGCAAAATGGATAACCGGGTTCAACAAATAGAGCACAATCGCAGTATGAAGATTCCGGAATGGGCACAGGAGGCTGTCAGCAAAGCAGTAGCCGCAGGTATTGTCGATGATCCGGAAGGTGGCAGCTACGACTTTTACCGTCTGATTACTGTGCTGTATCGCAAAGGAATTATCTGAAATAGGGGAGAGGAGAGAAAGATATGGAACTGTTTAATGATGTACTGGCATTTGCGTCTACACTGGCTGTGATTATTCTGGCACTTGTTCAGATGGTCAAAATGGCGATTACTATTCCTAAAAATCTGGTGCCGGTGTTGGGGATGATGATCGGGCTACTGATTGGTGCAGTAGCTTATCCATTTACCGAATTGGATCTGGTTGCTCGGCTGTGGGCTGGTGGACTGGGTGGTCTGTCGGCGACCGGATTGTTCGAGCTGGCATTCAATCCGAAAAACGGAACGACCAAAGAAAGTCGTTAACGGCTATGCCGAACGTATTAATATGAAATATGCTGCACTCTGATCACTACTGACTACACAGTCTTCAACCGTACACTTAAGAAGCAAGAAGTGTAAGCTTCTATGAAATGAATACTAATAAACCAAAAAAGGACCTGGCATATAGCCGGGTCCTTTTTGTATTTACAGCTGATTGGAATACTTTACATTCGTATGCATATCATACATATTAAATATCCCACATTCCAGGATCATATCTTGCACACTGAACTATCGATTACGAAGCATCCGGCAGTTCAAGTTTTTGACCTGGATAGATCCAGTGGGCATTGGTCAAGTCATTGGTATCCCGCAGTTCCTGCCATGTTGTTCCGTGTTTTTTGGCGATAGAGTACAGAGTATCACCGCTTTTTACTACATATACATCAGCGTCCGATGATGCAGCAGGAGCTGTCGGTTTGGCAGGAGCTGGTTTGGTTGCTGTTGATGGCTTGGCAGGAGCTGGTTTTGCAGGAGTCACAGGCTTGACTGGAGCTGCCGGTTTGGTCGCAGCGGGTTTGTCAGCAGGAGCAGGTGCTGGCTTGGTAGCACTGCCCGGTGTTGGTGCTGCTGTAATCCGCTTCTCGGATGCTGGCATATCCACACTGCCCAGGGACTGCATATGCTGGATCAGTGCTTCGTCCAGTGTTCCGTAGGTTCCGGTCTGCTGTTTGCCGAGGAACATTTTGTATTCGTCGCCGCCGGCTACAAGGAAATCATTGGTAGCGACGTTGTAGGTTTTGTTCAGATCCAGTGGTGCACCCGCTACCGTTACAGAGTGAACACGGCTGCCTGCCGGTTTGGCAGGATCAATTTTGTACGTGATTCCAGATACATGGGCAAAAGCACCTTTAGCAGTTGGATAGTCGGTAGCGCCATTTTCCAGAGCTGCCAGAATATCTGCACCTGTCACATCGATGGAAATGACCAGGTTACCAAATGGAAGAACAGTAACGACATCGCCTTTGGTCACTGATCCGGCGTCGATCGAAGCACGGATACCACCGCCATTAGTAATAGCTGCATCTGCACCCGATACGGAACGCATCGCGTCAGTGATCAGGTCACCGAGATTAGTTTCGCCTGCGCGTACTTTTTCACGGGAACCATCCAGCAGTACAGAGGATTTGGCTACTTCTTCATTCAGGATTGGCTCCTGGGAAGACTTGATCGAAGTGATCAGACTGGCAACTTCCGGATCCGGAGTTACGCCAGCAGCAGCTTTCTCATCTACGGTGTAGGCTTCTTTTTTGGTTACATCCCCTTTGTCGACCCACAGGTCGACGACACCCAGATGCTCGCCGTATTCACCCGTACTGGCGATCAGGGTACCATTTTCCAGCTGCCCTTTTTCCAGCAGGGTATGACTGTGACCATCGATAAATACATCGATACCTGGCACAGCGTTGACAATATCAATACTGGTCTGTTCAGTAGATTGATCCATACCGATATGACCCAGTGCTACGATAACATCAACTTTGCCCTGCAGCTCGGCTACCATTTTGCGAGCAGCTTCGGTAGGATCTGTAAAGCTGACATTGGTTACGTTATTAGGATTGGTTTTGTAAGCCGTCTCTGGTGTAGTCAGACCGAAGAATCCGATTTTTACACCATTTACTTCACGGATGATATAAGGCTCAAAAGGAGCAGCGCCGGTATCCTTTTGAGTGAGATTGGCAGAGATAAACGGGAAATTAGCCATTTTGGACAATTCCACCAGTCGTTCATAACCATAGTCGAACTCATGGTTACCTGGCGTCAATGCTGCAAAGTTCATTTCGTTCATGACTTTGATAATACTCTCGCCGCGAACAAGAGTAGCAAATGAAGTACCGTGTACAGCGTCTCCGTCATCTACGAGCAGTGTATTCGGATTGGCTTCCCGATACAGATCGGCAAGTCCGGCAATTTTGGCAAGTCCCATATATGGAGACTCTTCCAGGGCATGAGCATGAACATCGTTCGTATGTAAGAGAGTGATATGCGTACCTGTTCCCGCATCCTGTTCAATCTGCTGCTTGATGCCTTCTACTGTTAGAGCAGTTGGAGCAGCAGCATGTACCAGGCTGGACATGTTCAAAGTGAACATTGCTGACACAGCCAAGCTGAAAATCATTTTTTTTGTTACCATAAGTATTATAAGCCTCCCCTTTTGCTTGATATCACTTCATTCTAGCAGTTTTTTATTAAAAGTGTTACTACCTTTAGTGAGTTTGTTTGTTAAATAACTAGTAAATTAGCATAATTATGAAATTAAATACATAAATATATTACTATATTGTCCAAATATAACAGGGGAATAAAAGTAATACTTCACTTAACTAAATGTAAGCGGATACTAAAATAAATATAAAGCCAGTAATGCCGTAAAAAGGCGAAAATGTATCGAAAACTGTCGTTTGATGTTAGTTATTAAAATGAAAATCATAAAATATGTAAAAATTCATTGCCAAACACGACATCATAATGTAAATTAAATTCATCCTGTGGTCAATTCCAATTTCTTCTATCTGTAATAGTATACATATAGAGACAGAGATAGTGGATGCCGATTGGGTTGATCATGATTTTGCCATTCAGAAGGGAGCCAATGCTTGTGAGAAAAAGTTGGACAATTATGGTTACACTGGTTTTATCGTTTGTACTGATCCTGTCAGGCTGCAGCGGCAACAACGATTCAGCTGCACCGGCTGCTTCCGAGTCCGGTGGAGAATCCGCTGGCGGTGGAAAACTGATTGTAGGACGTGGTGGCGATTCGGCTGCACTTGATCCATCGATTGTAACTGATGGAGAGTCACTCAAGATTGCCCAGCAGGTATTTGATCCCCTGCTTGCATACAAATCAGGCACTACCGAAGTGGAACCTGCCCTCGCAGAGAGCTGGACCATTTCTGATGATGGTCTGACGTATACTTTCAAGCTGCGTAAGGGTGTAAAGTTCCATGATGGCACGGATTTTAATGCAGATGCTGTCGTGTTTAACTTTAACCGCTGGAATGATCCGAAAAGCGAATTCAAGTTCGAAGGAGACTCCTTTGACTATTATGATTCCATGTTCGGTCCAGAAGAAGCACGTGTAATCAAAAGTGTAAAAGCAGTAGATGAGTCTACTGTTGAGTTCCAATTGAACAACCCTCAAGCTCCTTTCCTGCAAAATCTGGCTATGCCTCCATTTTCTATTGCCAGTCCTTCCGCTATTGAAAAAGAAAAAGAAAACTTCAAATCGAATCCTGTAGGTACCGGCCCATTCGTATTCAAGGAATGGAAACGCAGTGACTCGATTACACTCGATAAAAATCCAAATTACTGGCAGCAGGGTCTGCCCAAAGTAGATCAGGTAATTGTTCGTGCTATCCCGGATAATACTGCCCGTTTCAATGCGCTGCAAAACGGCGAGATTGACCTGATGGAAGATCTGAGCCCGGATGATCTGGCAACACTGGAAAGCAATCCGGATCTACAGAAATTCAACCGCCCGCCTTTCAATGTAGCCTATCTGGGCTTCAATACAGCCAAAAAACCATTTGATAATCCCAAAGTGCGTGTAGCACTCAACTATGCAGTAGATAAAAAAGGTATTATTGACGCTTTCTTTGCCGGACAGGCAGAGGCTGCAGTGAACCCGATCCCACCAACGCTGTGGGGCTATAACAAGAGTGTCGAAGATTATCCGTTTGATCTGGCCAAAGCCAAGCAGCTGCTGGCAGATGCCGGTTATCCAAACGGTATTGATCAGGAACTGACATTCTATGCTATGCCGGTATCCCGTCCGTATATGCCGGATGGACGCAAAGTAGCTGAAGTCATTCAGGCAAGTTTTGCCCAAATCGGTGTAAAAGTATCGATCCAGTCACCAGAGTGGGCGACCTATCTGGATGATCTGAGCAAAGGGGAAAAAGACGATCTGTTCATCATCGGCTGGACCGGCGATAATGGCGACCCGGATAACTTCTTCTACCCGCTGCTCGACAAAGACTCTATCGGAGGTAATAACTACAGCCAGTATGTGAGCGAACCGCTGCACAAAGTACTGGTGCAGGCACAGCAGGAAACCGATCAGGATGCACGTGCCAAGCTGTATGAGCAGGCTCAGGTTATTGTCAAAAAAGACGCACCATGGGTACCGCTTGTACACTCTACACCACTACTGGCTGCAACGTCCAAGCTGAAAGGCTATACACCTTCGCCAACAGGTTCGGAGCCTTACGCAGATATCTACATCGAGCAGTAAACAACTAAAAAGAGCGGAAGAGCAGATTGAATTCCGTGCTTCCGCTCTTTTGTTTTATCGCATCAAGAGAGCTGGAGTGACATGTTGTCCTAGTGGCAGTCGTGTCATTTCACTATCCAAATGAACGTATGGCGGGTGATGAATGCGTGGGTTCCTATATTGCAAAACGTCTGCTCGTACTGATACCGGTACTGCTGGGCATGACACTGATTGTTTTTTCCATTATACATGCTATTCCTGGTGATCCGGCAGATACGATTCTGGGAGATAAGGCAACCGAGCAATCCAAGCAGGCACTGCGTGAACAGCTCGGTCTGGATCGTCCCTGGCTGGAACAGTATTTTGCCTATCTGGGTGATCTGCTGACCGGTGATCTGGGAAATTCTATCCGTACCCGCGAGCCAATTACAGAAGAAATTGGCCCTTATCTGGCTGCTACAGTAGAACTGACTGTAGCGAGTATGCTATTTGCGATTATTATTGGTGTAAATGCAGGAATCGTGAGCGCATGGAAACATAATTCCTGGTTCGACTACATTTGTATGCTGATTGCACTGGTCGGCGTATCCATGCCGATCTTCTGGCTCGGGTTAATGGAGCAGTGGATATTTGCCAATGAACTGCATTGGCTGCCATCGATCGGACGGATGAACTCACGTAATCCTATGGAAGGCATTACCGGATTCTATGTATTGGATGCGATAATCTCTGGTCAGTGGTCACAGCTATGGACCGTGATGAAGCATCTGATTCTGCCATCGATTGCATTGGGGACGATCCCTATGGCAGTTATTGCACGGATGACTCGCTCCAGCATGCTGGAAGTCATGCAGTCCGATTATATCCGTACAGCCAAAGCCAAAGGTATTTCCAAATTCCTGGTTATTTACAAGCATGGTCTGAAAAATGCCTTTATTCCTGTGCTGACGGTTATCGGTATTCAGACGGGTGCGCTGCTTGGCGGTGCCGTACTGACCGAGACGATCTTCGCTTGGCCGGGTGTGGGAAGATACATTTATGAAGCAATCAGCAACCGTGATTATCCGGTGATCCAATCGGGCATCCTGATTATTGCGGTCATGTTCGTAATTATTAATCTGCTGGTGGATCTGCTCTATGCTTTATTTGATCCGCGCATCCAGTACAAGTAAGAGGTGAGAATATGACACAAGCATCACTGGATACGGGGTCGGGAGCACAGCTCAAGGAAATCAAGTCAGGACCATGGCGGGATGGGATTCGCCTGTTCATGCGCAACAAAACAGCAGTAGTCGGATTGGTCATCGTTCTGTTCTTCGTCCTGCTGGCGCTGCTAGCTCCGCTAATTACGCCTTATGATTATACGGCTCAGGTATTGTCGGAGCGATTGCAGTCTCCATCGGCAGAGCACTGGTTTGGCACGGATGATCTGGGACGGGATATTTTCACAAGAACCATCTATGGAGCCCGGATTTCTCTCTGGGTAGGGCTACTTTCTGTGGTCGGTTCGATTATTATCGGTACACTGCTCGGTCTGGTAGCCGGATTTTATGGCAAATGGGTAGATATGATCATTTCCCGTTTCTTCGATATTCTGCTCGCTTTTCCGGGAATTCTGCTGGCGATTGCGATCGTTGCCATTCTGGGACCTTCTTTGCAAAATGCACTGTATGCGATCGCGATTGTTAATATTCCTACCTACGGCCGATTGGTCCGTGCCCGCGTACTGTCTTTGCGGCAGGAGGAATTTATTACAGCAGCTCGGGCGATTGGCGTCCGGGATTCACGGATTCTGCTGCGCCATATTCTGCCGAATAGTCTCACACCGATTATCGTGCAGGGTACACTCGGCGTGGCAACAGCCATTATCGAGGCTGCCGGTCTTGGATTCCTTGGATTGGGTGCTCAGCCACCTGATCCGGAGTGGGGAAAAATGTTGTCGGATTCCCGTCAATTTATCCAAACCGCGCCATGGACAGTAATTTTCCCGGGACTATGTATCCTGCTCACATCGCTTGGATTTAATCTAATGGGAGACGGTCTGCGGGATACCTTTGATCCGAAGCTCAAAAACCGCTAATAGTTGTTTCCATCCAAACGCATAAAATGAATCCGGATCTGATGATCCGGATTTTTTCTTCTATAATATAGGGGACGCGTCCAGCAGCATAGAGGATAGCTTTGAGAAGACAGACAGCGTATAGATATCAAACCGAAGTAAGTCTAATGATAAAGAGACAAATAAAAACATGATCTAATTCCTAGTATACTGTCTGGGGAAATATATCCTGAAACGGTTAAATAAAAGCGTAAGAGCATATAACTCATTCATCGGTTCACAGGATATCCTTCCCTACAGGCTAAAAAATGTGTATAATCACTCCAATCTGGCACGTTAGAGGATGCAGAAAATATAGGAGAACATGATATGGATAAATTTGCAGAATTAAAATCGATGCGTGAGCATCGTCAATATGAGGAAGACAAGCATGAAGCTTCGCGTGAAGCCTATGAACGGGATTATTCCCGGCTTATTCATTCGCCGACCTTTCGCCGGTTGCAGGGAAAATCCCAGGTATTCGGTGCAGGAACCGGTGACTATTATCGTACCCGTCTGACGCATTCCCTGGAAGTCGCCCAGATTGCCAGACAGGCAGCCAAAAGTCTGCTCAGCCGTTATCCGGAAATTGATGAGCAGCGCGGAGAGAATCCGGGACTAATCATACATCCCGAAGTGGTCGAATGTGCTTCGATTGCGCATGATTTTGGACATCCCCCTTTTGGACACAAAGGAGAGGAAGTACTCGCTCATATTCTGGAAGACTGGATCGAGCAGAAGACGGCCGAAACGCTGAAGGGCAGAGATGTGTCCGAGCAAGAGCGTGCACAAATACATCTGCAGATCCGCGAGAAATATGAGCATTTCGAAGGTAATGCGCATAATTTCCGGCTCATTATGTTTCTGGAGAAGCGGGAGAATCTGAATGGACTAAACCTGTGTGATGCTGTCCTGCTGGGCATTAACAAATATCCTTACTCGGGTCTGGTCAACAAAAAGGGATTGTATCAGCATGAATGGCAATATATTCGTCAGATTCGTGAAAAATGGGGCATTCCCGATGGCAAGACGACGCTGGAAGCACAGTTGATGGATCTTTGTGATGATATTGCCTATTCGGCACATGATTTGGAGGATGGCATCAAGGCAGGCAAAATTGAGGTGCATGAGCATTTCATGCATGATCCTCATATCCGCCGCCTGATCATGGAGAAAATTACTACCCTGGAAGACCGATTCTGGAAAGGGTGGGACAATGAGCAGATTGAAGCCAAAGTCGATGAAGTGCTGAATGCCTATCTGCGTGTATGGGGAGAGAAGCTGCCTACTTGTGGACTGGATTACTCCCGTACTCGCCGTGAAGTCAAAGCGTATTGGGTAAACCATTTTGTCAGTCAGCTTGGCGTTATTGAAGACCAGAATTGGAAAAAAATCACCTTTGTCTCGAACAACCGTGAAGATGAAGATATGCTGCGTACCGTAAGTGTACTCAAAAGCTTCGCCTGGGTAACCATGATCCGTGATCTGCGGGTGCAGCGTCTGCAAAAGCGCAGCGAATGGATTATTCGCCGTCTGTGGAAAGCCTTTGTCGATCAGGAGACCTCCATGGCCATTATTCCTCCCGATTGGCTACAGCGTTTTGAACATGATCAGGCGAGTCCGGAGCCGGTATGGACTTGGGAGCGTATGATTATTGATTATATCGCCGGCATGACCGATGCATTTGCCGAGAAGATCTATAATGAACTATATGGTCTCAAAGTCGGTTCGATCTATGATGTGGACTAAACGGGTTGATGATATATAAAGATCGTATTTTATGTTTACTAAACGTTTAGTCGACAGTCATTCAAGCTGTTCTATTGGCTGCCAAACAGGTCTGACAAAACCATTTCCAAACGACTTTCTACTATTATAATGTATGCACGCAAATGAACATTTTATTTGCGTAAATCAGACAAGCGTAGACTGCAAAATGAACAGAGGAGGAGGCATCCATGACTTACGAGAAAATACCTCTTGGCATATTGGATATGTCGCCTGTACTGGAAGGTGCTTCGGTAGAGGCTGCACTGGAGCGTTCCGTGCAGCTGGCGATCATGGCAGAAAATGCAGGTTATCATCGATTTTGGCTATCCGAACATCATGATATGGCACAGCTGGCATGTACTGCGCCTGAAATCCTGCTTTCCCATATTGGAGCACGAACTTCATCAATACGCCTCGGTGCCGGAGCGGTATTACTGCCGCATTATCGTCCGATGAAAGTAGCCGAGACGTTTCGAATGCTAGGAGCCTTATACCCGGGGCGTATCGATCTGGGTATCGGACGTGCTCCAGGCGGATCGGCACATGCGGCTATTGCACTGAGCGGCAACTATTTGTCCCATGTTGCCCAGATGCCGGAGCTGGTCCGAGATCTGCGTAGTCTTCTACAGGACGAATACAAGGTAGAAGATACCCTTGTGCAGGCTCGACCGCAACCGGCTTATCCGCTGGAATGCTGGATGCTCGGTACGAATCGCAAAAGTGCAGTTCTGGCTGCCCAGAATGGTACCGGATATGTATTTGGTTATTTTATGAGCGGTAGTGATGGAGAAGCTGCAGTCGAACATTATCGGGAGAATTTCCAGCCTTCTGCCTTGCATACGGAGCCGCGGGTCATACTCGCTGTAAAGGTGATCGCTGGACAGACCGACCAGGAAGCGGAACGATTGTATGAACGTTGGAAAACTTCGCCTGCAGGTATTGCATCAATCGGCGAAGAGATTCCTGCCCCTATTGTGGGTGGTCAGCAATCAATCTGGCAGCAATTTCAGGAATTAAGTCTTCGATATAGGGCGGATGAACTACTGCTAATTTGTCCGCTTAATCGTTATCAAGAGCGTATTAACGTCTATGAATCGATTGCCTCATGGACACCTCAACCAAACTAATAAATACTGCTACAACCTTGGAAATGATATATTTATTACATGTAGTGATTGAATATACAGTTCGATATAACTACGAAAATCAGGGATTATCCTGATTTACAAACCTAAAAAGAGGCGTTTCCCATAGCGGAAATCGCCTCTTTTTATAGTACAATATTGCTTATTTATTCACACTAAAATTAGTATTGTCTGCTATAATCCACCAGATTGACAGGCAGGGTCTGATCCTGCTGATAGGCTTTGAGATTTTCGGTAAAAATGTCAATGACACGGTCGGTATAATGCTCATTGCTGCCTGCAATATGAGGAGTAATGATGACCTGATCCATATCCCAAAGCGCATGATCTTCCGGCAGCGGCTCGGGATCAAATACATCAAGTCCTGCTCCCGCGATACTTCCGGATTGGAGAGCTTCCACCAGTGCATCCGTATCGACCGAAGGACCGCGGCCCACATTAATAAATATACTGCTGTCTTTCATCACGGCAAACCGCTCCCGGTTAAACAGCTGCTTGGTCTCCTGGGTAAGCGGCAAAATATTGACTACATAATCCCCTTGCCCGAGTGCTTCATCAAGCTGTTCCATCGTATACATCTGATCGATTCCATCCTGATCCTTACCGGAACGTCGCACACCAATCGTTCGCATACCAAATGCTTTGGCGAGCTGTGCTGTACCTGCTCCAATATTACCGACTCCTACAATTACAATAGTCTTGCCGTGGAGCTCGGTAAATGTTCCACTCTCATCCCAGGCATGCTTTGTCTGGTTACGAATGGCCCGGTGCAGATTGCGTGAAAACGCAAGCATGTAGGCAAAAATCTGCTCCGAGATCGGGATAGTGTGTACGCCGTTGGCACTGGTTAACATCACCTGTTTGTGCTCCAGCTGCTCCATAGGCATTTTATCCACGCCTGCCGACCAGGTTTGTATCCATTTTACAGGACAGTTATCCGATAAAATGAAATCCTGAAGCTTGCGTGACCAGCCGAGGATAATTTCTGCTTCGGCGAGTATGGCATCCGTAGTGTCGCGAACCGGAACGGTAACAATCTCATACGATGGTGCAGCTTCTTGTACTTTCTGCTTCTGTGATTCGGTGAGTTCCTGAAGAACAACGATTTTGGACATAAATATACCTCCCCGGTGAATACATAATAATGTGCGTTATCTTCCAAATGATAACAAATTAACTCCTGTATACCAAATTGCTTTTATGAAAGAAGACTGTATTTTATGCTATTACCTGAATGGCTCCAGATCGAATCCGAACTAAAATATCAATTAATCGTTTTGCACAGTTTTGAAGATTAGTGTATACTGGTTGAGATCGTTCGGAACAGGTGTTCGTAATTAAACGGTGATATAGTGTACGACAACTTCAATTACTTATTCAAATGTAAAAAGGATAGAAAGGGAGTGTAAGGATGGGAACCCAGCCCGGACAGGAACGTGTATTTGCAGCTGTGCCAATCAAGGGTGAGGCATCACAGACATTAGCTGCGTGGAGCAGGATGGTACAAGAACATTACTTGTTCCGCCGCTGGACCTATGCTGAGGATATGCATATTACACTCCAGTTTTTTGGCGACGTGGATGTAGAGCAATTGCCGCAGCTTTGCACGGCTCTACAAAAGACAGCCGCAGAGAGCCAGCCCTTTCAGTTGCAGCTGGGGCCCGTTGGAATATTCGGCAATCCTTTGGCTCCGCGAGTGTTATGGATCGGACCGGAGGGAGATACGGATAGTCTGCATCATCTGCAATCAGGAGTACAGCAAGCATGTATACCGCTTGGATTCGTACCGGAGCAGCGTCCTTATTATCCGCATCTGACAGTAGCTCGTAAATATAATGGTAACGAGCCGTTTGCAGACCTTTCTACTGATCTTTATCCCTCACCGGATTGCTGGCTGGTGGAGGAATTTGTACTGTATCGGACCCGTTTGGGGCATCAGCCAATGTATGAGGTAGCAGGTCAATTTCCGCTTCTTGGACAGTGACTATACCTAAAATCGTGAATTTGTCAATTTGACAAAAGTAAACAACTTATAATAATATACTTGCTGCTGCAATCCCGCAGCATTTTGTAGGGGAATAGCATGATAATCATGCTCAAATAATTATTGAATTTCGGCAAATTCGGAGATTCAAATTCAAGTTGGCATTGCTCTGCATCACCGGAGGCGAAATAACACTGTGAACCACATGTGATTCAAAATTTGAATGTTGGTGTATTCAAATGGAAGGTCAAAAAGGTTACATAGGGTTAGGAGTATGCTAACAGTACTGGAGGAAGAAAATGGATTTTATTAGACGCAATCAGTGGATTACGCCTTTACTCGGCGTGCTTTTTATATTCGTTATGTCCCTCCCTTTCTGGATGGATTCCAAAATGACGAGCGAACAATCCTTTACTGAGCTGCCTGCATGGGGTGCACAGCCGGCGGGTTCGGTTCATCATGCCCAGAATGTCAGGATCGGCACTACATTTATGACATGGAACGAGAATCATACCCAAAAATTGATTCATCAGGTCAAGTCAGAACAAGCTGCAGCACTCAAAGCGGAACAGCACAAGAAAAAAGCTGCACAAATCAAGGCGAACACCGCTACAGCCAAGGCAAAAGCAATGCCGGCGGCAGTGACGGCAAGTTCGTCCATTAGTGATTCCACTCCAACCCACTTATACTTTACTCGGACAAAGCTGCTTAGCCAGAGTAATAAATCTCAGGCTACCTGGACCTACGCATTGTCTGATAAAGAACAGCTCCTGCTCGAACGTATTGTTATGGCAGAGGCTGAAGGCGAACCGTACGAAGGCAAAGTGGCAGTTGCCAATGTTGTCTTAAACCGGCTGCGGTCCGCTAATTTCCCCGACACGATTAAAGATGTAATCTATCAAAGATATCAATTTTCTCCGGTAACCAATGGCAGATTCGAGCGTGTGACACCTAACGCCGATTCGGTAAAAGCTGTACGTGCAGCATTGGAAGGCCAAAAGGAAGTTCCGGACAATACGTATTATTTTGTGTCGCTTTCCCTGGCGACAGATTTTGATATTCCCAATACCCGTACCAAGGTAGAGAAAATTGGTCACCATACGTTTTATAAATAAGCTGCCGATTGCTGGAGCTTGTTCTGTCTGCCGTGCGAAGTTACACTTCTGCTGCGGATGATGATACAATAAACGGTGGAAAATCAATTCAATCCCGGAGGTGCTTCATCCATGAAAATCACATATTACGGTCAATCCTGTCTGCTGGTCGAAGAAGGCGGCAAAAAGGTCATTATCGACCCATTTCTGTCCGGCAATCCACAAGTCAATGTTGATCCCAAAGACATCCAGGTGGATGCGGTTATTCTGACACATGGTCACGGTGATCACTACGGTGACACAGTGGAGATTGCCAAGAATAATAATTGTCCGGTGATTGCAATCGTTGAATTGGCACAGTATGCAGCCAGACAGGGAGCTCCCGAAGTAGTAGGGATGAATCTGGGCGGAGCCAAGCAATTTGACGGATTCAAAGTCAAATTCACACTCGCGTTCCATACGTCTTCCATTCAGGATGGAGATCAGACCATTTATCTGGGCGAACCTGCAGGTATCCTGCTGACTATGGGTGGCAAAACGCTGTACCATGCAGGCGATACCGCACTGTTCGGCGATATGAAGCTGATCGGCGAATTGAGTACTATCGACGTAGCTGCACTGCCGATTGGTGACTTCTATACCATGGGGCCCGAAGATGCACTGCTGGCTGCCGAATGGATCAAAGCTGGTCATGTCATCCCTGTGCACTACAATACCTTCCCGCCGATCGAGCAGGATGGAGATGCTTTTGTGGCGGAATTGCAAAAGAAAGGCCTGAAGGGCTCTGTGCTCCAGGTTGGCGAAAGTGTAGATATTTAATCTATGCGTATGCATGATTGAGTGTAAGAATTGGTTAATGAGTAACTCCAAATAGTCCGGACAAGCAGTTATGTACTTCTCTGGATAAATAAATAGCTTTGATTCTGCCAAGGAAGCGCCCGGCTCTGTAAGATGGAGCCGGGCGCTTTTTGGTCTGACGCTGTTTAATATCCAAATAGTCCAATAAAATAATTGAATATAATATTAATTATAATGTATAATCATACACTATAATATATTGTGCTGCGTTATCACACTAATGCTTTGACGCAAAATAATAATTTATCGGATATATAAAAAGTTTGAATTGCTATGATGTGAGCTCAGTGTTAAAATGTATAAAACCCATTAGGTTACAACTATATCACATACGCTGAGTAAGTCGCTTGAATCCATAAGTGGATAATTATTCTTCCGCTGTTACTCCCAAACTTTATATTCAAATAGGCTGCTTCCATTGCATTCGAATCTGCAGAGATGTATATCCCGATGAATGGAGAGAGCAGTCTGTTTTGTATACCCTATCCTTTAGCAGCATTCTTCTTCGTATGGCCGTCCTCTGGCTCATCTTCTGACATTTCACTTCATAATAGAAAGGTTGCGTATTATGAACATTACAGGTTTACCTCCGAAGCAGGGTCTTTATGACCCGCAGTTTGAAAAAGATGCCTGCGGTATGGGATTTACCGCGCATATCAAAGGAACACCTAGTCACCAGATTGTTAGTCAGGCACTCACGATGCTCGAGAACATGGAGCACCGCGGCGGTCAGGGCAGTGAACCGAATTCCGGTGACGGAGCCGGTATTATGGTCCAGATTCCACATCGCTTTTTTGTTAAGGAAGCCCGTGCAAACGGATTTGAACTGCCCGAAAAGGGACAATACGGTGTAGCCATTGTTTTCTTGTCCCGTGATGAAGAGCTGCGCAGCCGTCATGAAGCTGTGCTGAAAAGTATTATTGAGCAGGAAGGTCAGGTATATCTCGGAGCACGTACCGTACCGACGGATGACAATACGCTCGGCAAGTCCGCCAAAGATGCGAAGCCGGTTGTACGCCAGTTTTTCATTGGACGCAGTGAGGCGCTGCAAGGTCAGGATGAGCTGTCTTTTGAACGCAAGCTGTATGTCATTCGCCGTCTGGCAGAACGTCATATTCGTTTTGCGGAAGAAGCGGGTGGAGAGACGTTCTACATTCCAAGTCTGTCCTGTCGCAAAGTCGTCTACAAAGGGATGCTGACAACTGCCCAGGTCGGAGAATTCTATATCGATCTGCGAGATGAAGAGTTTGAATCGGCGATGGCACTCGTGCATTCCCGTTTCAGTACCAATACGTTCCCAAGCTGGGATCGTGCCCATCCGTATCGTTTTATGATTCATAACGGTGAGATCAACACGATGCGTGGTAATGTGAACTGGATGCATGCCCGTCAATCCCTGTTCGAGAGTGAAGTATTCGGCGCGGATATCGACAAGATCCGTCCGGTTATCAACCCGGATGGTTCGGATACGGCGATGTTTGATAATACGCTGGAGTTCCTTTATCTGAATGGACGTTCCCTGCCGCATGTAGCGATGATGATGGTACCGGAGCCGTGGAGCAATCACGACACCATGGATGAGAAGAAAAAGGCGTTTTACCAGTATCATAGCTGTCTGATGGAACCATGGGATGGACCTGCCGCTATGGCATTTACCGATGGTATTCAGATTGGTGCGATGCTTGACCGTAATGGTCTGCGCCCGGCGCGTTATTATGTAACCAAAGACGATCGGATTATTCTCTCTTCCGAAGTCGGTGTACTCGATATACCGGCAGAGGATATTTTATACAAAGACCGGCTGCGTCCTGGACGGATGCTACTGATCGATACACAGGAAGGCCGTATCATTTCCGATGAAGAAATCAAGGAAAAGATCGCTTCCGAGCAGCCTTATGCCGAGTGGTTGGAAGAACATCTCATGAATCTGGAAGAAGTTCCGGAAGCACCGGAAGCGATTCAGCCGGATCATGATAATGTACAGCAGCTGCAGCTGGCATTTGGTTATACCTTTGAAGAATTGCGCAAGGTGATCGAACCGATGGCAACTACCGGAGCAGAAGCGATTGGCTCGATGGGCTATGATGCACCGCTGGCTGTTTTATCGGATCAGCCGCAGCGCCTGTATAACTATTTCAAGCAAATGTTTGCCCAGGTAACCAATCCACCGATCGATGCGATTCGTGAGGAGATTGTGACCTCGACAGCTACAGCGATCGGACCGGAGCGCAATCTGCTCGATCCGCAGCCGGAGAGCTGTCGTCAGATTATTTTGAATACACCTATTTTGTCCAATGAAGATTTTGCCAAAGTACGTCATGTACGTCGTCCGGGCTTCAAGGCAATGACGATTCCAATCTTCTTTGAGGCATCCAAAGGTGCCGAAGGACTGCGTGCTGCACTGGTTAATCTATGTGAAGCAGCAGACCGTGTTATCGCCAAAGGCCATAATTTCCTGATTCTGTCCGACCGTGGTACAGACAAGGATAATGCGGCAATACCGGCGCTACTGGCAGTAGCATGTCTGCATCACCATCTGATTCGCCAAGGAACACGTACCCGTGTCAGCCTGCTGCTCGAATCCGGTGAGCCGCGTGACGTGCATCATTTTGCATTGCTACTTGGTTATGGTATCAGCGCAGTCAATCCATATCTCGCATTCGAGACGATGCAGGATATGATCAAGCAAGGTCTGCTGCGTGGCATCTCTCATGACAAAGCGGTCAAAAACTATATCAAAGCCGTCACCAAAGGTGTCGTCAAGATTCTGTCTAAAATGGGAATTTCTACAATTCAATCCTATCGCGGCGCACAGATCTTCGAAGCTGTTGGTCTGAAGCAGGACTTTGTGGATCAATACTTTACCTGGACACCTTCCCGGATTGGCGGAATTGGTCTGGAAGAAGTGGCTCAGGAAGCCCTGTCACAACATACTCGTGCTTTTACGGATAAAGACGGTAATGATCGTGTACTGGATTCCGGTGGCGATTATCAGTGGCGTAATGACGGGGAGCAGCATTTGTTCAACCCGCAGACGATTCATCTGCTGCAGCATGCTGTACGTACCGGTGATTACAAGCTCTACAAAAAATACGCTGCTCTGGTCGAGGGTGAGAATGAACAGCGTTTGACCCTGCGCTCGATGCTGCAGTTCAAGCCAAATGGGGCACCGATTCCACTGGAAGAAGTAGAGCCAATCGAATCGATCATGCGCCGCTTCAAGACCGGTGCGATGTCGTTTGGTTCGATCAGCAAAGAAGCACATGAGAGTCTGGCAATCGCGATGAACCGGATCGGCGGCAAGAGTAACACGGGCGAAGGCGGAGAAGACCCTGCGCGCTTCGTACCGGATGCCAATGGCGATTCCCGCCGTAGTGCGATCAAACAGGTTGCGTCCGGGCGGTTTGGCGTAACATCCAACTATTTGGTCAATGCCGACGAAATCCAGATCAAAATGGCACAGGGTGCCAAGCCGGGTGAAGGCGGACAGCTGCCAGGCCGTAAAGTCTATCCATGGGTAGCGGAAGTGCGTGGTTCCACACCGGGTGTAGGCCTGATCTCACCGCCGCCGCATCATGATATTTATTCGATCGAGGATCTGGCCGAACTGATCTATGATCTCAAAAATGCCAACCCTCGTGCAGCGATCAACGTGAAGCTCGTATCCGAAGTGGGTGTCGGCACGATTGCAGCCGGTGTTGCCAAAGGACGTGCCGATATTATCCTCGTCAGCGGGTATGATGGTGGTACAGGAGCTTCTCCACAGGGTTCGATCCGCCATGCGGGTCTGCCGTGGGAACTTGGACTGGCAGAGACCCAGCAGACGCTGATCATGAACAATCTGCGTGATCGTGTTGTACTGGAAACGGACGGCAAAATGCTGAGCGGACGCGATCTTGCGGTAGCTGCACTGCTCGGTGCCGAGGAATATGGTTTCTCTACCGCACCACTCGTAACGCTGGGTTGTATTATGATGCGTGTCTGTCAGATGGATACCTGTCCGGTTGGCGTAGCGACGCAAAACCCAGAACTGCGCAAAAACTTCACCGGTGATCCGGAACATGTAGTAAACTTCATGAAGTTTGTGGCAGAAGATCTGCGCGAAATTATGGCAGAGCTTGGTTTCCGTACTGTTCAGGAAATGGTAGGCCGTCTGGATTGTCTGGATGCTGCCAATGCTGCAGATCACTGGAAGAAAAAAGGACTGGATCTGTCTGTACTGCTGCATGAGCCTAAGCTTCCGGAAGGCAGCGAACGCTTCAATGTACAGCAGCAGAATCATCAGCTGGAAGAGACGCTGGATATGCAGCAGCTGCTTCCACTGGCGGCGTCTGCTCTGGAGAACGGCAGCCGTGTACAAGCGGAGCTTGCCATCTGCAACGTAAACCGGGCAACCGGAACGATTCTTGGCAGTGAGGTTACTCGTAAATACGGGGCAGCAGGTCTGCCGGAAGATACAATTACTTTCAATTTCAAAGGTTCGGCAGGTCAGAGCTTTGGCGCATTCGTACCGAAAGGGATGACACTTCAGGTCGAAGGCGATTGTAATGACTATGTCGGCAAAGGATTGTCCGGTGGTAAAATCATCGTCAAACCGGATGCCCAGGCGACCTTTGCAGCTGAAGACAATATCATTATCGGTAATACGGCACTCTACGGAGCTACCAGCGGTGAAGCGTATATTAACGGTATTGCGGGCGAGCGGTTTGCCGTTCGTAACTCCGGTGCGAATATCGTAGTAGAAGGTACCGGTGATCATGGCTGCGAATATATGACTGGCGGACGTGTTGTCGTACTGGGTACAACCGGTCGTAACTTTGCAGCGGGAATGTCCGGTGGTGTAGCGTATGTACTTGATCCGAGTCATGATTTTGTCGGACGCTGCAATCTGGAGATGGTGCTGCTGGAATCTCTGGATGAACCGGAAGAGCTGGAAGAAGTGCGTGCACTGATCGAGCGTCATGTTCGTTATACCGGCAGTCCGGCAGGGCAGCGGGTACTGGAAGATTGGGAACATCAATCCCAGGATTTCGTACGTGTCATTCCAAAAGACTACAAACGGATGACCGAACAAATCCGCAAAGTTCACGAAAGCGGTCTGACTGGCGAAGCGGCATTGCTCGCTGCCTTCGAGGCCAATATGCGTGAACTGGCCCGTTCTGGTGCGTAGTTTGCTTGCAGGTCTCATGATGATGCTGGCGATATTTGATATTTTGGAATAACACAGCATCAAAGATAGATTAGAGAATCCGTGGAATCCAATCGTGGAATTGGAATGGTCTGGTAGCATAAGCTGCAGATCATCCGATCCTCGAGCGGAGCCTACGGGTTCTTTTTTTATCATCAGGGCAGTGTTACAATGATAACGCCAAGCACTGGCTGGGTATGCCGGAATGGCAGTTCACCAATACCATACATAGAATGCCAGACAAAAGGGAATTACAGTACAGGAAATAGGACAGCAGACAACAGTGAATTACACTATGGAGTACCAAGCAATCAATTAGCATCACATTGAATATACAGTCAGAAAGGAGCTTTACCTTATGGATCATTCATCAACAAAGAATACTTCCGGCACAGAGACATCTTCGTCGTCTTCTGTACCCTCAGCCAATGTGAAGTCAGCTGATCATATGGACAGTAGTCCCCGTCTGGATGCGATTCTGCCTGCAGGAAGTGAGCTGCCAGTCGTACAATTTCGCGGTGTTACCAAAAAGATTGGTTCCAAAACGATTATCGATAATCTGACGCTTGATGTACCTCGGGGGCGCGTATTCGGATTTCTCGGTCCCAACGGTTCGGGTAAGACGACTACTATTCGGATGTTGGTTGGACTGATGTCGATAACATCTGGCGATATACTGATCGAAGGTCAGAATATCCGTACCCACTTTGAGGAAGCCATTGCCAAAGTCGGAGCCATTGTTGAGAATCCGGAAATGTACAAATACATGAGCGGATATCAGAATCTGATGCAATATGCACGAATGTCACCGGGTGTCGACAAGCAGCGAATCAGCGAAGTGGTACAGTTTGTCGGTCTGGGCAATCGTATTTATGACAAAGTCAGCACCTACTCTCTCGGGATGCGTCAGCGTCTGGGTGTAGCACAGGCGCTGCTGCATCGTCCACGTCTACTGGTGCTGGATGAACCAACGAACGGTCTGGACCCGCAGGGAATCCGGGAACTACGTGACTACTTGCGCGCGCTCAGTCGGCAAGAAGGCACGACTGTCTTCGTCTCCAGTCATTTATTATCCGAAATGGAGCTGATGTGTGATACAGTTGCCGTGATCAACGGTGGTCGTCTGGTAGATGTAAGGCATCTGGATGCTTCGACTACCTCAGCAGATGAAGCTGGAGTCAAGATGATGATACGCTTTGAGACCGATCAGCCGGAGCTTGCTGCACAGCTGAGTGGAGGCGGACTGGTCAGCGGTAGCAGCTGGACGATTGCTGCGGATCGTCAGGATATTGCCCGGCTAAATGCACTGCTGGTCAACAACGGTATTGCTGTCTACAGTATTACTCCGATCCGGGAGACGCTGGAAGACCAGTTCCTCGCGATGACGAGAGAGGGGGAGCGTCATGAGTGATTTTGTACAGTTGGTCTGGAATGAAACGCTGAAAATCTATCTGCGCGTCTCTACCTGGATTTTGCTGATCTTCCTGGTCGTTATTTCGCCAACAATGTTATTGCTTATGCATATGGGCGGATATTCGCTGGGTGCTCATCAGGCGATTGAGCAGTCTTTTACAATGTATTTTCTGGTTATTCTGTTCTCGCTTATTATTGCCTCGGATTCGGTAGCAGGGGAGTTTGCTACGGGAACGATCAAGCTGCTGCTGATTCGCCCTTGGAAGCGCTGGAAGATTCTCTGCTCCAAGTTCCTGTCGGTTGCTCTGTTCACTCTCGTATTGACACTGCTGTTCCTGCTGGTGATTAGCGTAATATCGTATATGCTGTTTCCTTCATCGTCTTCTGCATTGTTTGGTGATAGTGAAGGCAGTTTGTTCTTGCTTTTGCTGTATAATTACATTCGTGCGCTTTTACTGACTTCTTTTGCCTTTATGCTGTCTGCTCTGTTTCGCTCAACAGCTTTAGCGATTACGCTGGCGATTCTGCTTTATTTTGCAGGCAATATCATTACGCCGCTGCTTCATGCTTTTCTGCAGCCTAAGGATTACTGGATCGTCAAGATTTTCCTGCCGACGAATCTGGATCTGACCCAGTACATGAAAGACCCCAACGGATTGTTTGGCGTAACTTCCATTGGTTGGTCGCTGATGGTACTGGCTGTATACTTTGTAATCTTTATGCTTATCTCCTGGTGGTCATTTACCAAACGGGATGTAAAGGCTTGATAATATGGTCTCAGCATGAGAATAATGAGATCGACCCTATCCTGAATAGCAATACTGCGCGTCCTTCCTGCCGGAAGGGCGTTTTGCTGATGCTACCAACTGCCGGATGCAGCTCTTTTCATTAAGCCAAATTAGCAAAGGTGTCATATGGAATATTTTACAAGGGTCTGGAGTGAATCAGTTGGGGGATGCTGTGGTTATATGGATAACAGTACAATTGTCGCTAAATAAGTACAGCATCTGATATGATACGGTTTGTATACCATTTCTATTTAGCCGGAAAGGAAGCGCAGCATGATCTGGTTGTTTATTTTGTGCATTATATTTATTTCCCAGATAGGTACGATTCTGGTACTGGAGTTCCGTTCACCGACCAAAGCGGTCGCCTGGATGTTTATTTCCTTTTGCGTTCCTTTTATCGGGTTTATCGTGTATTACTTTGTGGCACGCAACTATCGGAGCCGCAGAACGATCCGTAAAAAAGGAACGATTATTTTCCGTGAAGTACGCAGTCGGCTCTGGAAGCAAGCCGCTGTTATCCGCTCGGCCGAGGATATGGGCAATGAAGAATTTCTGGCGCAAGGACGATTGTTCTCGCTGCTGTCCCATCTGACCGAGAATCCAATCACTTCATGCAGCCAGATCGAAGTGCTGACCGATGGCAAGCCGACTTTTACGGCAATGCTCAAGGCACTGGAACAGGCTCAGCATCATATACACATCCAGTTCTACATTTTCCGCGATGATATGATTGGCCGGGAATTTACCGAAGTGCTGATCCGCAAAGCACAGTCCGGTGTCAAAGTACGGATGATGTGCGATGGACTGGGCAGTTATCATCTCAAGCACAAATTTGTCAAAAAGCTCAAAGCTGCCGGTGTAGAATTCCACTTCTTTTTGCCACCGTTTACTTCGTTTATTCAGCGTGAAGTCAATTACCGTAATCACCGCAAAATTCTCGTTATCGATGGAGAGGTCGGTTTTATCGGCGGACTGAATATCGGTGATGATTACCTTGGACTGTACTCCAGTCTGGGATACTGGCGGGATACGCACCTGGAAGTTCGCGGGGATACGGTTTACTTTTTACAGATTGTGTTTCTGGAAGACTGGGAGTTTGCCTCCGGTCAGCGGATCACCGATCCGGTCTATTTCCCCGAGCATCAGTGTGCCGGACAAGAACGGGCATTGATCGTAGCCAGCGGTCCGGATCGTAACTGGAATGCCATCCAGGAGATGTGTTTCAGTGCGCTGGCTGTAGCCAAGCGGCGTATCTGTATCACAACGCCGTATTTTATCCCGGATCAGAGTATTTATGCAGCGATCAAGACAGCTGCGGTCAGCGGGGTAGAAGTGGATATTATTATTCCCAAAATATCCGATTCCCAGATTGTTCAATACGCATCCCTCTCTTATATCGAGGAACTGATGAGAGTCGGCGTACGGATTCACCAGTATGAAAAAGGATTCGTTCATGCCAAAGTAATGATTATCGATGATCTGCTTGCGTCGGTCGGTACAGCCAATATGGATATGCGCAGCTTTTATAGCAATTTCGAGCTGTCTGCCATTTTGTTTGAACAGGAGACGATCGAGCGGCTGATGGAGGATTTCAATCGGGATCTGAAGGAAAGCAGCCGAATCAATTATCATGAATTTATCCGTCGTTCCCGGGTACAGAAGACTATGGAGACTTTGTCACGCATGCTGTCGCCTCTTTTGTAGGACAGCCGGATTCATGAACAAGATAACCCTGATACAAAAAGGAACAGACCGGCCTAAGCAGCAGTGGAATATGATATAATCTCTGTAACAGCCTGCATGTTGCAGAGATTTTTTTGCGATAAAGTAGGATTATCGGCTGTGCCGGTACAAGATTATTGATAGAAAGCAGAATAGCCGCAGGAATTTGCGACTATTTGCAACGGAGGCACTCATGGCGAATCAGAAGCCGCAACATTACTACGAATACCGGAGCCATCATCTGAAGGAGACAGAGCAACTGGCTGCTTTTCTGGCACAGCGTGCCATACCGGGGACGATGATTACACTTGATGGTGATCTGGGAGCCGGCAAGACGCATTTTTCCAAAGCATTTGCTCGCCATCTGGAAGTTTCGGGCATGGTGAACAGCCCTACTTTTACCATTATCAAAGAGTATGAGGGACGTATGCCCTTTTACCATATGGATGTATACCGGATCAGTGAGCCGGAAGCAGCTGATCTGGGATTGGATGAATATTTTTTTGGAGAAGGTGCGACGCTGGTCGAGTGGTCAAGCCGAATCGAGGATCTGCTACCCGAAGAGCGGCTGGCTATCCAGATTACCGTAAATGAGGATGACAGTCGTACAATTGCCTGCACCGGTTATGGCGAACCCTATGCCGCATGGTGCCAGGAGCTCATACAGAATGGAGTCAGTGACAATTGATGAATGAAATGAACAGACAACCGCGCAAGCGGTTTTTGGTTTTGGATACGGCTACGGCTGCGCAGGCTGTAGCCATTATGGAAGATGAACAGGTACTGGCTGCTCATAGCAGTAATGCCGATCGCAATCACTCGGTAGGCTTGATGGACAGTATTACTACGCTCATGGCGCAGACAGGTACGGAGCGTCATCAGCTGGATGGAATTGCAGTAGGGATCGGTCCCGGTTCATATACGGGAATCCGGATTGCTGTGACGACGGCCAAGACACTGGCATGGACGCTTCAGCTTCCTGTTGCAGGCTTCTCGAGTCTGGCTGCGCTGGCATGGAGCGGTTATCATGCTCGTGCCGAAAGGGAAGAGACAGATACAACGCAGTCGGCAGATCATGAAGCACAGCCGTCTTCCTTTGCCGAGATGGCATCTGGACTGGACTGGATCATTCCATTGATCGATGCCCGGCGTGCGCAGGTCTATACTGGTCTTTTTCAGATTAGTGCAGAACAGCAATTGCCGCAGCAGTTACAGGATGACCGGATTATCTTGATGGATGAATGGATGCAGCGCATGGGTGAATACTATCAATCCCTGCCGGAAATCGAGCGTCCACAGCGTATCCTGATTGTTGGAGAGACAGCAGCCCATACCGAACGTGCAGAACAGCTGCGCACGATTGTAGGAGAGCGTCTGCAGATCCGTGCCAGCAGTCTCGAAGCGCAGCGTGCCGGACAGATTGGCGCCGCGCGTCTGCTCGCCGGACAGAATGACCCTGTGCATACCTTGTTACCCAATTACACGCAGCTGTCGGAGGCGGAAGCCAATCTGCTGCGTCATTCCTAGAGAGAGGAAGTGCAGCTGTGGAATCACTATTCAGCCCTCGTGAGGAGCAACCGGCTCTTCGCAGGATGACGATCGAAGATATTACGAAAATTATGGAAATTGAACATGAGGCATTTACTCTTCCGTGGACCGAAGAAGCATTCCGCAATGAGCTGACGATGAACCATTTTGCCCGTTATCTGGTAATTGAACTGGAGGGTATCATTGTTGGCTATGCAGGGATGTGGACGATTATGGATGAAGCCCATGTGACCAATATAGCGATCCGCGAATCATGCCGTGGTCGCAAATTGGGACAGATGCTGCTGCTCCGGCTGATGGAATGGGCAGTAGAACTCGGAATGGTACGGATGACGCTGGAAGTTCGCGTCACGAATGAGCCAGCCCAGAATCTGTACCGCAAGCTTGGTTTTGTAGATGCAGGGGTACGTAAGGGATACTATTCGGACAATAATGAGGATGCACTGATTATGTGGTGTGAGCTTCCGCAGCAAGGGGAGCATGGAAATATGGAAGGAAGCGTGGATTATTCATGATAAAGCAGGAGCACCAGCAGCAGGTGTGCAATATTCTGGCGGTCGAGACGAGCTGCGACGAGACCTCGGTAGCTATTGTACAAAACGGTAAAAAGGTATTGTCCAATCTGGTATCCAGCCAGATCGAGACGCACAAGGCATTTGGCGGTGTTGTTCCGGAAGTGGCTTCCCGCAAGCATGTGGAGAGTATTACACTGATGATTGAGGAAGCGATCAACGAATCGGGATTGTCTCTGCAGGATATCTCCGCTGTAGCCGTAACCGAAGGACCGGGACTTGTCGGTGCGCTGCTGGTAGGGATTATGGCGGCCAAAAGTTTGGCTTTTGCGCTGGACAAACCGCTGATCGGTACGCATCATATCGCCGGTCATATTTATGCGAACAATCTGGTAGCAGACATACAGTATCCATCGCTGGCTCTGGTCGTATCAGGAGGTCATACCGAGCTGGTATTGCTGGAGGGCGAAGGTCAGTTCAAGCTGATCGGCAGCACCCGTGATGATGCTGTGGGCGAAGCGTATGACAAGGTGGCGCGCGCACTCGGGTTCCCTTATCCTGGGGGTCCTTATGTAGACAATCTGGCAATGGAAGCAGCTTCTGCTGTTGATCTGCCGCGTGTCTGGCTGGAGCCGGGATCATATGATTTTAGCCTGAGTGGTCTCAAATCAGCGGTACTGAATGTAGTGAACCAGAAGAAGATGCGCGGAGAAGAGCCGATGACGGCCGAGATTGCCCGTGGATTCCAGGAAGCCGTCGTAGAAGTATTGGTGGAAAAGGCTATTCGTGCTGTGCGTGCCTACGGTGTACGTCAGCTGCTGCTGTGCGGCGGCGTAGCGGTCAACAAAGGACTGCGCAAAACGCTTACCGAGCGATGTGAACGCGAGCAGATTGAGCTGCTGATTCCACCATTTGAGTACTGTACCGATAATGCAGCCATGATTGGTGCTGCTGCTTATCTCAAATGGAAACATGGAGAATTTTCCGAACTGGATATCAAGGGTGATCCGTCCATGTCTTTGGAAAAATGGTCGGTCGCAAGTTCGCCACAGCTCGGTTGATTCAAAAAGTGATTGTACAGCTATTACAGGCAGTCGCAGAACAAGTATAGATATGCCAGTTAGATAGCAAGATTATACATCTGGTCAAATTACGAACACATAAAAGGCTGTTCCCGGAAGCAATGATACTCCAGGGAACAGCCTTTTTATAATAGAATGTTTTACTTAATGGATGCCAATTGGATAATAAGTCACTTCAAACAATCAATAAATGGAAAATAATGGATTTTACATTACACAGCATGAGCAGTCGTGCCTGTCAAGATGTTAACAAGTTTATCCACATATCCCCTGCAATTTGTGTATAAGATTGAAATAAGGCGTTGCATTAACCTTTTCTTTAAATCTGAAACAGGGGATAGAATATAACTGGAATTATTATCAAATCTGTGGACAATGTGCATAACTCAGTGGATAAATATGGATAAAATCAGAAAGTGGCGATTTATAAGCAAAAATCGAATAGTAACATCCAATATTTTCCGTTGATAACCCTGCCTAACTGTGGATAAACCTGTTTACAAATCCAAACGCTCTTTCTTACAAAAAGTATATATATTTTACAAATTCGTGGACAGCTCTTGACAGCAACCTACTCGGCTGCGAGCAGTTCCCATTCTTCATAGGCATCTTCCAGTGCCTGCTGATGACGTGCAATCTCTTCTTGACGGGATTGCACGGCTTCATAGTCCTGATACACCTCAGGTAACGTAAGCTGCTCTTCCAGTTCGGAAATTCGTTCTTCCCAGCCGGCGATATCAACTTCCAACTGCTCCAGCCGACGCTTGCGGTTGCGTTCTTCCCGTTTGGCTTGTTTGCCTTCTTCATAAGAATTGGCAGGTACAGCTATACCGGAAGCAGCAGCCGTCGCAGCCGACTTGGCTTGCACAGCAGCAGCAGCTTCTTCAGCGAGCTCCTTCAGTTCCTGCTTTTTGGCCGTATAATCATCAAAGTTACCGAGATAAGTAGTCAATCCATCCGGACGCAGTTCCAGAATGCGTTCTGCCATTTTATTAAGGAAATAACGGTCATGGGAAATGAATAGCAGCGTGCCTTCATAATCCATTAATGCCGATTCCAGTACTTCCTTGCTCATTAGATCCAGATGGTTGGTCGGCTCATCGAGAATAAGTACATTGGCTTCAAGCAGCATTAGTTTGGTCAGGGAGACTCGGGCTTTCTCGCCCCCGCTAAGTGCAGATACTTTTTTGAGTACATCTTCACCGCTGAACAGGAAGTTGCCAAGCACTGTACGGATACGAACCTCTTCCAGATGAGGGAAATTGCCCCATACTTCTTCAAGTACGGTATTATTCGGATTCAGATGCCCCTGTTCCTGGTCATAGTAACCAATCTTGGTTTTGGCGCCCCATTCGATCTTGCCTGCATCGGGAGGATGATTACCGATCAGGGATTTGAGCAGAGTGGTCTTGCCGGTACCATTGGGACCGATTAGTGCAACCATATCTCCACGCCATAATTCAAAGGAAATCGGCTCGAACAGACGCTGTTTGTCTTCATAGGACAAGGTCAGATTATTCACGCGTAGCACATCTTTACCCGATACGACAGAAGCTGTAAAGGAGAAGCTGGCTTTTTTGAGATCACCCGCAGGACGATCCATACGATCCATTTTCTCCAGTGCCCGTCGGCGGCTCTGTGCACGTTTGGTAGTTGAGGCACGTACGATATTTTTCTGGATAAATTCTTCCATTTTGGCGATTTCATCCTGCTGTTTATCGAATTGTTTGACGGCTGTCTCGTATTCCGCTGCTTTGATATCGATATAGCGGCTATAGTTGCCCGTGTACCGTTTGGAGCGGTGGCGTTCAATCTCGACGATGCCCGTTACCAGACGGTCGAGGAAATAGCGGTCATGAGAGACGACCAGCAGAGCGCCGGAATAGGCACGTAGATAATCTTCCAGCCAGGCCAGCGTATCCAGATCCAAATGGTTGGTAGGCTCATCGAGCATCAGCAGATCGGGTGCCTGCAGCAGGATGCGGGCCAGAGCCAGCCGGGTTTTCTGACCGCCGCTGAGTGTGGATACGGGAGTGTCCTGGGAGAATTCGGCAAAGCCCATTCCGTGCAGAATACTGCGAATACGTGTCTCCATCTCATATCCGCCGCGTTCGCGGAACCAATCCGATCGCTGGGCATAACGCTCCAGCAGATCGGCATAGGCTTTTTCATCTGCCATGCGATCCGGATCGGCAATCTGCTGCTCCATGGTGCGCAGCTCCTGCTCGGTATCGATCAGATCAGCGTATACCGAGCGCATTTCTTCACCGATCGTACTGCCGTGATGCAGTCCGCTGTTCTGTGCCAGGTAGCCCAGCGTCAATTCTTTGCTGCGAAATACCTGACCGCTGTCGTAGGACATTTCACCAGCCAGTATTTTGAGCAGAGTTGATTTGCCGGCCCCGTTTACACCGACCAGACCAATACGTTCTCTTTCCTCAATTTGCAGGTTAATCCCATCCAGAATGGGGGTAATTCCATATAGTTTGGTAATTCCGCTTGCTTGTAATAGCATCTATTATCATCCTTCCAAGTGCCGGAGTGCCGGACACGAACTTAATGTAATCAGAGACAGAAACAGCATGTGGAACATTCAATGATTGATCACTTTCGGAAGAGTATCGGGTTCTTCCACTGTCTGCCGTTTTTGTTATGGCAAAGAAGATTATATCCTTATTATAAAAGAGCTTGCTTCTCATCATGCAGGAAGCAGCCGGGATCGGTCTTAGACCATCCTATTCAGTGTACATGAAACCGCGTTATTTTGCATGGCTTATTCCTTGTACAGCAGATGGTTACGATACTGTAAATGATGCAAAGTGAAATTGGTTTTTTGACAGGAAAGTGTTACACTGTCAATATGAGTGACTCAGGCCTACCATCCGGTCAAGCAGCCTGATCTGCAGGAGGAGGTAGCTGGTGAATTTAGAATCCGGAAAATCTCTTTTGCGCAAGCAGCTTAAAAAGCGGCGTCTGAATATGGACCCTGCACAGAGAATCAAAGAATCGGCAGACATCTGTACTGCCGCTCAGTCATATATAGAACAGTTACGTACTGCAAACGACTCATCCACATTAACCATATTCAGTTATCTGGCTTATCGGGATGAACCGGATACGCTTCCGCTACTGGAGTATTGTTGGCAGCAGGGAGATACAGTACTGGTACCGCGTATTGATCTTCATCATAAAGGTATTTTCCATCTGCATCGTATTGATTCGATTACCGATGTACAGCCAGGTGCTTATGGCATTCCGGAACCGAGTGAAGGATTACCTGCTTTTCCGCAGGAACAATGGCAGGAGATTGATCTGGTTATTGTTCCTGGGCTGGGATATGACTTACAGGGCAGCCGGATCGGTTATGGTGGCGGATACTATGATCGTTTTATGCACAAGTTAACAGTATCGTCCAAACAGCGTCCATTATTGGGGGCTTTTGCTTTTGAAACGCAGATCATGCCTTCTATTCCAATGGAGTCGCATGATTTTCGGATTGATATTTTATTTACCGCTTCGGGATATCGGTATACGAAGCAGCAGGTTTAGGGAAAGTTGGGATACAATGAGCCATCGGGAAAATGAAGAATATGAAGGATTACCGGTATCTTCGGGCAAGCTGACCCATTTCAATGAGCAGGGTCGGGCGCGCATGGTCGATATTTCCGGCAAGGAAAGTTCGGTAAGAAAAGCGGTTGCTTCTACTCGTGTTATCATGAAGCCGGATACACTGGCAGCTATCAAAGCGGGCCAGATTGGCAAGGGAGATGTACTGGCTGTTGCGCAGGTAGCAGGTATTCAGGCTGCCAAGCGTACATCGGACTGGATTCCAATGTGTCATCCGCTACCGCTTACCGGTATTAATGTTACCTTTGAGGATAATGGCCGGGATGAGCTGCATATCGAAGTAGAGGTGAAGACCGAAGGCAAAACCGGTGTGGAAATGGAAGCACTCACAGCCGCTTCGGCAGTCGCTCTGACCGTCTACGATATGTGCAAGGCGCTGCAAAAAGATATGATTATCGGTCCAACACTGCTGCTCTCCAAAAGCGGAGGCAAAAGTGGAGACTATACGATAGATTCATAGATATCCTGTACAGATCAATAAAATACAGAATATGGATTGGCATAGAGATAGGGAGGGTGAGCGTATGGTTTGGAGAACGGCTATTCTCACAGCCAGCGATAAAGGAGCACGTGGAGAGCGTGAAGATACAAGCGCACAGGTCATCCGTGAACTGGTAGAAGAAGAACTGGGCGGCAAGATTGTAGAATATCGTGTGGTACCGGATGAACCGGATGAGATTATTGCTGCATTAATTGAAATGACAGAATATTTTAACGCCGATCTAATTCTGACAACAGGTGGAACAGAGCTGGCCCAGCGTGATGTGACGCCGGAAGCAACGCGCCGTGTGATTCAGCGTGAAGTACCCGGAATGGCAGAAGCCATGCGCGCTACCGTAATGCAGAAAAACCGTTCAGCCATGTTGTTTCGCGGGATCTGCGGGATTCGCGAGCGTAGCCTGATCGTTAATCTGCCGGGTTCTCCCAAAGGCGTACATGAGCACCTGGCAGCCATTATGGACCAGTTGCCGGAAGCGCTGCTGATGATTACCGGACAATACAGTCCGAATGATGAGCGATAAACGGATGTATATTTCACAGCAAAGCTAATTGTGAAAATATAGAAGTTATGGAACTCCTACAGGACTATCGCAATTTTTCGTCATGAGAAATTGTGTTTTTTGTCGTGGTAATGTAATCCAATAATGAATTGAAATGCGTAGCTATGCTATGATAGGAGAACAACAGGCCTGTTCCCGTTGGAGAATGAAGGAGGAGTTCCACATGTTTAGTTCAATTGGTCCTACCGGTTTTATTTTGTTAATCATTCTTGCGCTGATTTTATTTGGCCCCAACAAGCTGCCCGAACTGGGTCGTGCTGTAGGCCGAACGTTCCGTGAATTCAAGGAAGGTACACGCGATATGATGAAGGATGAGGATAAGACGGCCAAAGTTCATGCCGATTCGATCCAGAGTGCCGAAGTGGTACCGGAAGTACGCACGGAAGAGAAACGTTAATCTACGCAGTTAAAGCCACATCCTGGCTGAATATAGACGGAGCTGTAAGCCGCTCACCTCTGGACGGAGAATGAGAATCGCTGTATCGGCCATGTTCCGAATCCCTTCCCCGGTGGAAGGGATTTTCTTTTCCAAGTCAATCCGCCTGGATGATCGGTCCGAGGTTGACTGGAGATATGGCATTGAATGGAGGAACCCCATTGTTTAATTCCGAAAAAGATATGTCCCTCGTTGATCATCTTACCGAACTCAGGCGGCGGTTGATTATTGTAATTGCCGTGCTGTTTTTGGGTCTGATTGCCGGCCTGCTGGTGGCCCAGCCTGTCTATCAGTACCTGGTTGCCGCAGAGACTGCCCGTCAGCTGGTATTCCATGTATTCTCGTTCTGGGATGGCATTGGACTGTATATGAAGATCGCTATGGTCGTTGCTATTGCACTGACACTGCCTTGTGCAGTTTATCAATTGTGGGCATTTGTCAGTCCGGGGCTGCTGCCGCATGAACGAAGGGCAGCGCGCAAGTATATTCCGTTTGTATTTGTTATGTTTCTGCTGGGAGTGCTGTTTGCCTATTATATAATTTTTCCGATGGCTCTTGCGTTTACCTCTCAGGTAACAAGCAGTATGGGACTGGAAGAAACGTATGGTGTAGTACAGTACTTTACCTTTATGTCGAACATTGTATTTCCTGTAGCGGGATTGTTCGAACTGCCGATTATCGTCATGTTCCTGACAACGATCCGTATTCTGACACCGGCATTACTCTCCAAAATACGCAAACCGGCTTATTTTGTATTGGTATTTGTAGCAGTTGTTATTACGCCACCAGACTTTATCTCGGATACATTGGTCGCTATTCCATTACTGATATTGTATGAACTAAGCGTCATTTTGGCCAAAGTCGTCTATCGCAGACAGCAGCGCAGAGATGCCGAGCGACTGCTGGAAGAAATCTAATTATAATGACAAGTATTCTGTAAAAGGGGAAGCCTTCCCATCAGGCGAACCGACTCTGCAGAATACTTTTTTTATTTCCAGAAAAAACACTATCTTTTTTGGCGGCAGCAGATTATAAATAGTAAATACGGGTCAAATGCAACTGTCGAAAAAACAGAAAAATTGTTGAAAACAGTACAGAAATACCGTTCATTACAGATA
Organism: Paenibacillus shenyangensis; assembly: GCF_000346635.1. Lineage (NCBI taxonomy): Bacteria > Bacillati > Bacillota > Bacilli > Caryophanales > Paenibacillaceae > Paenibacillus > Paenibacillus shenyangensis. The sequence continues at coordinate 175,756 of NZ_AOIG01000010.1, forward strand.
ATAAAGGGGTTAGACGGTTGAAGAAAATTGTATTTCTGATTATCACGTTTTTACTGATTTTTATCCTTCCGCTGCTGGGAAGTCTGGCAAAATGGGGTGGGCTGCCACCTGGATATGGTACCTTCCCCGTGCAGGAAGCCGTTCAGGATCCGGGTTTTAATGCCTTATATTTTGCACTGGCTTGTATAGTGGCATTGTTTATTATGGTGTTTTACCTGTTTCCGCGTGTATTCGGGTTTCGCAAGACTCTGGTCGCAGCCGAGGTTCAGCGTTCCGAAGTGCGGTTTCCTTTCTGGTTCTGGGCCGCGCTGCCGGTTCTGGTGATTTGCTGGTTTATTATGTGGGCGCGCCTGTCGGTGCTTAGTCTGCTTGAGCCTTACACCTTTGTACCGTTATGGTGGTCTTTTATATGCATTATTGATGGAATCGTATACAAGCGCAACCATGGAGTATCCCTGCTGTCCAAAAAGCCGCAAATTATGCAGCTGCTGGCAGTTGTGTCCTGCTTCAGCTGGTTCGCTTTTGAATATCTGAATTTCTTTGTTATGGAAAATTGGTATTATCCCAATAAAGAGATTTTCTCGGACTTTGGTAATATTTTCTGGTTCTCGCTCTCCTATACAACGGTGCTGCCGGCAATTATTGAATGGTATCTGCTGATGCTGACTATTCCGGCGCTGCGTGATCGTTACAGTAACGGACCGAAGCTTCACCTGAACAAGCCGACACTGATTGTGATGTATATTCTGGGGCTTGGTCTTGCACTGGCCATGGGTTATTTCCCGTTTGAATTATTTTGGGTATTGTGGGTCGCGCTGGTTCCTATGCTGTCTGCAGCTATGGGACTGATTCGGATGTGGACGCCATTTACTCCGATTCGCCAGGGCAACTGGTCCCCAATGCTGCTGATCGGATTGGCTACAGTCTGTAACGGATTTTTTTGGGAGCTGTGGAACTTTGGTAGTGAATGGTTCAATGAGGGCATTCCGCTGAATCCGAATTACTGGAAGTATTCCGTCCCTTATCTGGATAAATTCCATATCTTTTCCCAGATGCCGCTTCTCGGTTATTTTGGTTATTTGTTCTTTGGTGTGAATTGTTGGGTGATCTGGTTAACGGCAGCATATGTGTTCAAATTTAATCCTGATTTTGATTTGGTACAGAGACGGGATAAAGCGAGGGAAATCTAATGAATTGGAAAGATCAAAAATACACAGTGATAGAAGAGATTGCAGACCATGGCAGCAAGGCAATCTATCGGTGCATCGACAATCTTTCCGGCGAACCTGTTATTGCCAAAGTACTCGGCGCGAGATCATCAACGTACGAAGCAATTATGCGTATCAAAAAGGAGTATCAGCTGTTATCGGAGCTGAGTCCTGTTATTCCGGGCATCGTCCGACCGATTCAACTGGAAGAGCGTGGTGGCTACTTTGTGCTATCCATGGAAGACATTAATGGCGAGTCGCTCAAAAGTATTCTTCGGCAGCAGCGTCTGGATGTGCAGACAGTACTGCGACTGGCGATTAAGCTCGTGGATATGATCGGTGCCATTCATGAACGCGAAATTATCCACAAAGATATCAAACCTGCCAATCTGATCTGGAATCGGGAGACCGACCAGCTGCAGCTGATTGATTTTGATCTATCCACCCGCTGGAGTAACGAAAAGTCGGATCAGGTAGCCACTGGTATCATGGAAGGCAGCCTGCCTTATATTTCCCCTGAGCAGACGGGCCGAATCAATCGTCATATTGACTATCGTTCTGACTTTTACTCACTTGGAGTCGTACTGTATGAGATGCTGACAGGCACTCATCCGTATCCTTCCGATTCGGTTATGGATCAGATCTATTCCATTATTGCCAAAAAGCCGGTCTCTCCGGCGCAGCAGAGCGAGGGACGTGTTCCACAAGTACTGTCCAATATCGTAATGAAACTGCTGGAAAAGTCTCCCGAAGACCGCTATCGCAGCGCCTATGGTATTCGTTCCGATTTGAAAAAGTGCCTTTCCTCTGCGTCACGTACCGATTTTGAGATCGGTCTGGAAGATCGTAGTACGATTTTTCATATGCCGCAGAAATTATATGGCCGTGAAAAAGAATTAAATGTGCTGCAGTCAGCTTTTGTCCAGAGCATGGAAGATCGCCTTCAGCTGGCTCTGGTAGCAGGGGAAGCCGGTAGCGGCAAAACTGCGCTGGTCAATGAACTGCAGACGATTGTGTCTTATGAAAAAGGATATTTTGTGCAGGGTAAATTTGAACAATACAACAAGAATATTCCGTATAGTGCAATCATGGATGCTTTTCGAACTTTGCTGGCAGAATGGCTGAATGGACCTGCAGACGAAATGGCCGATATGCAGTATGCACTGAAGAGTCATTTGGGTGCGAATGCCGGTCTGATGACTCGCTGGTTGCCAGAACTGGAGCAGTTAATCGGTGTGCAGCCAAAGCCTGAGCCGCTGCTGCCTGTAGAAGAGAATAACCGTTTTTTCCTGTCTTTTGTCCGATTACTGGAAAGTCTGATTGGTCAACAGCGTCCGCTTGTTCTGTTTCTGGATGATCTGCAGTGGGCGGATTTATCCAGTATTCAGCTGATGTCGCGGCTGCTGGAAAATAAAAATCTCAAGCGTATTTTTATTATCGGGTCCTATCGCTACGATGAGATTGGCGCCGGGCATCCATTGTCCGAAGCAATGGAGCGGCTGAATGAACAGCATTTTATTCACCAGCTGCATATCCAGCCACTGTCTGCAGTCCATACCCGCCAGCTTATTGAAGATACTATGGGAATGAGCGCAGAGCATCTGGACTGGCTGACTCCGGTGATTCATCGGCAGACAGGAGGCAATCCCTTCTTTACCCGTGAAATACTCAAGGATTTGTACAAACAACGTGCGCTTTATTTTGATCAGACAGCAGGAGCCTGGCTGTATGAAGAACCGGTCATTCTGGAACTCACGGCCAGTGAAGACTTGATTGAATATCTGATGGAAAAAATGAAAACATTGCCTGCAGGTGTACGGTTGATTCTCAGTATAGCAGCATTAATCGGTCGCACATTTGATTGGCAGGTACTGCGAATGATCGGTCATTCGGAAAAGGACATGCTGATGCCTGCTCTGCTGCGTGCTATACAGGAAGAGATCTTGTTACCACTGCATACCAGTACTTCCTTTATTCATGAAGTGGCGATTCCAGCAGAAGAGCTGGATCGTATACAGGTTCAATTTACTTTTCAGCATGACAAGCTGCAGCAGGCCCTGTATCAGATGATCGATCCTAAGCTTCGCCAGCAGCTGCATCTCCAGCTCGGTTGGCTGCTGCTCAGTCAGTGGCCGGAAGACCGGATTCATGAGCATATTATGGAGATTACCGGACATCTTAACAAAGGTATTGTGCTGGTCACTCGCCATTCGGAAAAGGAACGACTGATTCATTTGAATCTGCAGGCCGCCCGTCGTGCCAAAGAAGCATTCGGTTATGAGACGGCACGCCGTTTTCTGCAGGTAGCGATTAGCCTGATTACCGAAGAACACTGGCAGCACCAATATGAACGGACATGGGATATTTATCTGTTGTACAGCGAATGCTCCTATCTGATTCATCAACCGGATTCGGCAGATCGTGCTTGCGATGTTCTGCTGCATCATGCCAGAACCGGAATGGAGCAAGCTACCATATATGAGATGCAGTCCAATCACTACATGTATCTCGGGCTGATGGGTCGTGCGATTGAAGCGGGCAAAGCCGGTTTGGACAGTCTTGATTTTACTGTTCCGCGTCGTCTCAATATGGCTGTGGTTGCCAAAGAACTGGTGACCGTCAAGCTGCAGCTACGTGGCAAGAAGCCGGAGCAACTGCTGGAAGACCGGGAAATGACAGATCAACGGATCAAGCTGATTATGAGACTGCTGGTGAGCTTTATTCCGCCAGCCTTTATTTCAGGAGAACAGACCCTGTTCGGCTGGGCTGTACTCAAAAAAACGCAGCTATCGATCCGCCACGGCAATGCCCCGGAGTCGGCAGGCGCCTATATCGGCTATGCCATGCTGTTGTCCGGCATGGGTGATCTCAAAGGGGCGGAGGCGTACGGACGACTCGCAGTAAGCCTGAATGAAAAGTTCGCTGACCTGCAGTGGCGCAGTCTGGTGCATGTGCTGTACAGTCTTTTTTGCTACAGTTGGAGTCATGATTGGGAGACGCTGGAAGAACAGTATCGCAGGACCGTAGAGTATAGCTTGCTATCCGGAGATATGCTGTATCTGGCACATGCCTGCTATTATCGCAATCAGTGGAATCCTTCACTGGAGATCGAGACGTATCTGCAAGAGAGCGGGACGATGCTCGAAATGATCGAGAATACCAAATACCGTCCGGCACTCGCTACAGCCAGACTGAATCGTCAAAAATTCCGGTTGTTGTCCGGAGAGATTCCTTTTGGAACCGTCATGGATGACGAGGAGTTCAGCGAACAGGACTATCTGGATGAACTGGGTAGCCTGAAGTATTATTCCGGCATCGGTATTTACTATATATGCAAGATTCAGCTTGCTTTTATGACGGATGAATCGGCGGAAGCACTGACTTATATCCAGCAGGCGGATCAGGTGATTAGTACACTGGCCGGGTCGACTTTTATGGAAGAGTACTCGTTTTATACGTTTATGGCGCTGGCTTCCTGTTATCCGGAGCTTAGTCGCAAAGAGCAGCGCAACGCCCGCATACGTATGAGCAAGCAGTATCGTAAAATGAAAAAATGGGCAGCTCATCATCCGCATAACTTTACCACACAGCAGTATCTGATGCAGGCGGAGTGGCTGCGGATTCACGGCAAATACAGTGAAGCGGAGAATTACTATTACCTGGCGCTGCAGGATAGCGAACAAGGTAACTTTACCCGCTACAAAGCAATTGCCAGCGAGCAGATCGCGCGATTTTATCTGGAACGGGGACGTCCGGAGCTGGGTGGTTACTATTTCAAACAGGCATCTTACTACTATTCGGTCTGGGGTGCACGGGGCAAAGTACAGCAGTTACAGGAGAATTATCAGGATCTGATGGGTCATATCCAGTGGGTGCCGCTGAACGGTGACCAGACGATGAGTATATCCACCGAGAATATTGATATTCATCTGCTGCTTCAAGCTTCCCAGGCGATCTCGCGTGAGATTGAACTGGATCAGCTGTTGCATAACATGATGAATATTGTGCTGGTGAATGCAGGAGCACAGCGAGGATGCATTATGATCAAGTCCGGTCCAAGCCTGTGGGCAGAAGGGGAATATAGCGATATGGACCACCAGATCAATATCCGTATACATGAAGACCAACAGCGCAGAGCATTGCAATTCCCGTGGATGACAATGGACGAAGTAGCCCGCAGCCGTGAGACACTGATGTATACCGATGCCAGCTCGGTGAATCGTCTGTCGGATATTCGCTATATGACAGAACAGCAGCCGCGTTCGGTACTCTGTATGCCGCTGCTGAATCAGGACAAGCTGATTGCTGTCATCTATCTGGAGAATAATCTGATTACCGGTGCATTTACCAGAGAGCGTCTTGGCATGATTAATCTGCTGTCACGGGATATGGTCTATGCGATTGAAAATGCCAGTTTGTACAGCAATCTGGAGCATCTGGTCAATCAGCGTACTCGTGAGCTCGCCGTCAAAAATGAACAGCTAAGTAAATACTTTAATATTGTGGACAAGAATGTGATTATCGTAAATACGGATCTGTACGGCAATGTGATGATGGCCAGTGAAGAATTCTGTCTGCTCACCGGTTACACCCAGGAAGAAGTCGCCAGTCGTCCGCACCGTTTTTTCCGGCCGATGGATCATCATGGCCGCTCGATCGCTCCCTTTGTAATCGACAAGGAGGAGACGTGGAACGGGGAATTAATTTATTTCCGCAAAGATCAGAGTATGCTCTGGCTTAATATGACCGTTGAACCGGCATGGGAGGAAGATCATCTGCAGGGATATATGTTCATTGGACACAATATTACAGACAAAAAGCAGATCGAGCGCATCTCTATTACAGATGAACTGACAGGACTCTATAACCGTCGCTATTTCAATGAGCGTATTTTGTACAAACTGGAGAATGCGGTGTTGCAGCAGTCCAGTCTGACCTTTATGCTGCTGGATATTGACCATTACAAGAAATACAATGACCGGTATGGTCATTATGAAGGCGATAATGTGCTGCGCCGAATCGGTGCCACTCTGCTGGAAGAGACGAGAAAAGCAGGCGCAGTTGCGTTCCGTCTTGGCGGAGAAGAGTTCGCGATTCTGTCTATCGGCATGGGCAAAGAACGTACGGCAGAGATTGCAGAGAATATTCGGCAGAGTATCGAAGATCTGCATATTCCACACGATCAGAATGATGCAGCTCCATATGTGACTGTCTCGGTAGGAGTTGGATTTGTCGAGCAGGTCAATCACCATTTGACTGAGGAAGCGATCTACAGACTGGCAGACGCGGCACTTTATCGCTCCAAGGCCAGTAACCGTAATTGTGTGACCATCCATACGCTAACGGATGTTCATTAATAATCCTTCTACGCAATAATGTACTACAGCCAGAGAAACAGCCTCTCCCAACCGGAAAAAAGCATCTGGAATGCCGGTTGAGGGAAGGTTGTTTTTTTGTTTTGGAATGGAAACTACAGGATTTTATAGAAAGGGACTTGAAATCATCGCTCAAGTTGAGTATCATAAAGTTGGCTGTTAGCACTAGACGTGGTCGAGTGCTAACACATGGGTAGACTGCTACCTGCAAGATGATTCCATTTAAACTTTAAGGAGGCTATTTTTCATGATCAAACCTTTAGGTGAACGTGTATTGGTAGAAGCGAGCCAACAAGAGGAGACGACTTCATTCGGAATCGTGCTTCCAGACTCTGCCAAGGAAAAGCCGCAGGAAGGCACTATTATCGCTGTAGGCAGCGGACTGCTGAAAGATGGAGTTCGTGTTCCTTTGGAAGTTAAAGAAGGCGACCGTGTTCTGTTCTCCAAATATGCCGGTACAGAAATCAAATATGAAGGCAAAGAATATTTGATTATGAAAGAAAGCGATATTCACGCGATTCTGGGTTAATCTTCGGATATCCGGGAAATTTACTTAGCTTCATCCATAGAGGGTGCATCATCGGCGCCAGGCGCTGGATGGGCACTGCATTCCAATACATTTATGATTTTTGCCAAGCAAAATCTTAACCTTATATGAATTCCTATAATACTGAGGAGGTACTTTTCAAATGGCTAAAGATATCAAATTCAGTGAAGACGCTCGCCGCGCAATGCTTCGTGGTGTAGACGCTCTGGCAGACGCAGTAAAAGTAACACTTGGACCAAAAGGACGTAACGTTGTACTGGAGAAAAAATTTGGCAGCCCGCTGATCACCAACGATGGTGTAACGATCGCCAAAGAAATCGAACTGGAAGATGCATTCGAGAACATGGGTGCACAGCTGGTTAAAGAAGTAGCTACCAAAACCAACGATGTTGCCGGTGACGGTACAACAACTGCAACTGTTCTGGCTCAAGCCATGATCCGTGAAGGTCTGAAAAACGTAACTGCAGGCGCTAACCCTATGGTTATCCGCAAAGGTATCGACAAAGCGGTTCGTGCAGCGGTTGAAGAACTGCAAAGCATCTCTCGTCATGTCGAAGACAAACAATCCATCGCACAGGTTGCAGCAATCTCCGCAGCTGACGATGAAGTCGGTCAACTGATCGCAGAAGCTATGGAAAAAGTAGGCAACGATGGTGTTATCACTGTTGAAGAATCCCGTGGATTCGCGACTGAACTGGAAGTTGTAGAAGGTATGCAGTTCGACCGCGGTTACATCTCTCCATACATGATCACAGATACAGATAAAATGGAAGCTGTCCTGGACAACCCATACATTCTGATCACTGACAAGAAAATCAGCAGCACTCAGGAAATCCTGCCACTGCTGGAGAAAGTTGTACAACAAAGCAAACCACTGGTACTGATCGCTGAAGATATCGAAGGCGAAGCACTGGCTATGCTGGTTGTCAACAAACTGCGCGGTACATTCAATGCAGTAGCTGTTAAAGCTCCTGGATTCGGTGACCGTCGTAAAGCAATGCTGCAAGATATCGCTGCACTGACTGGTGGACAAGTAATCACAGAAGAACTGGGTCTGGATCTGAAATCCGCTTCTGTTGATCAACTGGGTACTGCACGTCAAGTACGCGTAACCAAAGAAAACACAATCGTAGTAGATGGCGCTGGTGCAAAAGAAGATATCGATGCACGTATCAGCCAAATCCGCTCGCAGCTGGAAGAAACAACTTCCGAGTTCGACAAAGAAAAACTGCAAGAGCGTCTGGCGAAACTGTCCGGCGGTGTAGCAGTAATCAAAGTTGGTGCTGCAACTGAAACCGAACTGAAAGAGCGCAAACTGCGCATCGAAGACGCCCTGAACGCAACTCGCGCTGCGGTTGAAGAAGGTATCGTATCCGGTGGTGGTACTGCACTCGTGAACGTATACAACGCTGTATCTGCAGTTAATGCAGAAGGCGACGAGAAAACAGGCGTTAACATCGTTCTGCGCGCTCTGGAAGAGCCAATCCGCACAATCGCAGCTAATGCTGGTCAAGAAGGATCGGTTATCGTTGAGCGTCTGAAAAAAGAAGAAGTAGGCATTGGTTACAACGCCGCTACTGGCGAATGGGTGAACATGTTCGAAGCAGGTATCGTTGACCCTGCCAAAGTAACTCGTTCCGCACTGCAGCACGCAGCATCTGTAGCAGCAATGTTCCTGACTACTGAAGCAGTTATCGCTGACAAACCAGAACCAGCATCTCCAGCAGGTCCAGACATGGGCGGCATGGGTGGAATGGGCGGCATGATGTAATAAGGCGCTTAGCCTTGCATTATGCGACTGGCCGAGCTGATCGTTATCGGTAAGATACAAGATTGGCCAAGCTACCATAGCTGTAAATAATAGAAAGCCGTTCCTTAATCATTCGATTGAGGGACGGCTTTTTTGTTAGACTGGTTTGATTATGAAGAACGTTAGAATACCAGTTATCCATTATAATGCAGCTGATGTGTCGTCGTTAGCCGGAATATTTATTTTCCGTTATCGGATAATGATAAATCTCGATATCTTCCTCCATAAATCCACGCCGCTGAGCAGCGAGTAATGTCTCATACATATTTTTGCGTCCTACCGGATTATCGGTATGAAGATAGATTTTGTTGGCATGAAGTCCATGCTCACAGAAGTATTTAACCAGATCATATCCGTTAGGTAATTCTTTTCCGTTCTCATCTTCTCCCAGGTCATGATCCAGAGTAAGAATATGGATATTAAATTCCTCAGAATGCAGTAAACGTAGAGCCTCCTGGTAAGTGCGGGCAATTGTAAAACCTTTCGGGCAGTCTCTAAGATCATCTACATATAGATTAATTGACTTTTTTATCATATCGATCGCTACCTTTCTCGTACGGAGAACAAAATGGATGGATACAGTCATTTTAAACTGTACCCATCCATTTATTAACTATTCTTAGTAATACAATTGGTGAAAATCTTTATTTACCGACTCTGTTGATCAATCAACCGCTCCAACTGCTGGGCCACATAATCGGCTCCACGGTTCAGATCCGATGGTGTCAGATCCAGCCATGCGCGGCGCTCGTCCATATCGAATGCATTGGCGAGGAATCCACCCAGTCCACGACCGCGGCGATCGACTTCGACCAGGATCTGCAGACCATTGCTTGTAAGGGACATCATCAGTTCCAGCTCGGTAATCCGGCCGTGGAACCTTGCTCCCGGATAGAATTCGATCTCCTGTACATAAGGGACGCCAAACGGCGAACGGGAAGCATACTCTACCGTCGATGCCTTGAACTGGAAGCCCAGACGTTCTGCCGCCTCGAGTACTGTATCCATATACGGATGTGGTCGTACCACGATATAATCCTGATCAGTCGGGTCGACACTCATCTCGATATCCAGTCCGGTATGCAGCCATACTTTCTGATTGCTCAGGGTCAGTGGAGTCTGGGATGGCAGTGTAAAGCCAAATGGAATTTCCAGCTTCTGACCGCTTTTGACCTGGGTTTTCTCGGATACACGATATTTGGCGATGGTATAATCTACATAATGCTTTTTGTCATCCTGTTCACGGATATACTGTGTCATGACTTCGATATAGATATTGCCAACGTCCTGATCGACGTTACCACCCTGTACATAGACAATTCCGCGAACTTCACTATTTGGATAATACTCGTTCTGGTCGAGAACGGTATCGATTTTGGCAGCTCCTACCCCTACACGAGCCAGCATTTTGTTAAAGAATGACATAGACATTTCTCCTTTAAAAGTAAAATAGAGCCACATACCTGCGAGTATACGGACGAAGTGAATAGAATGCTGTAAGAATGGTTAGTCGTTGCACTTCTATGTAGCTTATGACATTATACGCAGGCCTACTGGATCGGGTTTCTTATGTTTACTTATTATTTCAGGCTATATCACAAAGAAACATATGTTCCTCTCTGCTACAGATGACGATATAATAGAAGAGAATCAATCAACAGGAGGAATACACATCTATGTCACCCAAGCGAATAGGAGCTGTCGTCGGCGCACTGGTCGTTGTTGTAGCGATCTATCTATTTACCGGCAAAGTCGATCTGGGTGCACTCACGGGTGCGCTGAACTCGTCATCCGGATCAGTCGGTCATAGTCAGCAGGCAGACTATACACTGGTCTTTCCCAAAAATCGTTATCCCAAAACAGGCGATCATATCCAGGATGCCATAGCTGCTGGAGAATCGGCAGTATGTACCATTGATCGCAAAGGCGCCAAGGAAAACCGCAGGCAATCGCTTAAGGGAGTAGAGACCCGCAAAGGCTATGATCGGGATGAGTGGCCGATGGCCATGTGCAAGGAAGGCGGTACAGGTGCCGATATACGATATGTCACACCTTCGGATAATCGGGGTGCCGGTTCATGGATTAGTAACCAATTAGACAATTATCCAGATGGCACAAGGGTATTAATTGAGGTAAAATGACTAATAGTGGGTAAAAATTAAGTAATGAAAATTTGCGGAGGAGGAATGGACATGGAAACTGGAATGACGGCGCTTTTGCCTTTATTTATGGAATTCAACGCACATACACCTTATATTCTGCTGTACGGTGTTATGATCCTGGTAGCATGTATCTTGTTCGGGCTTTGGATCAGACAGCTCACCAAGCATCAGGACGACTCAGATAGCGGAATGTAAGCTGACTGGGCAGGTATGAATGTGAATATATCACTGTAGTATCTGCCTGTGCAGATTACATCTTCGATTCAAAAAAGACGCATTTCCTGTAATTTAGGAAATGCGTCTTTTGCTTTATTTATATGGGTATTCACTTCGTTTATAAACGGTATAAGGAAGGAACATGCAGTAATACAATTACTGTGGCTGATCCACCATATCTTCAATCGAGCTTGCATTCATATATTTGGGAACGACCAGACCAACTTTGACACCTTTCATGTTGGGACCCAGATCGTCCAGTTTGGCTTTATACTTTTCCCAGTAATCAGCATGGGTCAGTGGGAGCCAAGCGGCCAGAGTCGCATCGGCGTCACCGTTCGCTACACCGGTAAACATTGGGCCGGCTTCAACCTGCAGAGCTGTAACTTTGTAGCCCAGTTTGGTTTCCAGAATGTATTTGACCAGGTTGGTACTGGCAATCTCGGAATCCCATGCTACATAGCTCAGGGTCAGTGATTTGCCACTGGATTTTTGAAGACCTTTGGTCCATTCGTTCACACGGTCCGGATGGGCTTCTGCCCATGCTTTGGCTGCCTGTGCAGGGTCCTGACCGTCCTGAATAGCTACCATAATTTCGCCCATTTCATCCGATGTCCAGGAGAAACGATCCAGGAACTGATAGGCGGTTGGGTCATCCTGCTTCAGGTTTTTGCGAGCGATGGTATGAATTTCTTCGGCATCTCCAAATGATTTTTTGGGATCATCCAGATATTTCAGATCATATTTGCTGAACATCCAGTGCGGGGTCCAGCCAGTAATAATAATGGGTTCTTCGTTACGAATTGCTTTGGCGAGTGTAGCTGTCATGGCAGCGCTGGAACCTTCGACCAGTGTCCAGTCGCTCAGACCATAATCCTCCATCGCTTTGCGGGTACCTTTCATAATACCGGCACCGGCATCAATACCGATAATCTGATGATTGACCTGAGCTCCGACAGGATCAGAGCTGGTAGCGGCTTCACCGCTGCCCGGGAAACTCGGGAATGGCTGGCGCTCCGGATTACAGGCGGAGATAATTAGGATCAGTACGATACAGCCGGATAGCAGCCAGTTTCTATACTTTTTCATAGTGCATTATCGCTCCTTTACGTAGGAATATTATAATTAGGGAAAATGGACAAAAGAGAAGCGGCTGAATTAAGCCGCTTTTTTACTGCGTTTGCCATTGAACAGGCTTTGGGACAGTCGATCCAGTACAATCGCGAGAACAACGACAGCCAGACCGGCTTCGAAGCCTTCACCAATTTTGAGCTGACCAACAGCACGATATACGACAGCGCCGATACCTTGCGCACCGATCATGGATGCGATAACGACCATCGACAGAGACAGCATGATGGTCTGGTTGATACCAGCCATAACAGATGGCAGTGCGAGTGGCAGTTGTACTTTGAACAAACGTTGTCCACCGGTAGAACCAAAGGCATCAGCGGCTTCGATCAGTTCGCCGGATACCTGGGTAATCCCCAGATGGGTCATACGAATCGTTGGCGGAATTGCGAAAATAACAGAAGCGACTACGCCGGGAACAACACCCAGGCTGAAGAAAGTAACCGCTGGCAGCAGATAGACAAATGCAGGCATCGTCTGCATAAAGTCGAGAACCGGTGTAATGATGCGAGCAGCAATTTTACTCGATGCGCACCAGATACCGAGCGGTACTCCGATGATAATGGAAATCAGGGCAGCAGTTACGACGAGACCAAGCGTATTCATCGTCTCTGTCCAGTAGCCCAGATTATAGATCAGCAGGAATCCGATTGCCGAGAAAAAGGCCATCGTCCACCGTCCGGCCATATAACCGAGCAGGGCAATAATGATAACGAACAAAAATGGATGTGGCAGCATGAATAGCCAGGTGAAGATGTCTACCACATACGTAATAAGATTGGATAATCCTTTGAAAAAGGACGCCCAGTGGATACTGAGCCACTCTACAATTACATCTACCCAATGGGCAATAGGAATCTTAGGCATTTAAAGCAACCTCCTCGTTCTCTACTCCGCCAGCCAGTGCACCGAGCAGGGCACCCCGTACAATAACGCCTGTCAGACGTTCGCGTTCATCGACAACCGCAACAGGCAGCTTGGCAGTACTTACCAGCTCAAACAAGTCATTTAGCATTCGCTCTGGTGCTACGTATGGAACGTCCTTGATCAGGATATCGTCCAGTTTTTGCTGTTGACGTACCGCTGTAGCTGCATCCTCGGCTGTAATAATGCCAAGCAGCTTTTTGGAGCGGTCGATGACAAACAGATTGGAAATACCGCGTTCACGCATCAATTCGAGTGCTACACGAGGACCACGGTCCAGTGTAATGGTCTCCGGTCTGCGCATTACATGGGCAGCTGTCAGTACTTTGGAAAGATCCACGTCTTCGACGAAGCGTTCCACATAGGAGTTGGCTGGCTGGATCATAATTTCTTCCGGTGTGCCAATCTGTACAACGGCGCCGTCTTTCATCAGGGCGATCCGGTCACCAATGCGAAGAGCTTCGTCCAAATCGTGTGTGATGAAAATAATCGTTTTTTTCATTTTGTCCTGCAGTTCGAGCAGTTCATCCTGCATATCACGGCGGATCAGTGGATCAAGTGCGCTGAATGCTTCATCCATCAGCAGTACTTCAGGATCATTGGCGAGTGCGCGGGCCAGACCGACACGTTGCTGCATACCACCACTGAGTTCATCCGGCATTTTATCTCCCCAGCCCTTGAGACCAACGAGTTCGAGAGAAGTGATCGCTTTTTCTCTACGCTGAGCTTTGGCTACTTTTTGAATCTCCAGACCGTATTCTACATTTTCCAGAACCGTACGGTGCGGGAAGAGTGCGAATTTCTGGAATACCATACTGATCGTTTTGCGGCGTGCATTCCGCAGTTGTTCTTTGTTCATTTTGCGAAGATCTTTACCATGTACCAGAATCTCTCCGGAAGTCGGCTCAATCAGACGGTTAAACATACGTACGAGTGTGGATTTACCACTACCGGACAATCCCATGATAACGAAAATCTCGCCCTGATTGATTTCCATATTCACACGGTTAACACCGACCGTGATTTGTTTTTCCTTTGCCATCTTCTCTTTGGTCCATCCCTGCTCCAGCAGCTTCACGCCCTGCTCTGCATTTGGGCCAAACAGTTTGCTTACATTTTTGATTTCCAAAATAGACATGCATTGTCACCCCTTATATATAGTAGAAACACATACAATAATCCTGCGATAGTGCTGATCACTCATCAGCAAATTTACGATTCTCAACACGGGCTGCTAACCGAATATTCTTTGTCGTTCAGGTAGGTGAATAAAGCTAAAATCAAACGAAGGAATACTTGCGAAGCGAGTTAGCTAGATCATATCACCAAGTTTATTACCCAAATTTTAAACAATGAATACTTGAAAGTAATAATATTTTTTCAGTAACAAAGAATATTTTCATGATTTGCAACGCAACGTGATTAATTGTAGCAAATATTATTTTGCAAATCAACCGTAAAATCCGTATAATAAGTTTGTACAGAAAAAACTGTACGATATTTATAGATGGAATACTGCGATATACTGGATAATACTCGCAAATGCTCTGCTTTACTTTTTATAATAATTTTTTTAAAATGGTGAAAGTCAATTATTACAGATCGTATAGTACAAACTGTATAGATAGAATGGGAGTGTGCAAGCATGGGCTTGGACCAATTGGATGAGTTACAGCAGGAGACAGTGGAGAAAGTCAGGAAGCGTGTTATTGAAGTAATCGGACGTAATATGGATCTTTATGGCGTTTCCCTGTCTACAGGCCATCTGTATGGCTTGCTTTTTTTCGCAGACCGGCCGATGACACTGGATGAGATGGGACGCGAAATGGCAATGAGCAAGACCAGTATGAGTACGGGAGTACGCAACTTGCTGGATCTGCGCATGGTCAACAAAGTGTGGGAAAAAGGATCACGCAAAGATTTATATGAAGTAGAATATGACTGGTATCAGACATTTACAGACTTTTTTGCTATTAAATGGCGGAAAGCAGTAGAGAGTAATATTCTTGTATTTCGCAAGTCGGTCAAAGAAATTGATCGTCTGATTGTAGATATGGAAGATACACCAGCCCGCAATATATTGCTGAAAGACAAAGAAAAAATGCAGGAAGCTATCCGGTATTATCTATGGCTCGATCGTTTGATTGATACGATGGAAGATGGAACCATTTTTGATCTGGTCCCGAGGGAAGAATAGCTAACAACAATATAAAACCTAATAAATAGTATATTTATACAAGCATTTCAGTTCCTTAAAAGTGAGCAGAAATGCTTTTTTTGTGCTTATTTATAAAAAATGTCCTTATCTGATGCGCAGTTTGATAAAAAAAGGTTACTCAATTATAAGTAACGCAAAATTTATCTATACATGGATAAAATATCTAGCCAGTGGTTAATTCAGGTGGTAATATAATGCTATGTAATAAAATATTCCTATAAAATAGAAAAGGGGGTCAATAAAGCTTACATAGTTATTAATGGTGGAATTAGGGTTATAATCGGGATTTTTGACAACTGAATAACCAAATTGATGAAATGAGGGACGAAATTTGACTAAACTACATGTTGTTCGCAAGTTATCTGTAGTATCCATGGCTGCTCTGCTCGCAGCAGGGACAGTATGGTCTCCGGGCGCAGCCTATGCCGCAGAACAGGGTACAGTGACATCGCCTTATCTGCTGGATCAGAAACAACTGCCCGATAAATTAATCAGCCTGACTTCCGGGGAAACCAATGTCATTTCACCCAAAATCAATACAGGTTCCAAACAGACGATCCGTGTTATCGTTCAGCTGACCAACCAGCCGGTAGCTGTAGGAGAATATGCAGCTCAGATGGGCATTCGTTCCATGGCTGCCGAATCCACCGAGAGCGCTATCAATTCACAGCAGAACTCTATTGTGAAGCAGGCGCTGGACAAAGGAATCAATCTGCATGTCAACTATCGCTACAACACGGTACTGAACGGCATGGAAGTATCCATTCCGGCTAATCAGATTCCCAAACTTGCCGAACTGCCTGGCGTCAAATCCATTTTTGAAAACAGTACTTATTACACCATTCCTGTTCAGGAACCGCCAACCCTGACAGCAAAAGCAACGCAAGCTACATATGACCCGGCACCGCTTACTCTGATTGGTGCCCAGCAGGCCTGGAACAAAGGTCTGACTGGTAAAGGTGTCAAAGTCGGTGTTATTGACACCGGTGTCGATTATGAACATCCCGATCTCAAAAACGCCTATAAAGGCGGATATGATTCCGTAGACAAAGATTTCGATCCTTATGAAGACAGACCATTATCCGTGGATGAAGATCCATACGGCACAGGGTTTGAAGGAACTTCCCATGGTACGCACGTATCCGGTACGATTGTAGGTCGCGCCGAGAACAAAACAAGTGATATCGTACAAAAAGGTATCGCTTATGATGCCAACCTGTATGCTTATCGTGTACTGTCCCGTAACCCAGAGACCAACCGTGCTTCCGGTTCATCGGCACAGGTTATTGACGGTATCGAGCATGCAGTCAAAGACGGAATGGATGTTATCAACCTGTCCCTGGGCTCCGATTCCGAGAAAGATGTAAATTCTCCGGATTCTGTAGCGATCAACAATGCAGTACTGGCAGGCGTAACTGCTGTAGTAGCGAATGGTAATGCGGCAGATTCCGGTTATTATTACTACTCTATGGGTTCACCGGCAAGTTCCCAGCTGGCGATTTCCGTAGGAGCATCTTCTATTCCTTTTGCTACGTATACAGCTACGGTATCCGCATCGGTATATGGCAACAAAGGTGCAGCAGTTAGCGAAGATGTATACGGTGATCCATCTGCGAAGTCTTATGGACTTAACGTAATGAGCTGGTATGTATCCAGCAGCAACTTTGCCGAGATTCTTGGTACGGATACCCATGAAGGCGTGTATGTGGGACTGGGTGCCGAAGCTGATTATGCAGGCAAAGATGTGAAAGGCAAAGTAGTGCTGATTTCCCGTGGTAATCTGCCATTTGTCGATAAAATGAAAAACGCCAAAGAACATGGCGCCAAAGCAGCTATTATCTTCAACGGTAACTCCAAAGCAAGCAATCCGAATGAAGCGGATCTGTCCGAAAGCATTTCGGGTCGTGACAGTCATGTAGGGGCAACCGGATTTATCGGTGAAGGATTCGATTATGTACCAACCTTTGATATGGCGGGTAAAGAAGGTCGTGCACTGGCAAGAGAAGCACTTGCTTCCGAAGATGAGCTTGAATTTACATTTGGTAACGAGTATCCAAAAGATGAAGTACGCGGTGATACAATGGCTTCCTTTAGCTCCCGTGGACCGAACCAGGATGGTCTGCTCGGTATCAAGCCTGATGTATCTGCACCAGGTGTGAATATCCGTTCTTCCGTACCTGCCTATGGCAAGTACATCAAGGATGCATCGTACAGCAGAGCCTATGAGCGCCAAAATGGTACAAGTATGGCTTCGCCGCACGTAGCCGGTATGGCTGTACTGCTCAAGCAGGAGCATCCGAACTGGACTCCATTCGATATTCGTGCAGCACTGGCGAATACTTCGGACACACTCTATGATCTGTCCAATACACAGTATGATGTCTATTCACAAGGTGCTGGCCGTGCAAATGTTGGAACGGCTGTGTATACACCAGCTGTTCTGCAGACTGTAGAGGATATCACGATTCTGGATAAGAACTGGATGCGCAAAACCATTACCAATTACAATTCTTCTGCTGCTTTTGGTACGGTAGCTGCCGGAAGTGAAGCCCAGATCAAAGAACTTCAGGTGAAGAATACTTCCGGATCGGCGATCACGTATCAGGCAAGTGTAAAAATGCACCCGAATGTAACTTCTGATCCGAGTGAGCCGATTGCGACACCGGACGTAAGTAACATCGAAGCCAGCCTGCAGGGGCTAAATGGAGGTAACTCGATTACAGTTGGTGCCAACTCGGCTTCCGCCTTTAAGCTGGCTGTCAAACCATCAGCTGCAGCTGCAACAGGCGTATATGAAGGTGACGTTGTATTGACTGCAAATGGATATCCGTCTCTGCATCTGCCATTCGTTCTCCATGTGGGTAACAGTGTTCCCGATGCAGGTCTGGGTGTACAGGAAGTAAATCTCAGCAATACGGTTATCCGCTTGAACGGCAAAGAAGATTCTACTAATGTAGGCTTCCGTCTGACCTCTACCAATGCGAATGTTCTTGAGCTGAATGTCTACGATATTGAAGATGAATATGTAGGCACTCTGGTACAGGTACAGAAGCCTTACGAACAGGGAAGTACCGAAGTATTCGCTCCAGGATACTATCAGTTCAATAATGTCGATAATATTTATATGGCTTATGGTACAGGTGGCAGCTATGGACGCAAAGTTCTGGGCAAAGGAGTCTACAAACTGGAGATTAATGCGTATTACCATTCTCCATCCGGTAACATTGACCAGAATTCTATCAAACATGCCTATAGTTCTTACCGCATTGCAGGTACGGAGAAGGACCGCGTAGCTACAGCAGCCAAACAGTTTAATTATATCCTGGATGGCAAGAATAACCTTGGTGAATATGTACTGCCTCTCACTTCAGACAGCCGCGTGAAGTATGAAGTGCTGTCCAGTAGTGATGAGAAGTATGTTAACAACAACGGTGTGCTCGTCAAATATCCGTACACTGATTATCGGATTGCCAGACTGCAGGTCAAAGTTAGTTCTGCAGTAGATCCAAATGCATATCAGATTGTAAATGCACTGGTGAAAATCACTAAACCTTAAATCACGGCTAACGCAAGTTAGTAGTTGTGGATAAAAAGTAATAGGATGTTCGGACATTCTTCTAACAGACATGAACACACTTACGGGTGTACACATGGATGCCGGAAGAATGTCTTTTTTTTATATTTCTATCTATAGGTCGATGACAAGCCGGTCTCCAGTGAATACAATTTATGGAGAAAATAGCTATTCATGAGTCACCTGTAATGATACGATATGGCTGCGGGAAATGAGCAAGCATAATAAGGAAACGAGGGAATGTATTTGAAAAAGTTACATGTTCTGCGCAAGTTGTCTTATGGTTCACTGGCTGTACTGATTACCGCTGGAATAGCAGTCTCTCCAGCAGCAGCTTATGCTGCATCGGGGACGTTGTCTTCTCCATACGTGCTCGATCAGCAAAGCCTGCCGGATAAGCTACTCAGTCTGACTACGGGCGAGACGAACGTGATCTCTCCTGACATCAATACCAATTCCAGTCAGCGAACCAATGTAATCGTCCAACTGACTACACAACCGGCTGCGGTTGGGGAATATGCGTCAACGATCGGGCTGGAATCGGTAGCAGCAGAGTCTACAGAGACTAAGGTTAACTCCCAGCAGACTTCGATTATTAATCAGGCACTTGCCAAAGGCATACAATTAAAAGTCAACTATCGCTATAATACGGTGTTGAATGGATTGGAGATTTCTATTCCTGCCAATCAGATTCCGGTACTGGCCCAGCTACCGGGAATCAAGTCCATTTATGATAACAATGCGGTATATCATATTCCGGTCGAAGAAAGACCGCAGTCTGTCGGTCAGGCAACCTATGATCCATCCGCTCTGTCACTGATCGGTGCACAGACAGCATGGGCCAAGGGATTGACGGGGAAAGGGGTAAAAGTCGGTGTTATCGATACAGGACTCGACTATCTGCATCCCGATCTGAAAAAAGTCTATAAAGGTGGCTATGATTCTGTAGACAAGGATCGTGATCCTTATGAAACTCCGCCAATCAGTATTGATCAGGATACATACAAGCTGGGATACCCGGGGAGTCTGCACGGCACCCATGCAGCCGGCATAATTGCAGGTCGCGCCGAGAACAAGACCAGTGAAGTCGTACAAAAAGGAGTAGCCTATGATGTAGATTTGTATGCATACCGCGTCGCTTCACGCAACCCGGCTACCAACAAGGAAAGCGTTAATTCGGCTACACTGATCGATGGAATTGAACATGCAGTCAAAGATGGCATGGACATTATTAATCTCTCTCTAGGAATCAGTACCAACAAAGATGTGAATTCACCTATTTCTACTGCGGTCAACAACGCCGTACTCAGTGGCGCAACAGTCGTGGTGGCTAATGGTAATGATGCCGACTCCGGTCCTTACTACTATTCGGTGAATTCTCCGGCTACTTCGCAGCTGGCTATCTCGGTGGGTGCTTCTTCGATACCGTACCATTTATACCAGGCAACTGTAACAGCTTCGGTCTATGGAGACCAGCCTTCACGTACATCGAATACAGATAAAGGTACGACAGTGCAGAATAATGTGTACGCCAACACATCGACAGGACAGAGCTATCCGCTTAATGTGATGGCATGGCAGCTGAACCGCGAGAATTTTGCAGAGATGATCGGTACTGGCAAGGTAGAGGGAATCTACGCAGGATTAGGAGCGGAAGCGGATTACCAGAATAAAGATGTTACAGGCAAAATCGTTCTCGTATCCCGTGGCAATCTGCAATTTGATGACAAGATCAAAATTGCTGCCAAGCATGGCGCACGTGCGGTAATTATTTTCAACGGTAATGCACAGGCGGCTCACCCCGATGAAGCCGATTTATCAGCGAATATCAGCGGACGTGACGGTTATCTGGGATCGACTGCTTATATTGGAGAAGGATTTGAATATATCCCTGCTTTTGATATGAGTGGGGTGGAAGGACGTGCACTGGCACGCACCGCACTGGTACATCCCGAGCAGCCGATTCAGTTCCGTTTTGACGCCAATTATCCCAAAACCGAAGTAGACGGCGACCGGATGGCAAGCTTCAGTTCGCGTGGTCCGAACCAGGACGGACTATTGGGAATCAAACCAGATATGGCTGCACCTGGTGTGAATATTCGTTCTACCGTGCCAGCATATGGCAAGTATGTTCAGGACGCCTCCTACAGCCAGGCTTACAAGCGTGAGAGCGGTACAAGCATGGCGGCACCGATGGTTGCAGGAATGGCGGCTTTGCTGAAGCAGGAGCATCCGGATTGGACGCCTTTTGATATTCGGGCAGCCTTGGCCAATACTTCGGATCGTCTCACCGATGAGTCCGGCAAAGTCTATGATGTCTATTCCCAGGGAGCAGGACGCGCCAATGTAAGTGCAGCTGTCTATACACCGGCTGTCCTGCAGACAGTAGAGCCAGTTACCATCCTGGACAAGAACTGGAAACGTCAGACGATTACCAATTACAATCCGTCTGCTGGATTCGGTACTGTACCGGCAGGCAGCAGCGAACAGCTGAAAAAGCTTCAATTAAAAAACACCTCTGGTGCAGCAGTTACGTATCAGGCGAGTGTGAATATGCATAATAGCGTAACGTCCGATCCTGCACGACCAATAGCCACACCGGACACCAGCCAGATTCAAGCCCGTCTGCAGGGACTGGGAGCAGGGAATACGATTACTGCGGGCGCTCATGCTGCTTCTGAATTCACATTGGCGCTACAGCCATCTGCAGCGGCAGTGGAGGGTGTATATGAAGGAGAAGTGGTACTGACTGCTGCAGGCTATCCATCTCTGCATTTACCATTTGTTATTCATGTTGGTCAGAATGCTCCGGATATCGGACAGGGTATCCAGGATATCTCGATCAGCAATACAGTGATCCGTATGAACGGCCAAGAGAAGTCAGCAGATATCGGCTTCCGTCTGACTTCTACAGATGCCAATGTGCTGGAACTGAATGCGTATGGTCTGGATGGCAAGTATGCAGGTACACTGGTCCAGCAGGTAAGAGAACCGGTTAATGGAGCGTATCCGATCCATCCGCCGGGATATTATACATTTAATCATATCGATAATATTGCAATGGTACTGACGGCTTCGGGACAGACCGCTTTTCAGGCGCTGCCCAAAGGGGTCTACCAGCTGGAAATCGCAGCTTATAATATTGATGAAACAGGTAACGTCAAACGCAGCTCCACCAAGCGTGCCAATCTGTCCTACCGAATCGATGGTACAGAGACGGATCGTGTCGCTGAGGCCGTACGTCCATTTAACAAAATCCAGACCGGTAACCATACCATCGGTCAACCGGTGCTGATACTGCCGCAGGACGAACGTCTGGTATATAAAATCATCTCCAGCAGTGGCGATAAATATGTTAATGATGCAGGTGTATTGATCAAGTATCCGGCAGGCAGCTACAGTATTGTACGTCTGCAGATCCAGATCAGTTCGGCAGTAGACCCAAGCGTATCCCAGACGGTCAATGCACTGGTAAAAGTGGAAGGAAGCAAAACGAAAACAAAGTAACCCGAATATTCTCGAACCAGTGTCTATCCAAAATGAATAGACATGGTCATACACGTGCAGTAATAATGGAGATCGCATGCTGCGCAAGAGTACAGATTCATTGATAAAGACAATATAAAAACATGCACAATAAAAAGCACACTTGCTCTATAGGACAGTTTCCATTTCTTGTATCAGAGAATGGAGACTGCGCTGGAGCAGGTGTGCTTTTTGGTTGGAGACAGTTAAATGATGCAACTCATCCGAATTGCAATTCCTGGCGCCTATTGAATATCCGATTGATTAATCGGTTACGCCAAGCTGATGGTACAGCAATTGCTGCTGTTTCACCGCTTCATCATATTTGGAATGGTCCGGCTGTTCCAAAATATACGTTAGATCGTCATGGAAATCCTGCAACATATAACCTTCCGGCAGATCTTCGAACAGACTATGGAAATCAGCAGTCGGAAGATTGATCTCTCCTGCAGCCATACGACTGAGCCACTCGATCCAGTCGGACACAGACAGGACGCCAGTCATGCACAGGTCTTCCTGTAGGCTGATAGCATCCTGAAGCCGTTCATAGTTTTCCGGTTCAGCAAAGCGCTGGAACGCGAGCACAGCGACCGTATACAGCGCTTTGGCAGCTTCAGCAGCTTCCCCTTCGAGTGGGTTTTCCAGACGGCTGTAAAAATCGTCCACCGTAATCTGGCTGCCTTCATCGTACAGCAGAGGGACGACAGAGCATTGATGCAGTATGTCTACTAGAGTATCTTCGTTTATTATTCCTTCACTAAACAGTTTTTCCAGATGGTGTGGTGACATAGGAACCTCCATAACATTTATAATCCATCAGCTGTCTTCCGGTTGTATATTGCGACACTACAACAAGAGAAGACAGCTTGGCTTTTTTATAAAATAACCAGTATGGATTATACACTAACTGCTAACAAATAGCATAGGTTTATTGATCCTGTGCGTGAATCAGGATTCGTACCATAACGGAAAAGGCAAAGATTATTAATGAAGCAAAAGGAAAAGGTTCTCTACAGCTCCTAGCTGCCGCTCTGGACTGGATCTCGCTGCTAGGATTGCCACTGCGATCCATAGGGTGAAGGACAGCTGGAGGCAGCCAGGCGAGTACGTATATGCACCAGACAGCCGCAGTGTTTGCAGGTGGTTCCGTACTGCAGGGAAGAGCAGGACATGCACTGGGCAAATCGCTGCTGCTGAATCCCCACATTTGTAAGTTCATCTACTGTTTTCCCTTGTAGTGCTTTCTTCACGAGTCGTTCTATCTTCTCCTCCGAGAGCTGAGGACTGCGATTACAGCCTTTACAGCCCTGTTCTGACCCTGTACGCGTATACTTCATAATTAAGTCCTCAGGCTAGCGTGATAGCGGCTACCGAAGCAGGAGGAAGCTGGAAGCTCAGGGTACCGTCCTCAGAAAGGGATACCTCAAAGGCAGTAGGAGTCACATTTTCCGGCTGTTCAAATGTATTATGTGCATTCAATGCATCGGCTGCCAGGAGTTGACCGGTTACATGGTACGTGTCTTGATCTGCACCTTCGATTTTGCAAGAGAAGGACTCTCCGTCAGCATGACTCAGATTGCAGATGGTCAGATGGATTTTGCCGCTTTGATCACGGGAAGCAGCTGCACTGATTTTGGCGATCGACTGGGCTCCCAGTTTGTATTCAGGGCTTTCATACTGCAGATCCAGGCGTTCACTGTCCTGATGCACCTGGTACATATCAAAGACGTGGTACGTAGGAGTGAGGATCATTCGATCTCCTTCTGTCAGAACCATCGCTTGCAGCACATTGACCATCTGGGCGATATTGGCCATTTTGATCCGATCCGAGAATTTGTAGAACAAGTTCAGATTTACACCAGCCACAAGTGCATCACGCATCGTATTTTGCTGGAACAGGAACCCTGGGTTGGTACCCGGCTCGACGTCGGTCCACATACCCCATTCATCGATGATCAAGCCGACCTTTTTATCCGGATCATATTTATCCATGATGCGTGAGTGCTTCACGATCAGTTCTTCCATATGCAGTGTCAATCGGAGTGTCTGGAACCACTCTTCTACGCTAAAGTCAGTGGCCGATCCTTTGACAGGGAAAAATTCACCGGAAGGGAGTGTGTAGTAGTGAAGGCTGAGTCCATCCATCATATGTGCAGCTTCACGCATTAATACTTCAGTCCAGTGATAATCATCGACATTTGGACCACAGGCGATTTTGTAAATCGTATTATCACCATAATTACGCACATAGGTAGCATAATGCCGGTACAGATCGGCGTAATATTCCGGGCGCATGTTACCGCCGCAACCCCAGTTTTCATTACCTACTCCAAAATAAGTCACTTTCCATGGCTGCTCCTGTCCATTCTGGCGACGCAGATCAGCCATAGGCGACGTTCCGTCCAGCGTCATATATTCGACCCATTGCTGCATCTCGTGAACGGTACCGCTACCTACATTCCCGCTGATATAAGGCTCGGTATCGAGCAGCTCACACAGACGAAGGAACTCATGAGTGCCAAAGTGATTATTTTCTTCAACGCCGCCCCAGTGGTTATTGACCATGCGTGCACGCTGTTCACGCGGGCCTATACCGTCTTTCCAGTGGTATTCATCAGCAAAGCAACCTCCCGGCCAGCGAAGAACCGGAATATGTAATTTTCGAAGCGCTTTCAAAACATCATTGCGAATACCTTCCGTATTGGGAATAGGGGAATCTTCACCAACCCACATGCCTTCATAAATACATCTGCCTAGATGCTCGGCAAACTGTCCATGCAGATAGCGGCTGATCGTACCTTTGCTTTCTTTTGCATTCATATTCATATTAATCATAAATAAATTCCTCCTTAATATGGTTAAATTGCCTTGAAATGCACCTTTATATTAACAGGTAATATAAAATTTGAGAATAACTAGTGATAACGTTTGTATTTTTGTTAACATAAGGATATAGTGGAAAGGTATATATTAATGGTACACACTCGCTAATGGAGGAGCCTGAATATGAATCTGGATATTTCGGATAAATCGCTGCCGGTATACGAAGCCCTGGCCAGCAGTGTACGGCACAAGATCATTCAATTGCTCGCTGAACGACCGATGAATATTCGCGAGCTGGCGGAGGCTGTTGGTCTAACCAGCGCCATCGTCTCCATGCACGTCAAGAAACTCGAAAAAGCAGCTATCATCTCTACCAATATGCAGCCCGGCAAAGGCGGTGTACAGAAAGTGTGTTCTCTTCAGGTTGAAGAAGCGAATATCATTTTCCCGAACAAAATCGAGCATCTTCGCCAGTATCACGAAAGCGAAATCTCGATCGGACACTATACCGACCTTCAGGTCGAACCAACCTGTGGACTGGCTTCGCCGGAGAA
The DNA here is from genome assembly GCF_000346635.1 of Paenibacillus shenyangensis. NCBI lineage: Bacteria > Bacillati > Bacillota > Bacilli > Caryophanales > Paenibacillaceae > Paenibacillus > Paenibacillus shenyangensis. The sequence continues at coordinate 201,823 of NZ_AOIG01000010.1, forward strand.
GTTTATCGGCCAAGTGGATGATACTCGGTACTTCTTTGATGCCGAACGCTTTCAGGCCAAAATACTTTGGTTCAGCGAGGGATTTATCGAGTACAAAATTCCGAACTTTCTGTTATCTACCGAAAATCCGCTGGAGCTGCTCGTCTCGCTAGAAATTGCTTCTGAGGCGCCGCTTACAGACAACCGTTTTCCTTCGGATATCACCTTCTATCTGAATGATGTCAAACTGGGTACATGGACCAGTCCGGGAGACTTTGGTGACAAGCGCGGTAAGTATAACCCGCAGTGGTGGCCTGATATCGTCAATCAGTATGGACTGCTGAAGCATCTGCAGGTATCACGAGACGGTACGTATATGGATGGTATCCAAATATCGGATATTACGCTAGATCATGTAAATGTACGTGACCGACAGTGGACACTGCGTATCGCTGTAGAGCCTTCGTCCGAACATGTGGGCGGACTGACTTTGTTTGGTCGTGGGTTCGGTAACTACAACCAGGATATCGTATTCCGTCTGTATTATGACAAATTGGTCCATTCCGGCTCTGCATCCAGCGAACTGGAGAAGCAGGTCTGATTGTAAACGCTTTAGATAACAGGCCATAAAAAAAGGGGAGAAACAAATGTTTCTTCCCTTTTTTATGTTCATGCTATCATTATATGGTTGTCGATGCAATTTGTTTTCCCCAGATAGACCAGCCTTGTGCGGTCATGCCGGTAAAGATGATCGTGGAACAGTGTCTCTCCCAATCCCAGGAAGGCAGCAGCTTCACTTCACTGCGCTGCAGCTCACCGGTAGTAGTTGACCACTCCAGAATCAATGTACGTGCATCCTGCATCTGCCAGTGACCTGTCTGACCCTTATGATGCAGACTGCCATCCTCATGAAGTTCCAGAGGTTCCGAAGCAATCTGATCGTTCTCGCTTGGATCCAGCAGGATGGTCTCCCATTGTCCTGTCAATTGCTTGGGTTCCAGATCTTGTTCCTGCTCACCGGCATAACGCTCCGGTGAAACGACCGGCCATCCGTCTGCCGTCCAAAGAATCTTGCGGATATGGAGGTAGGACCAATGCTTGTCCTGCTCACCACGTGCATGATGAACGATGTAGAAAGTACCATCATCATTCAAAACAGAATTATGCCCTGGAGCGATCCAGCCTTCACCTTCTCCGAAGCGATAACCACCCACAATTTTATTGCCGATCTCATGCTGCGGACGATAATCGATATCGGTCAGTACATGACCATGGATATCGGTATAAGGGCCGGTAATATGATCAGCACGAGCTACCCGTACATTGTAATCCTTGAACAGCGAATCATAAGAGACAAATAAATAATACTTTTTAAATTCGGGATGGTACACAATATAAGGACCTTCTATGGCACCATCAACAGTTGCTTTGTCACGGATCGCCAGAAGTGTGCCAAATCCTTCGATGGTAGGCTTACCAGTCTGTTGATCCAGTGGCAAAATATGAATACCACCAAAAAAGGAGCCATAGACCATCCACTGTTGACCTTCCGTATCATTTACTACATGGGGATCAATTGCATTGGGACCGTCGCCTTCCTGTGTACGAACCACACAGCCGCAGTCTGTCCATGGACCTTCCGGAGAATCGCTCTCCATCAGTCCAATCATCGAACGTGTACTGCCAAATGTCGAAGCCGAGTAATACATCCGGTATTTGTCGCCGACTTTCACGACATCGGGTGCCCATAGATTAATCGCCTGCGACCATTCGGTAGCAATTTCCGGAATGCCCGGAAGGGCGTAGCCGACCCATTCCCAGTGAATCAAATCCTGGGAACGGCGTACCATGATGCCTGGAGTCAGCTCGCCGCCCATACGGACGTCGGTGGAATAGATGTAGTAACCCTGATCCGTTTTGAGGATACCCGGATCATGGGCGTTGTTTATGGTCCATTTGGATTCGTCATCCAGAATGGTTGTATCGTAGAGCTTGTCTTCCGGAGGAGAGGTAGGGAATAGAATACTCATCCTTTCACCCCGGAGATTGCTACGGATTCAATGATTTGACGCTGGAAGATCAGGAAGATGATCAAGATAGGCAGCAAGGATACAACAGATGCAGCCATAATCAGCGGATAATCACTTTGAATAGCGTAGCTGGCATTGAAGTTTGCGATAACGAGCTGCAGAGTCTGAATTTCCGGAGAGTTCAGATACAGGATTGGAGGCAGGTAATCATTCCAGATTCCCATAAACCACAGGATCAGCTGCGCAGCAATCGCCGGTTTGATCAGCGGTACGATGATACGTGCATAGATACCAAAGTAGGAAGTACCATCGATTTTGGCTGCTTCAATAATCGCATTTGGAATACTGTACAGATACTGACGCAGGAAGAAGATCATAACTACGTTACCGAATAGACCCGGTACGATCAGCGGCAGCAGGGTATCTACCCATTCCCATCCCGAGAACATAATGAACTGGGAAATCATAACTGCTGGATAGGGAATCATCATCGATGACAGCAGCAGCAGGAAGATCTGGTTTTTCATAGGAAAACGCATTTTGGCAAAAGCAAAAGCGGCCAGACTGGAAGTCAGCGTACCGATCACAGTTACTGTGATGGCTACGATCAGACTGTTGATAATACCACTCATGAGCGGTCCGGCAGTCCAGATCTCAACATATTTGGCAAATTGGAAGTCTTTTGGAATCCATTCTGGTGGAAGGGCGAATACCGCTTCACGGTTTTTGAACGATGTGGAGATCATCCAGAGCAGCGGCAGAATCATAAATACCGCACCTATACATAAAATAATGAAAATAATCGCATTGGTCATTTTTTGCTGCTTGCTGTATACCATCTCTTAACTCACTCCTTCTCTATCGTGATCAATCCATATCGAATGAGGAACGCTCATTCATCTTGAACTGAATCAGAGTAACAATGAAAATGAACAATCCCAGAATAACGGCCATCGCGGAGGCATAACCCATTTGCAGATTCTCAAATGCTTTTTGCCAGATGTAGAATACGACTGTAGCGGAAGAGTACTCCGGTCCGCCTGTAGGTGTCATGATGTTGATTTCCGTAAAGATCTGGGAACCACCAATGATGTTGGTAACAACCAGGAAGAAAGTTACCGGTTTGACCATCGGCCAGGTAATGTGACGGAACATGCTGAAACCACTGGCACCATCCAGTTCAGCCGCTTCATAGTACGTACGGGATACACTTTGCAGGGCAGCCAGGTACAGCAGCATGGAGAAACCAAGGCCTTTCCAGATTGTCATCAGGATGATTGCTGGTTTAACGGTAGCTGTATTAGCCAGCCAGTTAGGACCTTTGATACCGAACAGGCCGAGGAACTGGTTGACGAGACCGTAGTCACCGTTATATGCCCATTGCCACAGGATAGAGATCGCAGCGAGTGAAGAGATAACCGGAACATAATAGATAACACGGAAAGCAGTTGTGCCCGGAATTTTACGGTTAAGTCCCAATGCGAGCAACAGGGATAGCAGAAGCCCGATAGGAATACCGATCATCAGGAAAAATGTATTGTACATGGATGTGTAGAAGAAGTTGTCTGTAAACAATGTCTTATAGTTGTCCAGACCGATAAAGTTCATCTGACCAAGTCCATTCCAGTCGGTAAAAGAGCCGTATACCGAATAAAGAGCCGGATAAAGCGTAAACAGCAAAAAGCCAATGACTGGCGGTAAAATGAACAGGAAGCCATAAATTTTCTCTTTACGATACAGATTGGATCTCTTTTTAACCATGCTCGCATTTCCTTCCTGGTAAATATCAGAAGTTGCTTTCATAAGTTCACCCCTATGTTTCTAAATAGGTATTGCAGCATTGCTACAGTACAGTAATGAAAATGATGTTAGCCTCTCGGAAAGAGCCTGAGAACACTAACATCATTTTCGCTGTTATTACATAACGTTCTTACTGATTCCATTCTGCAGTAGGATGGAGGATATTATTTGCTTTTTTTGCTTTCTTTAGCTTTGTTCTCGGCAGCTACAGCTTGATCGAGCATAGCCTGCATTTTTGGTTGTTCCTGTTTTACAAAATCAGCAACTGCAATTTTGCCGTCAAGTACAGGTTGCAGGTCTGTAAAGAACAGTGCATACCATTCAGCATTGTACGTGTATTGACCTGGCAGTGGTCTGCCGTAGTCGTTCACGATTTGCAGATACTCTTCTTTGTTGGCAGGAGGGTTGGAAGAATCAGCTGCCCATTTCTTCGCCATATCTTGAAGGTTAGGAATTTGTACGCCGGCTTCAACCAGAGATTTTTGTCCGCTTGGTGAAGCAGACAGATACGTTACCAGTTTGGCTGCAAGTTCCGGATTGGCTGTTTTGTTGGATACACCGATACCCAGACTGCCTACCCATGAAGAAGGCTTGCCAGTAGATCCGGCAGGGAACGGAATAACATCATAATCAAATTTCAGTTCGCGTTTGAAAGTACTCAGATCCCATGGAGCGACAGGGAAGAAAGCCAGTTCGCCTCTCATCCAGCGTTGGTACGTATCCAGTGTTTGTGCTTGTTCGATAGCAGGAGTGATTTTGTATTTGTTCTGCATATCTACAAAGAACTGCAATGCTTCAATAAATTTAGGATCATCAATGGTTACTTTGGTATGTGTTTTATCCAGCCAGTCAGCACCATTACTCCATACGAATGGTTGCAATGTCCATTCTGCATTCAGACCGGTACCGAATTGATCCAGTTTGCCATCACCATCTGTATCTTTGGTGAGCTGCTGGTTAACTTTGATAAACTCATCCCAAGTGTAAGGTTTGTCTTTGTCCGGCAGTGGGATGCCTGCTTTTTCGAACATGGTTTTGTTGTATCCGAGTGCGAATGGACCCAGATCTTTTGGCAGACCATACAGGGCACCTTTGCCTACTTCGGTACCGTCATAACGATACATATCCACACCTTGTGGCCACATATTTTTCAGATCTACATCCGGTTTATTCTCGATGTATTTAGTGATATCGAGCAAGATGTTGTTGTTAGTGTAAGCTTTCAGATCAGCAGGGTTGTAGAAAAATACATCCGGTACACTGTTACCGGTAATTGCAGCTTGCAACTTGGCAGCATATTGGTCGGGATTCGTCTGGATCGCTTTGACTTTGATACCTGGATTATCCTGTTCAAATTGCTTTACAACTGCTGTATAAGCTTTGAGTTCATCCGGGCCGCCGCGGAACATAAATGTCAGTTGATTCGGGTCCGAGGATCCTTTACCACCGCAACCTGCGAGTACAAGAGATAACATCATTACAGAAGCTAATACGATTAACCAGCTTTTTTTACCAAACATGGAATGACCTCCTCATAAAATTCGAACCTGTACATGGGTAAAGCTCGTTACCATTCACAATATAGTGGATGGTAACGTATTCATAAAAGGAAAGGATGAGCAGCTTAGGCTTTGCGGAGTCGGATCACATTCCAGGACGTCTTCGCCAGACGGGCAGTCAGAATACCGTCATCCAGCTGGGATTGACCACCATTATGTGGAGCAACCTGTTCATTATCTGCTGTATTTACTGCCTTGAGATTATCATTCTCCAGAACAATATGTTCCTCGATACGATAGCCTTCAAAGGAGCGTACATCACAGTTCAGATCCAGTGAATCAGTCAGGTGGCGATTCAGCGCGAAGATCGTCAGGTGTTCGTTCTCTTCATCATATACAACTGCACTGTCCAGATAAGGAACATCTGTATAATCAGTGGCATCATATACCGGTGAATCGACTACAGGTTTCAAGGAAACACCGCGTCCGTAGACAGAAGCATGCATATAAGGATAGAAGATCGTCTGCTTCCATACCCGTCCACCATCTTCGGTCATGATTGGAGCGATAACGTTGACCAGCTGTGCGAGGCAAGCCATTTTTACACGGTCTGCGCGGCGCAGGAAGGTTAGCAGCATACTGCCGACCAGCAGGGCATCTTCAAAGTTGTATACGTCTTCCAATTGTGGAGGAGCGATACTCCAAGGATCCATTTTACTGTCTGCTTCATTGGAGTGATACCATACATTCCACTCATCAAAGCTTAAGTGCATTGTTTTTTTGCTGCGTTTTTTGGCTTTGACAAAATCACAGGTAGAGATAATTGTATGGATAAAATGATCCATATCCATTGATCTTGCCAGGTAGTTGGCAGGATTATTCTCCTGGTTGCCATAATATTGGTGAAGCGAGATATAATCTACTGCTTCATAAGTATGATCGAGAGTGGTGGCTTCCCACTGAGGGAATGTAGGCATTGCTGTATTGGAGCTTCCGCAAGCTACAAGTTCGATAGAAGAATCGACTTGACGCATGGCTTTGGCTGTTTCCAGTGCCAATTTGCCGTACTCTTCTGCAGTCTTGTGACCAATTTGCCAAGGACCATCCATTTCATTGCCCAGGCACCAGGTTTTGATAGCGTATGGATCTGCATAACCATGCTGCTTGCGCAGATCGCTATAATAGGAACCGCCCGAATGGTTACAGTATTCAACCAGGTTACGAGCCGCATCAATACCGCGCGTACCAAGATTTACAGCCATCGTGACTTCAGAGCCGGCTTGCTTGGCCCACTTCATGAATTCATTTGTACCGACATAGTTTGGTTCGACGGTACGCCAGGCCAATTCCAGACGTTTTGGCCGATCTTCTACAGGGCCAACACCATCTTCCCAATTGTAACCGGATACAAAATTGCCCCCTGGATAACGGATAATAGGAACCTGCAGCTCTTGGATCAATTCTTTGACGTCGCTGCGGAAACCGTTTTCATCAGCAGACGAATGAGAAGGATCATAAATACCGCCATATACTGCTCTGCCCAGATGCTCTATAAAAGAACCGTAAATTCTTTTATCCACTTCAGCAATCCGGAATGCCTTATCAACGATCATTTTGGCTTTCAGATTAGAGTGTGACAACGTGCTTCATCCTTTCCTGACATGCATGTTTATGTCTTCGATGTAATAGCGCTTTTTTTGGGCTTTTATTGAATAAATTTACAATCCGAATGTAGCATACATTTCTTAATCGGTCAACATTAATATTAATAATTAATGTTTTTATTAACATTAATGAAATAGAAAAGTAATTCCTTATTATTATATGTACATTGAGAAAACAAAAGCGCGTAAGGGTTTTTCATGATAATATGTAACCGTATTCATTATTTTTCCTATATATCTCCTTTTAAAAGAATATAGAACTTAAATTAACTATATTATTATTTACCTTTATAAAATTTTGAATAGCATTGTATGTACAAGCTTATCATCTTCATTCCTTAAAAGCACTATGGAACGTACAAGTTATAAAGAGTGGATCATAGCATGAATTTGGCTACAAAATTTTCGTTATCAAAAGCAGGTTATTGAAATATGGAAATAAATACAGCCTCATATTTGTACTATTGCATACAAAAAAAAGCTGTATTCCTGAGACAAGAATAACTTTTACGATGCTTCCTACTATAAAAAGAAGATATAAGATTAAATCCGATTATAAAAATCTTCAACTGCTTGTAAACATAATATATATAATTACATATAAATACTCAGATAAGAACTCAGCTTTATTAATCCAGATTTTTTGCTGCTTCTATTTACAAGGTATTATTCTTTTAGTTATTATAGAATTATAATTATTCTAAGTATAAATATGATATAATGAATTTATCGTAAATTAGTGTAAGCAGTGTGCGTGAAGATATAGATGAAGTTAATGCTTCGTATTATGCTTGTGAATGATAATAAATACAGAAGCGGAAAAACACCAAACAGTGGTTGTCCGCGAACACATATTTCTCAAACGTATATGACTGGATAACGATAACACTCGACCAATAACTGAATAATTGTATCGAAGACGAAAATGAAAATTGTAAAATAAACCGGAAGGTGTGAATGACATTATGATGCTGACGGAACAGGTGGACAGAATCAAAGAGCGTCTGAAGTCTAAAGGCTATAAGCTGACTCCACAGCGTGAGACAACAATCCGGGTACTGCTGGAACATGAAAAAGATCATCTGAGTGCAGAAGAAGTCTTTTTGCTGGTAAAGGAAAGATTCCCGGAGATCGGTATGGCTACTGTTTATCGGGTGCTTGACCTATTGAATGAATTGCAGATCGTACAAAAGGTTAATTTTGGAGATGGAGCAGCGCGATTTGATTTGCGGGCAGCCAACAGTCCCCATTTGCATCATCACTTGATCTGTACGCAATGCGGCAATGTGGAAGAAATTATGGAAGACTGGCTCGTTTCATTGGAAAAACGGGTAGAACGCGAGTTTGGATTTACCGTAACCGATCATCGCTTGGATTTTCAGGGAGTATGTTCTTCCTGTCAGATGAAGGAACGGGAGAAAAACAAAGGCGGCAAGAACTGTCAGGCCGTATCCTGACCGGCAATCCTATCATCTACATTACCGGAAAGATCTTTCCCCGATCTTTCCGGTTTTTGATTGCCTTTTGCTGTCTGTTGAAGTATCAGAACTTGTAGAAACCTGCCGATATATGAGGAAAAGAGAATTCGCAATTATTAGTAATTACAGCACCATCTTGCAGTTTTTTTCTGTATACGGGTGAGGTGTGTTCATAAAATTTCAATTCTGCAAAAATCACGCTTCTATTTTTAAAGAAGCGGGTAAGTAATAAAACATGGATGAACCGATGAATGCAGCAGTCAAAGCGCACTCAGGTTCATTTTTGTATAGACTTATCCAGCAGGTTCTGCAGAAAACCGACTGCGGGACGGGATTCATGATTGGCCTCCGAAAAACGAATTTCCGGGCACTGGAATTTCTATTTCGTGAGGAGACTTTCTTTTACCTTATAAATCGCATCAAAGCAGGAAATCATCCGCACTTTTTCACTCAGGTATAATTGACAGTTATCCGGCTTCCGCATTAACATAGGTGTATTGCCTATATGGGCAAAAACGGATAGAAGGTGACTGTAATTGCAACAGCAATATCGACCAACAAGAGCTGAAATTAACCTAGATGCGCTGCATGCCAATTATGAGGCTTTCCGTCACAATTTGCCGGATGCTACAAAGCTGCTATTATGTGTAAAAGCGAACGCTTATGGACATGGAGCAGTCGAAGTATCTCGGGAACTGGAGAGACTTGGCGCGGATTACCTGAGTGTTGCGTTTTTGGATGAAGCGATTGAGCTGCGTCAGCATGGTGTGCATCTGCCCATTCTTGTACTGGGTTATACCGGTCCGGAAGCGGTAGAAGCGGCTTATGAATTCGACGTTACTTTAAATGTATTTACGGAAGAAGTGCTTGAGGCCATTGCCCAATTGCCAATAGATCCTTCCGGACGCAAACTCAAAGCTCATATCAAAATTGATAGTGGAATGGGAAGACTCGGACTTTTTCCGGAAAATGCTCCTGAATTTATCGTAAAAGCATTTCAGGTGCCCATTCTGGAAATAGAAGGTATGTTCACCCATTTTGCCAAGGCGGATGAGCACGACAAAAGTTATACACTGATGCAATATGAAAGGTTCCAACAGGTGGACCGGGAACTGCGGAGACTGGGTTATACTATCCCTATTATACATACGGGGAACAGTGCCGCTGCTATTGATACTCCCGAGTTGTCGCCACAGATGATTCGGGTTGGTATTGCACTGTATGGGCTGTATCCTTCGACTGAAGTGAACAAGCAGGTGATAGACCTGACACCGGTTATGACCGTCAAAACCGCTGTATCCTATTTGAAGACACTGCCTGCCGGATCGGGAGTTAGCTATGGTACCCATTATTTTACGGGTGATCATGAAAGAGTAGCTACTCTTCCGGTAGGTTATGCAGATGGATATTCGCGTATGTTAAGCGGAAAAGCACAGGTGCTGATTCGCGGTCATCGTGTCCCCGTGATTGGAACAATCTGTATGGATCAGTGCATGGTATCACTCAAATCTTTTGCGGAGAACGCAGAAGAAATCCAAATCGGCGAAGAGGTTGTCCTAATCGGTCGCCAGCAGGAACAAATGATTACTGCTGACGATCTTGCTTCGGCGCTGGGAACCATCAATTATGAAATCATTTGCATGCTTGCATCCAGAGTACCACGTGTCTATTACCAAAATGGTAATATCCTGAGCCGCTGGAATCCTTTACTTAATACGTAAAAAATTACTATTCAAGCAGAAGGAAACCGGAATTTTGAGGCGAATCTTACATATTGTGATGAAAAGTCTGTACGCGCGCCCATATTGTGGTTTATAATGATGGCAGCAAAGTTGCCTCACGCAATGTGCGTGTGGCGCAGACCAGAAACTTGGATTCGCGTATGTAATAATGCCGTAAAATCAGCTAAGGGGTATGGCTGGAAAAGGTTTTGGGGGTGCTGGACAGTTGGACAACATGCAAAATGTGCAAGGGATTATGGTCCATTTACCGGATCAGCTTTTGCAGGAGATGGATGGGATCGCAGCTTTGGAGAATTCCGACCGTAACGAGTTAATCAGAAAAGCCATGAAAGGGTATCTTACCGAGCGCAAAAAGCGGCATGTCCGCGAGGCAATGCAACGTGGATACATGGAAATGGCCAAGATTAATCTCAGAATCGCTTGTGAAGCTTTTTATGCGGAGGAAGAGGCGGATATCACTCTGGACCGCTTAGTTAGCGGGGTGTAGACATTGATCGTAAAGCGCGGCGATGTATTTTTTGCAGATTTATCGCCCGTCGTCGGTTCCGAACAGGGTGGCGTAAGGCCGGTTTTGGTAATCCAGAACGACATTGGTAATCGCTTCAGTCCGACGGTCATTGTGGCGGCAATTACGGCACAGATCCAGAAGGCCAAATTGCCGACGCACGTGGAAATTGACGCTAAGTCCCACGGGTTTGACAGGGATTCCGTCATTTTATTAGAGCAGATTCGTACCATTGACAAGCAGCGTTTAACTGACAAAATCACACATCTGGATGAAGAGACCATGCGTCGTGTGCATGACTCGCTCCAGATTAGCCTGGGCCTGGTAGATTTCTAGGCTTGTGGTGAGCAAGGGGACCCGGTGAATGCACCGGGTTTTTTGCATGTTTAGGCCCTTTTACTTCGTGATACCAGGTGGAAATCAGGCTTATTGTCTGAGATAATATATGTACGATGACAGGATTCTTCCTGCGGGAAGAGCGGAAAGAGGGATAAGATTGGCTGAACAAAAATTGATTACCGAAGAACAGGCGAAAGCCAGTGAGCAGCAGATCCGCGAACGGATCGTTAAGCAAATTGCCGGAGAACTGCAAATTTCACTCAAACAAATTCGCACAACCATTGATCTATTGGCAGAAGGAAATACAATTCCTTTTATTGCCCGTTACCGTAAGGAAATGACTGGCGAGCTGGATGAGAACCAGCTGCGTGATATTGAAGAACGTCACCAGTATCTTCGCAATCTGCAGGATCGCAAGGATGAAGTATTACGTATTATCAGCGAGCAGGATAAGCTGACCAGCGAACTGGCAGCATCCATTCAGAATGCAGCCAAGTTGCAGGAAGTAGAAGATTTGTACCGTCCATATCGCCAAAAGCGCAAAACACGCGCGAGTGTAGCCAAGGAAAAAGGTCTGGAGCCGCTGGCAGAGTGGATTATGAGCCAGCCCAAGCAGCCCGAAGCGCTAGTAGAGGCAGCTCGCTCTATTGATGCAGAGAAAGGCGTGGAAGACGCTTCTCAGGCGCTGCAGGGAGCTATGGATATCCTGGCCGAGAATATCTCGGACGATGCTTCGCTTCGTACATGGATCAGACGCTACACCCTGGATCACGGTATGCTCGTGACCGAAGCCAAAAAGGCGGACGAAGAATCCGTATACGAAATGTACTATAGCTACCGCGAACTCGCCAAAAAGATGCCTCCGCATCGTATTCTGGCGATTAACCGTGGCGAGCGGGAAAATATCCTCAAAGTGCAGCTGGAAGTGGCACCGGAGCCGGTATATCGTTATATGGATAAGCAATTGATCAAGGGACCTTCTGCAGTACAAGATATTCTCGGCACTGTAATTGAAGATGCCTATAAGCGTCTGATTGCTCCTTCTATTGAGCGTGAAGTGCGGGCAGAACTGACGGAAAAAGGTGATAACCAGGCGATTTCTATTTTTGCCGGTAATCTGCGCAATCTGCTGCTGCAGGCTCCAATCAAGGAAACACGTGTACTCGGTGTCGATCCGGCTTATCGTACAGGATGCAAGCTGGCTGCGGTAGATGAGACAGGCAAGCTGCTGGAAGTAGCGGTTACCTATCCGACACCGCCTGTTAACAAAAAACGTGAAGCAGCCGAGACCATTCGCCGTATGATCGCTGAGCATCATATTGAACTGATTGTAATCGGTAATGGTACAGCTTCCCGGGAGACCGAGCAGTTTATTGCCGAATTAATTCAGGAGATCGAAGACCGCAAACTGGCTTATCTGATTGTCAGCGAAGCCGGAGCAAGTGTATATTCTGCTTCCAAGCTCGCTCAGGAAGAGTTCCCGGATCTGGATGTAGCACAGCGTAGCGCTGCTTCTATCGCCCGCCGTATACAGGATCCATTGGCGGAACTGGTCAAAATTGATCCAAAAGCGATTGGTGTAGGTCAGTACCAGCATGATGTATCCCAGAAGCATCTGGAAACCAGCCTCAAAGGCGTCGTCGAATCGGCGGTTAACCATGTAGGTGTAGATGTGAATACGGCATCGCCATCGCTGCTGTCCTATGTTGCTGGTGTTAATGCAACCATTGCCAAGAATATTGTAAAATACCGCGAAGAAAACGGTCGCTTCATGAGCCGCAAGCAACTGCAAAAAGTACCTCGTCTTGGTGCCAAAACATTGCAGCAGTGCGTAGGCTTCCTGCGAATCAAAGGTGGAGAGAACCCACTTGATTACACTGGTATTCACCCGGAGTCTTACGATGCAACGAACAAACTGCTCAAATCACTGAATATCAAGCCTGAGCAGCTGGGCAGTCCCGAAGCAGTAGCTGCACTGGCCAATGTGAATATGGAGGAGGCAGCTGCGTCTCTGGAAATCGGTGTGCCGACCCTGCGCGATATTATGGATAGTCTACAGCGCCCAGGCCGCGATCCGCGTGATGAACTGCCACTGCCAATTTTCCGTACCGATGTACTCAAGATCGAAGACCTGACACCTGGTATGGAGCTGCAGGGTACCGTTCGTAACGTTATCGACTTTGGTGCTTTTGTAGACATCGGTATCAAAAATGACGGGCTCGTGCATATTTCCCAACTGAGTGAGCAGTTTGTCAAACATCCGATGGATGTCGTATCGGTTGGTGACAATGTTACCGTCTGGGTAATGAATGTAGATGTCAAAAAAGGCAGAGTGGGTCTGACCATGCGTCCATCATCTGCTAATCAGGCAAGTGCTCAGTAAGTATCAAGCAAGCGAATGATGATCTATTTTGTAGAGTTAAAGATGAATTACAGATGTGCAGAAATTGCAGCAATTGTATGATCCATACCTGCTCTGCAGATCCAATACGGATTTAACAGATATTCATAATAAAAAGGCAGTATGCGATAATACGCATACTGCCTTTTTTGATAGAACCATAGATCATATTCCATTTAGAACCTATAGGACGAGTTCATCAGACGTAAAGGTCTGATTACAGCTGCGCTTCCTCGTATTCTTCATACCACTGCTCCAATTGTGCCTGCAGGGCGCGAATCTCGGTCAGCAGGGAGATTAAGGGGTACTGGTCTTCCTGGAGGACCGCAAAAGATTGTTCCAACTCATTAATATACGTCAAGCCATTCAGCAAGGAGGCTTCCGGACGAAGCAATTCCAGATGATCACATTCTGCTACAGCACGGGGCAGGGACGGGACATGATCGGCCGTGAGTTTGCTGATTTCCTTATGCAGTCGTAAATTAAGTGCGCTGAGCTGGTAAGCATACTCGGCAGGCATTTCTACATACTGCAGTTGATCCTGGTGCTGCAAAATGACGTAGCGCATATCGGTTGTTGTCATTCAATATTCTCCCTTGGAATAAAGTATCCGCAGACTGGACGTAGACCATTCCGGTATGCGGTATGTAAAATTGTAAAAATCAGAACAAGTACTTGAAGTGTATCGCATAACAAAGTTAAAATTCAAGAGAAGACTGCAGCAATATCAACCTGCTGCTATCCAGAAGCATACGAGCAATCAGCAACAACCACAACACAAAGGAGTATACCGGGATTCATGACGAACGACGAACTACAGGTCTGGGTGGAACAGTTGTCACTGCAGCATTTTGAACGTCCTTTTTTGCATCAGGCAGTATTTAATGCCAGATTGCGTACAACCGGAGGGCGCTACTTTTTGAAAAGTCATCATATCGAGATCAATCCGCATCAGCTCCAGGCCTTTGGCAGGGACGAAGTAGAGAAAATCATCAAGCATGAGCTGTGTCATTACCATCTGCACATACAGGGACTCGGATACCAGCATCGTGATCCGGAGTTTAAGTACTGGTTGCGCCGAGTAGGCGGAGGACGTTACTGTCAGATTCCTCCTGAAATGATGGGGATCAAACGAAAAGAATTATATCGTTATCGGCTGGTCTGCCGGGAATGTACTACTCAATATTTACGTAAAAGACGGATGAATCCCGATCGCTACCGATGTGGCAAATGCGGAGGAAAATTGAAGTTGGAAGTGCTTGACTTACCTCGGGAATCATGGTAAATTAATTTTTGTATTCAATATTGTTCCCTGATAGCTCAGTTGGTAGAGCACTCGACTGTTAATCGAGTTGTCACAGGTTCGAGTCCTGTTCGGGGAGCCATTTCTTGGAGAGATACCCAAGTGGCTATAAGGGGACCCTCTGCTAAGGGGTTAGACTGCGTCAGCGGTGCGAGGGTTCGAATCCCTCTCTCTCCGCCATATGATTTTTAGTGTGGTATACATATTAGCTATTAAAAGAGTCAGCATATGCTGGCTCTTTTTTTATATTAGCCGGTTGAATATATAGATCGACCCTGTGAAAAGTTGAAAAATACAATAATGTATAACCAAAAAATATACTCAGTCATAGAATCTTGCTTCCTATACTTTTGGATATACGGTTAGATTTTTAAGATTCAATGAAAACAAAAAAGACTCTTTCTGCTGCAGAAAGAGTCTTTTTTAATCAATATAAAATACATATCCAGGTTAAAAGAATGAACAGTTTACAAAGGCACATTCATTCCCAGTGCCCGGTAAATGGCATGAGCAACACCATCTTCTTCATTGGTACGGGTAACTTCATCGGCAATCGCTTGTACTTCTGGTTCGGCATTTCCCATTGCGACACCTTTGCCGGCCATGGTGATCATGGAAACATCATTAAAATTATCGCCAATCGCCATTGTCTGTTCCATAGGAATACCATAATGTGCAGCCAGATGTTTGAGAGCATTTCCTTTGGAAGCTTCTTTGTGCTCCAACTCGAAATTATGACTGCCGGAGACGACCATGGTCATATCATCACGCTCTGCAAAATGGAGTCGACCCGCTTCCAGCTTGTCTGGATCAAGGGAGAGAGCCAGTATATTATAGAAATCTGCTGTATCCGGAATATCATGGTAGGTAGATACACGAACCATTTGTACTTTGGCACCATGAGATTGCATCGCTTCCAGCATTTTGATCAGGGTCGGATCGGGATTGGTACTGAGCAGCCGATCCACTTCTACTGCGAGACGCTGATGACCATTGCTAATCGTATAGATTCCTTTGCTGGTGTGCGCCTGATAGTAATACTCACCGTTCTCTAGCCATTCCAGTACTTCCATGGCCTGCTGACGTTCCAGAGGAAGGGAATAGAGGTGTACAGCCTCCTCATCATGTATGACAGAGCCGTTGGAAGAGATTACTGGAGTAACCAGCCCGGTAGGCTGAAGAATCTCACGTACATTGTGATGAGCGCGTCCGGTAGCGATACTGACAATGATTCCTTCCTGTTGGGCAGCGCGGATTGCGGCAGCATTTACTTCATTTATATAACTATGTCCGCTTAATAATGTTCCATCCAGATCAATTGCAATCAATTTGATACTCATATACTCAGCTCCTTGGGTTGGGGGTGACCGGCAATCCATAGTTCAACTTCATGCTGTTTTAGCAGTTCTGTCATTTCGGTATTAGGTGCCTGGTCTGTAATAATCAGATCAATTTCCGACAAATCAGCAAATTTATAAAATAATTCCCGTCCGAACTTGGAGTGATCGGCCAGAATAACCACCATTTCAGCCTGCTGCATCATCTTATGCTTGATTCGGCCTTCTTCTACCGTCAGAGAAGTCAATCCTTTGGCGGAAATACTGCCAATTCCGATAAATGCTCGCTCTGCAAAATAGTGGGAAAGGGTCTCAATGGCTCCAGATCCATATACATAACGGTGCTGTGTTTGTAGCTGTCCACCAAGCAGATGAATAATCATGTCTTCTTTATCCGACAGGATGTCTGCCTGATTGATAGAATTGGTAATTACTGTGCAGCGTGTAGCTTCAACAAACTCGGCGCAGGCTTGTACAGTAGTAGAAGAATCCAGAATAATTCGCTCGCCATCCCGAATCAGTGTAGCTGCGAGCTGACCAATCTGTTTTTTTTCGGAAGAGACTGTATTTAGACGGTCATTATAGCTGGGGATGGTCAATTTGGCAGTAGATAGCAACGCACCGCCGCGTGTTCGAATAATGGAATTTTGCTCTTCCAGGCGAACGAGATCTCTTCGTGCTGTATCACGTGACACATTAAAAAGACTACAGATTTCTTCGATATTGATGCGCTGATGAGTGTCAAGGTATTTAAGGATATGAAGCATACGTTCTTCTTGATACATGTGTAGAGTCTCCTTACTCGGAAGTGGGTAAATGAAGAGGAGGCTATTGAGTAAAATAGCCTATATAAGACAAAATCTGCCTGTAGATAAGTTTATATAAGTAATTATAAGTATTAATAATCTTTATTACAAGTAAAATACTTATTTGAGTAGTAGAGGATTCATTCAAAATTTATTTTCAAAAAATGCTTGCAATCTAACTTTAGAATTGGTATACTCATTTTTGTTGTTAAGAAATTAAGGCCCGTTGGTCAAGGGGTTAAGACACCTCCCTTTCACGGAGGTAACAGGGGTTCGAATCCCCTACGGGTCATCCTCTTTTATAGTAAGAGCCATTAGCTCAGTTGGTAGAGCACCTGACTTTTAATCAGGGTGTCGAAGGTTCGAGTCCTTCATGGCTCACCATTTATATTTTGTCTGTGCGGTCGTGGTGGAATGGCA
>NZ_AOIG01000011.1:0-211410 GCF_000346635.1 Paenibacillus shenyangensis
CGGGTTTTAAAACACGCCCTAGAAGAACAGCACGTATAATCACCTGCTCACACAAAAAAGCACTGAACAAATTCGTTCAGTGCTTTTTTTTAAGATACATACAGTGTTTTCTGAAAAATATAGTATCAAGTTTATCCGATAGATAATTTCAACATTCATAAAGAGTCTGATTATGAACAGCAGGCGTTAATCTAAATAACGGTCGATCTTAATCTTGTACGGAAATATTAACGGGAATCCATAAATAGTATCTATTCTGCACAGACAGTATCGATAACGGTGCAACAAATAATATAAACACCATAAACATAATCGTAGTTCTGTATAGAAAATGCCTACAGATCGTCACGACTCGACGATTCAGGTAGATCGGAGAATCAGTAATGAAGTTTCTCAAGGATCAGTGGTGAAGTTCCTCGCGGAATCCTTCTCCATGTACATCGTTCACTTCATTGATAACTACGAATGCACGGGGATCGACCGATTTTACGATATTATGTACACGACGAATCTCCTGACGGGAGACGACGCAGTAGGCGACTTCCTTGGCCTGCTTGGAATAAGCGCCAATCGCCGGAATCAGTGTAACTCCGCGATCCATTTCTTTCATAATAATCTCGGCAATCTCTGCGGCATGATCGCTAATGATGGTAAAGGCTTTGCCGGAATAGGCACCTTCCTGAATAAAATCGATAATTTTGGTAGCGATAAATACAGTGACCAGTGTGTATAATACCAGCTCTTTGGAAATGAAAAACAGGGAGCCACCAATAATGATAATATCCAGCGCAAGCATGATCTGGCCGATACTCCAGCCGAATGCCCGGTTCAGGATCGTCGCAATAATATCGGAGCCGCCAGTTGTCCCGCCAAACCGGAATACAATGCCGAGTCCAATCCCTAGTGTAACTCCTGCATACAGCACAGCCAGAATATAATCATGCTGTGTCTGAAAAGGAATGATCCAGCCGATATCAATCATTCGCTCGAATAACCACAGGAAAAAGGTTAGCGCAGCGATTCCTACACCAGTATAGATCATCTGCCTGCGACCGAGCATTTTGAGACCGATCAGGAACAGCGGAATATTGATAATCAGCGTAGACAGCGAGGGAGAGATGCCAAACGCATAATTCAGCAAAATGGTAATCCCCGTTACGCCACCTTCCATTAACTTGTTGGGAATAATAAAATAAAGCAAACCAAATGCGTACACTCCCGCTCCGAATAAAATCGGCAGAATCACGTGGAATTGTCGCCAGAATCGATGTGACATGTTAGCAATACCTCCAGTGGAATAGTAGAATGCAAGGACAATATTTACAGTAAAAAGGATTTGTTTTCAAAATCGCTTTAGGATAACATGGTAATGACATATTCAAAGGGAGTCATATCGCTGGATCATACATAAAAATGATATGAAATCCCCGTTACGGTCCGGCCCATCCTTAACTATATGGGGGAGTCATGGATTCGGCAATAGGCAGTATTGACAGCTCGGTAGAGCGTATACATACCTATACATGGTTTGTAATTTTTATACTATATATTTGGATGTTACGGAGGGATTGGAATGACAGAGAAGTCACTCGCGGAAATGCAAAGAGAGGTAGATGCCTACATTTCCCAATTCAAGGAAGGATACTTTTCACCACTGGCTATGCTGGCGAGAATGTCCGAGGAAGTCGGTGAGCTGGCGCGTGAAGTCAACCATTCCTATGGTGAGAAGCCCAAGAAGAATGACGAAGCGGATAATTCGATCGAGCTGGAACTGGGAGATATCCTGTTTATTACGATTTGTTTTGCCAATTCGCTCGGGATTGATCTGGCAGAAGCGCATGATAAAGTTATGCATAAATTTAATACCCGTGACAAAGATCGCTGGACACGTATCGAAGAGCAGACCGGTGAGAACGATCAATAAATAATGCCGGATCAGATTGTACTGGCTCATTTGACGGATACACACTTATAATAACTATCTATATAATGATAATGAATAGAAGCGGTAAAGGAGATTAATCATGGACAAACCGATTCGTGTAATAGTAGCTGGCGCCGGTGGGCGTATGGGCAAGGAAGTTGTTAAACTGGTACTGGGTGATGAGGAACTGGAGCTGGCAGCAGCTGTCGGTCGTTCCGATGCGGGCCGGGATGCAGGTGAAATGGTAGGAATGGGTACGTCCGGTGTGTTGGTCACTGCCGAACTTCAGGAGGCGTTGGCTGCTGGACAGGCAGATGTATTGGTCGATTTTACAAACCCGGAATTTGCCTATGAACATGCCAATCTGGCGATTGCGGCAGGAGTCCGTCCGGTAATGGGGACTACAGGCTATACCCCTGAGCAGATTGAAGAATTAAATACCAAATGCGAGCAAGCCGGTATTGGCGGATTGATTGCTCCAAACTTCTCGATCGGTGCTATTCTGCTGATGCGTTTCTCGGCTCTTGCCGCCAAGCATTTCCCGCATCTGGAAATTATCGAATACCATGGTGACCAGAAGCTGGATGCACCTTCGGGTACAGCAGTGAAGACCGCAGAGATGATCTCTGAAGTACGTGAATCGATGAAGCAGGGTAATCCCAAGGAAAAAGAAACGATTCCTGGATCGCGTGGTGGAGAATATGATGGATTCCGTATTCACAGTGTTCGTCTGCCAGGGGTATTCGCTCAACAGGAAGTTATATTTGGGAGCTTTGGACAGTCTCTCAAGATTCGTCATGATTCCTACGAACGTGCAGGATACATGCCCGGTGTGAAGATCGGGGTACAGAAAGTAATGGAATATACCGGCATGGTCTATGGATTTGAGCAGTTTGTCGACTGATCGGCATATTATCCTGAATGTCTTGTATCTCTATAATTAAGGCTAATAACGAAGTGACGGAAAAATATACCTATAAATAGATAAATGACAGGAGAGATATCTGTGTTTCACATTGCTTTTATCGCGCATGATCGTAAAAAGGATGAAATGGTTAACTTTGTAACGGCTTATGAACATGTATTTCATGGACATCAGTTGTATTCTACAGGAACAACCGGACTGCGTATTATGGAACAGACCGATCTGAAAATTCACCGCTTTATGTCGGGTCCGCTTGGCGGTGATCAGCAGATTGGTGCGCTGGTAGCCCAGAATGAGCTGGATCTGATTATTTTCCTGCGAGATCCGTTGATGGCACAGCCGCATGAGCCGGATATTACGGCATTACTGCGTATTTGCGATGTGCAGGGAATTCCGGTAGCAACCAATATTGCAACAGCGGAGATTCTGGTCAAAGCACTGGATCGTGGCGATTTTGCATGGCGTGAACTGCCGGATAAATACAAACCGGTGGAGGGTGTGGAATGAGTGAGCAGTTGGACATTCTGATCTTCGGCGCGCACGCAGATGATGCGGAGATTGGAATGGCAGGAACCATTATCAAACATACCGCAGCTGGCCTGCGTGTAGGTATTTGCGAGTTGACCGAAGCAGAGATGTCTTCCAATGGTACCGTGGAGCTGCGCAAACAGGAAGCGGCAGCTGCCGCCGAAGTGATGGGACTTGCTTATCGCAACAATCTTCAGCTGCCTGACCGGGGGCTGGAACGATCACGTGAACAGCTGGATGCGATCACGGCAGAGATTCGCCGCTGTGCACCGAAGATTGTATTTGCTCCCTACTGGGAAGATCGTCATCCCGATCATATGGTATGCAGCAAGCTGGTGGAAGAAGCTGTCTTCAACGCCAAGCTGCGCCGCTATATGCCGGAACTGCCACCGGTTACTGTACAGCAGACGTATTTCTATTTTATTAATGATCCGGGTCCGGCTAATCTAATGGTAGATATCAGTGAGCATTATGAACGCAAAATAGAGACATTATCCTGTTACGCATCCCAGTTTGGAGGTCTTGGCAGCGACAGCGATACTGTAGCTACACCGCTTAATCAAGGGTATGTAGAACGTGTTCGCTACCGCGACTCATTAGCGGGACAGCGCAGTATGACACTCTATGCAGAAGGATTCGTTACCAAAACGCCTTACGTTGTGGATCGGCTTCTATAGTTCTGCGCTTGATATCCGCATTGCACAGCCATCTGTCACAATTGGGATATCCCTTTCGCACAGGTATAACAATAGAAGACAGATGCATAGTATTTCCCTCACAAGATGTAAACTAATGAAGGATTAAAGGAAGGGAGACTGCCCTTATGGACAAGATGCTGAAAATTGGCATCACTTGTTATCCGTCACTTGGCGGATCCGGCGTCGTGGCGACCGAACTTGGCAAGCTGCTTGCCGAAAAAGGGCATGAAGTGCATTTTATTTCGCATAGTGTCCCTTTTCGTCTGGGAACTTTTCACAAAAATATTTTCTATCACGAAGTCGAGGTTAACGACTATTACGTATTCAAATATCCACCGTATGATCTGACACTAGCTAACAAAATGGCGCAGGTAGCCAAAATGCAGCAGCTGGATGTGCTGCATGTACATTATGCGGTACCGCATGCAGTCTGTGCTTTTCTGGCCAAGCAGATGATTGGTGATCATCTGAAAGTGGTAACGACACTGCACGGAACCGATATTACGGTGCTGGCTCAGGATGAATCGCTTAAGGATCTGATTCGTCTGGCAATTAATGAAAGTGATGCAGTGACAGCCGTCTCCAAGGATCTGATCCGTGAGACGCATGAGCTGCTCGATATCACGCGTGATATTGATCTAACTTATAATTTTGTCGACAAACGGGTCTATTATCCACGGGAAACTGCCCAATTATGTGAAGATTTCGGCTTTGGTGATGATCGGATTATTATGCATATTTCCAATTTCCGTCCGGTAAAACGGGTAGGGGATGTAGTGGATACGTTTGCCCGTATTAATGCCGAGATTCCTTCACGCCTGCTGTTTGTTGGAGAAGGACCGGATTTGCCAAAAATTCAGTGGCAGATTCAGGAGCTGGGACTAACCGATCGGGTACATTTCCTGGGTAAACAGGATGATATTCCACAGGTGATCTCGCTGGCGGATATTCTTATGCTGCCTTCCGAAAAAGAAAGCTTTGGACTGGTAGCGCTCGAAGCAATGGCCTGCGGTGTACCGACGATCGGTTCACAGGCAGGTGGGATTCCGGAGCTGGTCATTCATGGAGAGACCGGTTATCTGGCACAAATCGGAGATACGGAAGCAATGGCAGGTTATGCGCTACAGCTGCTGCGTGATCCAATGCTGATGCAGCAGGTACGTGAACAGTGTATCCAGCGTGCGCAGACCGAATTCAGTAATGAAGCGATGTTAAATAAATACGAACAAATTTACTACCGGGTGCTGGGACGCGAGATGTCCAAGCCTTCTCCGGTACAAGGTTGAGAGGGATCGGCAATGGATTGGAAATGGATAGATCCACAAATGGCGGAGCAGGGTATATCTCTGCTCCGTCGTCTGATTGAACAGGGATATGAAGGTTATTTTGTTGGTGGCTGTGTTCGCGATGAACTGATGGGGCGGCCGGTAAACGATATGGATATCGCGACCAATGCCACACCCGAACAGGTAATGAATATATTCGAACACACTATTCCGACAGGGATAGCGCATGGAACGATTACAGTCATTATGAATGGAGAACAGTTTGAGGTAACTACATACCGTACCGAGAGTGACTATACCGATCATCGGCGTCCAGAGCAGGTACAGTTTGTCAGTGATCTGTATGAAGATCTGCGCCGCCGGGATTTTACGATGAATGCGATTGCCCGCGGTATCGACGGCAGTTATGTGGATCCGTTTCATGGCCAGGAAGATCTGGAGCAGGGAATTATACGCTGTGTAGGTGATCCGGAAGAGCGTTTTGAGGAAGATGCACTGCGAATGCTGCGTGGTATACGGTTTTCGTCCGTGTTTGATTTTACGATTGAACCGGCTACCTGGCAGGCACTCGTGCATCGGCGTTCGCTGATTCGGTATATTGCCGCCGAACGTATTCGCGTTGAAATGGAGAAAATGATCGCCGGTCTTTATCCGTTTAAAGGAATCCGTTTGTTACAGGAGAGCGAGCTTGTTCCCGATATGAAAATTAATGTTCCATGTCCGCCGGAACAGCCGGAGCTGCTGATGCGATTGGCTGATATTCCGGCAGACCCCGCTGTACTGCGCTGGACGCTGATTGTGATGGCAATGGGACTGGACAGCGAACGGATGAAGCCGTACATGAAGGAGTGGACATTTTCCAATGCCTTTATGGATCAGGTATCCCGTCTGCTGCGTATGAATGAGCGACTGTTAACTGCTGCAGGTACGGATGCTGAGGAATCTTTATTTGAAGTGTATATATCCGCAGTTGTCCATTACGGACGTGAGACGGCCTTGCAATGGCAGCAACTGTATCCGGTTCTAATGGATAACGAACAGCAGCAGCTCGCGATATTTGCAGAACATGGCAAGCAATGGCTGGATGAAATGAATATATTCAGTCTGGGTGATGTAGAGATCAATGGACAGGAGCTGCTCGCAGCCCTTCAGGCCAAAGGCGGTCCATGGCTGGGCAAGCTGATGAACGAGATTCTGCTGGCGACGGCTGCTGGACAACTGGACAATACACGGGAAGCCATTCTGGACTATGCCCGTCAGCAGTATGAAAAGAGGGATAACTGATGCGCGATGAACAACTATTGGCGCTCTTGACCGATCGCCCGGGTGAATATATCTCAGGGGAAGAGATCAGCCGCCGGATGGCTGTCAGTCGTACCGCAGTATGGAAAGGAATCAATCGGCTCAAGGAGCAAGGATACGAATTCGAATCAGTTACCCGCAAAGGCTACCGAATAACCCGTTATCCGGATCGATTTGATGAAGTGTCCCTGCGCATGCGATTGGATCAGGTAACCTCCTGGGGACAGCCGCTGCATTTGTTCCCCTCTGTTAGTTCAACTCAGGATATCGCACGGGCTCTGGCAGAAGAAGGAGCACCTGAAGGTACATTGGTCATCGCTGAGGAACAGATCAGCGGCCGTGGCCGTCAGGGACGACACTGGCACTCGCCTCCGGGACGTGGTATCTGGATGAGTCTGATTATGCGTCCTGTACAGCCTCTGCAGTATACGCCGCAGCTGACACTGCTGGCAGCAGTCGCAGTCTGTCGTGCGCTGCGAAGTGTGAGTGACCTGAATATCGGTATCAAGTGGCCCAATGATCTATTGATCGACGGACGCAAGGTATGCGGTATTCTGGTAGAATCGGCAGCCGAGGACGGTTATGTACGGCATGCTATCGCAGGGATCGGTATCGATGTGAATCTGGCAGCCGAGGATCTGCCTGAGGAGCTTCAGGCTATTGCCACCTCCCTGCGTATGGAGAGCGGCGGAGATCCGCTGGATCGTACGCTGGTGGTAGCCGCAGTGATCCAGGAACTCGAAGCCATGTATCAGCTGTATAGTCAACAAGGATTCACGGCGATTGCCGCTTTATGGGAAGCATTGGCTTTCTCAATGGGACGGCATCTGACTGTTCATACACCGCAGGGTGAGTTGCAGGGTACAGCTACAGGTCTGGGCAATAACGGAGAGCTGCTGCTCCAGCAAAAAGACGGCAGTATTCTGCCAGTCTATTCCGGTGAAATTCATTTATAAAAAGGTATCAGGGAGATAGCAGCTGGGTCTGCATATCTCCGGTAGGTAAGTAATAAAATGTAATCAACTTTAAATAGTGAAATTGTGGAACGACTCTGGTATACTAGCAGGGAAGACGGTATCGGCATGTCCGAACCGTACTTTATGATGTTAACTTGGTGTAAGCTGGCAGGCGAGCACCATCAGACAGGATGGAGATGCAGCAGGTATTTTTTTCGGTTCGATTATATCCGACCGGCAGCCTGAAGGTAGCTTTTCTGTACGAATGAACACATTTCTGTCTGATTACATTCTGCCCTATCCAAATCATGTATTCTTCGGGATACCCATACGAAGCGAGGTGTTGGCTAACTTCAATTCTGCTCTGAGCCGTGAACTGGACCGAGACAGAAGAGATGATCGCAAAGTGACTCTTTTTTGGACTCTGGACCTTTTTAGTGAATCACTAAAAGGTTTTTTATTTTGTCCAAATACTATATTGATTAGAAGGAGCTTGATGTCACATGGCAGCCAAAACGCCGCTGAATATTGTTAAAATGAAAAAAATGAAAAAAGAAGGCGATCCGATTACGATGGTGACCGCCTATGATTACCCAACCGCCCAGCTGGCAGAAGAAGCCGGCGTAGAAATGCTGCTGATTGGGGATTCACTGGGCAATGTGGTACTGGGATATGATTCGACTATCCCGGTAACGGTAGATGATATTGTCTATCATTCTCGTGCAGTCGCACGTGGAGCACAGTCTACTTTTATCGTGGCGGATCTGCCGTTCATGACATATCACGGAAGTATAGATGAGACACTGCGCAGTGTGAAGCGCATTATGCAGGAAGGTCATGCCCACGCCGTAAAGCTGGAAGGCGGAGCAGAGATTGCCGATACCGTAGCAGCAATTACACGTGCGGGTGTGCCCGTGCTCGCTCATATCGGTCTGACACCGCAATCGGTGCATCAGATCGGTGGGTATCGTGTACAAGGCAAAGACGAACAGGATGCTCAGCGTCTGCTGAATGATGCCAAGACACTCGAAGCTGCAGGCGCATTTGGTGTAGTACTGGAGCTGGTTACGGAAGATACAGCTGCGATGATTACAGGCCAGCTGTCTATCCCGACGATCGGGATCGGAGCAGGACGCGGGTGTGATGGTCAGGTGCTGGTATTTCATGATGTGGTCAAATATACATCCGCTTATCGTGAAAAGCGTTTTGTTAAAACGTATGCCGATATCGGAACTACCATCCGCACAGCTTTGGAAGAGTATGTAAACGAGGTCAAAACACGCGCTTTTCCGGCGGAGCAGCATGCTTTTAATCCAGATCAGGAAGCACTCGACTCCTTATATGGGGCTAAAGGGAAAGGAGAGGAACAAGCGTGAAGGTACTACACAGCATCGCAGAGATTCGTCAGGAAGTGAAAAGCCTTCGCAAACAGCGTTCTCTCCATAATCATGAAGCGACGGTCGGTCTGGTACCTACCATGGGATTCCTGCATGAAGGTCATGCCAGCCTGATGCGCAAAGCCCGTGAAATGAGCGATATCGTGGTAATCAGCATTTTCGTCAATCCGATCCAGTTTGGACCGAATGAAGATTTTGAGCGCTATCCGCGTGATGAACAGCGCGATCTGGCGTTAGCGGAAGCAGAAGGTGTAGATATTGTATTCCTGCCGGCGGTAGAGGTAATGTATCCATCGCCAACTAAGACGCATGTGAGCGTAGCAGAACTGACCGATACACTTTGCGGCGCATCTCGTCCGGGTCATTTTGATGGTGTATCGACTGTAGTCACCAAGCTGTTCAATATCGTCAAACCGGATCATGCCTTTTTCGGAGCCAAGGATGCCCAGCAGGTAGCCGTTATTCGCCAGATGGTGGATGATCTGAATATGGATATCGAGATTGTTCCTTGCCCAATTGTTCGTGAACAAGATGGATTGGCACTTAGTTCACGCAATGTCTATCTCTCGGCAGAAGAGCGTGAGCAGGCATTGGTATTATCCCGTTCCCTGCGTCTGGCTAGTGAAGAAATAATCAGTAATCCGCAGATGACAGCTGGTCAGGTACGCGAACTTCTACGCCGGGAAATCGGTACTTCTGCTATCGCCGTTATCGATTACGCAGAGATTCTGTCATTCCCGCAGCTGGAAGTGCTCGCTGACGATACTGTTCTTTATCAATGTAATGGAGAAATCATTATGGCGCTGGCTGTCAAATTCGGTCCAACCCGTCTGATCGATAATGTAATCATGGAAACGAAAGGTGTGTCCCTTCATGTATAGAACAATGATGAAATCCAAAATCCATCGTGCTACGGTGACAGAAGCCAACCTGAACTACGTCGGCAGTATTACAATCGACGAAGATCTGATGGAAGCTGCAGATCTGCTGGAAAATGAAAAAGTGCAGATCGTTAACAACAACAATGGCGCTCGTCTGGAGACGTATGTGATTACCGGTCCACGCGGCAGCGGTGTTGTTTGCCTGAATGGGGCAGCTGCACGTCTGGTACAGCCTGGTGATACGGTTATTATTATCTCCTACGGCATGATGAGCCATGAAGAACTTCAGGAACATCGTCCAACTGTTGTATTCGTGGACGGTCAAAACAAACCGGTAATGGAAGCCCACAAAGAGGTTCATGCTACCATTATGTAACGCGAATGATATACATGGAGCTATGAACCGGATCTGCAGTCTGTCCAGGTAGATAATATGCGTAGGCGTACTAGAGGAAATCATGTATAATAAAAGAAACATAACGCCTAAGCAAGGTGATACTGCGTGCCTGTCAAACACGTCATGTATCACCTTTTTTTATGCATCTACAGAATAAAGGGGCGGTCGGGGAGAGATTGCTGGGCAGCCGCGATAATGGGGATGCCGAATGCGTCAGTTTCCGTCACCTCGCCACGTTTTCAAAACCGTCCTGTTCTGGTATGCTGATAGGTGAACATTTTGACATCAGGTGTGACGACTGCAAGGAAAGGATTTAGACATCCATGAAATTTGCCGTACTGGATTTTGAGACAACAGGAACCCAGTCCTCGGATGATATCATTCAGGTGGGTCTTGCTGTTATAGATCATGATTTAACGATTACACAGGTATACAGCTCCATGGTCAAACCCGGAGGGAAGATTCCTCCATTTATTACCGGATTAACGGGTATTCGCAACGAAGATGTAGCAGACGCTCCAGAACTGGATGACGTGATGCTGGAGATGATTCCGCTACTGGAAGATGCAGTGCTGGTCGGACATAATGTAGCTTTTGATTTGGGCTTTTTGCAGCGTGCACTGGACCGTACCGGTTATTTGCCGTTTACCGGCAGAGTGCTGGATACGATGGATTTCCTGCGTGTATTTTTCCCGAATCTGCCTAGTTATCAGCTGAGTATGGTCAGCAGCTCGCTTGGATTCGAACATGATCGTCCCCATCAGGCGGATAGTGATGCACTGGCGACAGCCTATGTATTTCTGAAATGCCTGGAAGAATTGGATGGTCTGCCGCTGATTACAGTACAGCGCCTGGCAGAGCTGTTCGACAATCAGGATAGTGATCTGGGCTGGTACTTTGATGGTGTGCGCATGCAGCGTGAAGCACAGCCGGCACAGGATCTGGATGAACATCGATTCTACCGCCAGCTTGCGCTGAAAGTAGGCGACTGGATGGATATCCCTTCTGCCGAGGAAGCAAGAGAAGGCATGCCGCTGGCAGATGTGTCCTTTGATGAGTTCCTGGAACAGGTCAAAGACAACTTGCGCAAGCTGCTGCCGGATTATGAAGAACGTGAGCCGCAGAATCAGATGTTTGACGAAGTAGTACGCGCACTTACGGATGAGAAGCATTTATTGATTGAAGCAGGAACCGGAACGGGCAAATCGCTTGGTTATTTGCTGCCTTCCATTTATCATAGCGTCAAAAACAGCGAGAGAGTTATGGTCAGCACGCATACGATTAATTTGCAGGAACAGCTGCGCGAACGGGATGTTCCGCTGCTGACACAAGTGATTCCGTTTGCTTTTCGTGCTGCCGTGTTCAAGGGACGCCAGCATTATTTGTGTCTGCGCAAATTTGAGCATAAAATAAATACAAAGGAATTTCAGAGTCCCAAGGAAGATGTGCTGATCGCTGCCCAGATGATTGTCTGGCTGACAGCTACCGAGACCGGGGATGATGAAGAGCTCAATATGGGCAACCGCGGTGGCGATTTCTGGGAAACGGTCGCCAGTGATACCGATTCCTGTCTGGGACGTGCTTGTCCATGGTTCCGGCAGTGCTTTTATCACCGAGCCAAGCATGAAGCCGGTGCAGCAGATGTGGTAATTACGAACCATTCCAAGCTGTTTACCGATATCAAGGCTGGACATCAGCTGCTGCCTGCCTACGAGCATCTGGTTATTGATGAGGCTCATCATCTTGAAGATGTAGCCGGCAAACATCTGGGCATGCACATGAAATATTTCACATTGGTTCATCCAATGCTGCGTCTGTTCAAGGACAGCAAGACCGGTCAGCTGGCGATTTTGCGTCAGCAGCTGGGATCTTCTGGCAGTGAACGCGGTATGGAGTGGGCAATAGCCATCGATAATCTGTATCCGGAACTAACAGATGTTAAAGAAGACTGGGATAAGCTTAGTGAGCTGTTGTTCGCTCTGCTGCCACAGCGCAGTGATGCGGCTCCAGGCGAGGCTGCGCAGTTTACCCTTCGTCTGCTGCCGCAAAAGAAACCGGAAGAATGGGCCGAAATCGCGGAGCTGGAAAATCGGATTTATATTGGTCTTAGCCAGATTATCCGTAAGGGTGAACAGGTCATGAACAAGATCAAGGAATCGGATGAGGTGCTGGATAGCGATGGACTCGTAACCGATGTATCGGGACTATTCAAGGATCTGACCGGTGTTCGCGATGATCTTCGTCATTTTATCAAGCTGGATAGTGACGATACGGTCTACTGGTATGAAGCGAACGGCAATTATCGCAGCAAATCGCTGCAGATGTATGCTGTTCCGGTCGATGTCAGCCAGCAGCTCAAAGAGCATTTCTTTGACAAAAAGAAAAGTATTGTGCTGACATCTGCAACACTGTCGATCGACAAAAATTTCCAGTACATGATCGAACAACTGGGGCTTAAGGAAGCCGAGCAGCAGGGCAAGCTGAATACCTCGATGCTGGAATCTCCGTTTAATTACCGGGAACAGTCACTTGTACTGATCCCAAGAGACTTCCCAAGCGTGAAGGGAAGTGTCGGTGATGAACACTTTGTCAGCATGCTGGCCCGTTCGCTGGCAGATGCTGCCGAGGCAACGCGCGGACGTATGCTGGTCTTATTTACTTCTTATCGCATGCTCAAGCAGGTGTACGAGCCTCTGAAGGAGAAATTATCACAGAGCGATATTGCCGTATTCGGACAGGGTGTGGATGGAGGCAGCCGGACCAAGCTGACCCGCCGTTTCCAGGAGCATCCGGCCTGCGTACTGCTGGGGACGAGCAGCTTCTGGGAAGGCGTCGATATTCCCGGAGAGGCACTGACCTGTCTGGCGATTGTGCGACTGCCTTTCCAGCCGCCCAATCATCCATTGGTAGAAGCCAAAAGTGAACGGCTCAAAAAAGAGAAGAAAAATCCATTTATGAAATTATCTGTACCACAGGCAGTTATCCGGTTCAAGCAGGGCTTTGGCAGACTGGTCCGGACAGCGAATGACCGCGGTATTGTACTTATCTATGATACCCGTGTTATCGAATCGTATTATGGTAAGCACTTCCTGTATTCGCTGCCCGGTCCCAAAATGGAACATATGCCTACGCAGCAAATGGTTCCCCGTATTGCGGAATGGCTGAGCCATCGTGAGAACGAGAAGGATGCTGCAAATCAAGAGGGGGAGCAAGCATGAAATCCGATAAAATATCAGAAGCGGTCGTGCGAAGATTACCTGTCTACCTAAGATACCTGAACGAGCTGCATACCCGTGAGGTACCCACTGTATCTTCGCAGGAGCTGGGACAAAAACTGGATCTCAACCCAGCCCAAATTCGTAAAGACCTTGCTTATTTTGGTGATTTTGGTCGTAAAGGAATCGGATATGATGTATCCTATCTGATTGAGAAGATACGTCATATCCTGAAGCTTGATCAGCAGATCAATGTCGCGCTGATTGGAGCAGGTAATCTGGGACACGCGCTTTCCAACTATAATGTCTATCTGCAGGAGACGATGAAGATTATAGCAATCTTTGATTCGTATACACCCAAGGTAGGGACCCAGATTAATACGCTGACTGTACAGCCGATAGATGAGCTGTCCGAGACAGTGAAGTCCAAGCATATCCGGGTCGGTATTATTACCGTTCCCAATACCGAGGCACAGCGTGTTGCCGATCAGCTGATTGAAGCAGGCATCGAGGCGATTCTGAATTTTGCACCGATTATCCTGAAAACACCACCACATGTACGTGTGCATACAGCAGATTTTACTACCGATCTGCTGAGTCTGGCCTACTACCTTGAAGATGGAAAGGAATTAGAGACGAATGAACAACTCACCGAGTAAATGGATGATCAAAAACGGAATCTTCGCAGCTTCCCATGGAGAAAAATCTGTATTATACGGACACATGGTTATCGAGAATGATGTGATTACTTATCTGGGCGAAGAGGAGCCTGCTGATCAGGAAGGCATGACGATCGTAGACGGTAGACATCAATTCTTTATTCCCGGATTAGTGAACAGTCATGGTCATGCGGCCATGTCCTTGCTGCGCGGTTATGGAGATGATCTGGCTCTGCAAGTATGGTTGCAGGAGAAAATGTGGCCGATGGAAGCCAAATTTACGAGTGATGATGTCTACATCGGTACAGCACTGTCTGTTCTGGAAATGCTCAAAGGCGGCACAACAACATTCCTTGATATGTATGACCGTTCCGAGCGTGTTGCCGAAGTCGTTGAGCAATCCGGCATGCGCGCAGTCCTGATGCGCGGCGTTATCGGTCTGTGCTCGGAAGAAGAGCAGAACGAGAAGCTTAACCAGGCGGTACAATTCGTACGCGACTGGCATGGTCAAGCGAATGGACGCATCACCACAATGATGTCTCCACATGCCCCGTACACTTGTCCACCGGCATTTATCGAGAAATTCGTGCAGGCTGCTCATGATCTGGATGTTCCACTGCATACCCATATGTCCGAGACCGTGGCTGAGGTAGAACAAAACGTACGTGACTACGGTCTGCGTCCGGTAGATCATCTGGAAAAACTGGGTGTATTCACTCGTCCAACCTTGCTGGCACATGCTGTTCATCTGACTGATGAAGAGATTCAAAAACTGGCTGCCCACAAAGCAACCATTTCTCATAACCCGGGCAGCAACCTTAAGCTGGCGAGTGGTGTAGCACGTGTACCTGATCTGCTGCGTGCAGGCGTAGTTGTATCCCTGGGTACGGATGGACCTGCAAGCAATAACAATCTGGATATGTTTGAAGAAATGCGCCTGGCCGCATTGATCCATAAAGGCGTATCCGGTGATCCTACGGCTGTACCTGCACTGGAAGCTCTGCGTATGGGTACCGAATATGGTGCCAAATCCGTATTCCTGGATAACACAGGCGTATTTGCAGTGGGAATGAAAGCCGATATCACATCTCTGAATATCGATCAGCCTCATTTCCTGCCGTTTACGGACTTTATCTCTCACACGGTATATTCAGCCAGCGCCAAAGATGTACTGCATGTCTGGGTAGACGGCAAGCAGCTAATCAAAGATGGCGTATCGCTGACGTTGGATGAAGAAAAAATCCGCCGTGAAGCACAGCTTGCTTTTGAAGGTTTGCTCACACGCTAACCGCAAGTTGAACAGAAAGGATGGCGTGTCTTGCGAAATTTGGGAAGTGGCAAGTGGATAGCGATTATTATTACAGTAGTAGGTCTAATAGTACTATGTGTGAACCAGTTCTATGTGCATGTTATGGCCAAGCCATGGAGCCATGAACAGGAAGCGCTGGAGATTGCCCAGAAGCAGGCTAACCTGACTTCGCTTACCCGCACGTACCAGTCGGTCTGGAATGAAAAGTCGATCTATTGGGTAGTGCAGGGACAGAATGATCAGCAGCAGGAAGTAATGGTCTGGGTCAAATTTAATAAAGACGGCACTCCGGTACAGGGAGCCAATGCTGTACATGTAGAGAAAACAGCAGGAACCATAAATGTACAACAGGTGGATCAGCTGGTACAAAAAGATCTGCCAGGTGCTGAAGTGGTTCGTACCCTACCGGGTTCGTACAACGGTAAATACACATGGCAGGTATTCGCCAAATCAGGAGATCATTATTACTATGTATTTTACAACTTCCGTGATGGCACCAAGCTGGGTGGACCGATGGAGCTGCCTAACACATTGTCCGGCAATTAATCCGGCGATATTGTTACCAGGTCATGAATGATTAACAACGATCCATAAGAAAATGAATATAAAAAGCGGCTGCAGAGATAGTAATCTCATATGCAGCCGCTTTTTTGTATATTATCACCTATTCTGCGTAGAGAATGACGTACATCCTAGCGGGAAGCCTATGGAGTCTGCACCAGAGTCTGTCGATGATCTCGATGCGGAGTGTCCAGCAGCAGCGTGTTGATCCCGTTAATCAGCGCCAATGCACTGGCCCGAATAATATCCGTATCCATCGCTCGGCCGGAATAGGTCTGTCCTTCGTAATCAATCTGTACGCTGACACGTCCGATCGCTTCCTGACCTCGTGAGATGCTGTTGATTTTGTAATGTCTCAGACTGATATCGATTCCGGTCAATTGACGAACCACACTGTATAGCGCATCAATCGGACCGTCACCGGTAGAGCTTCCCGTATACACCGATTCGCCTTTACGCAGCTGTACGGTAGCAGTGGGATGCAGATCTCCTGTGATGACTTGAAAAGAATCAAGAGAATATAGTTTGTCGGATTCATTACGGTTGGAAGATTCACTGAGCAGAAACAGCAGGTCATGATCATAGATTTCCTTTTTACGATCAGCCAGTTCCAGGAATGCGGCAAATAATGCTTCTACTTCTTCAGGCTGACGATCGCCATAGCCCAGTTTGCCGATTGCATTACGAAAGGCATGGCGTCCGGACCGTGCGGTCAGGATCAGTTCCATAGCACCCGCACCGACCTGCTCGGGAGACATAATCTCATATACATTCTTGTCCTTGAGCAGTCCATCCTGATGAATGCCCGAAGAGTGGGCAAATGCATTTTCTCCTGTAATGGCTTTGTTTACCTGCACATCAAGACCGGTCAGATGCGTCAGCAGCCGTGAGGTATTCATCAATTCTTCGGTACGTATACCCGTTGTACAGCGGTAGAGGTCTTCTTTGACCTTGAGTGCCATTACCACTTCTTCAAGTGACGTATTACCGGCACGTTCGCCAAGGCCATTAATCGTACATTCTACTTTTTGGGCACCATTACGTATCGCACTCAGCGTATTGGCAGTCGCCATGCCCAGGTCATTATGACAATGAACACTCAGCATAACCCGATCATTCAGATTCTGAAGCCGGTCATGAATACGATGGATCAGATGTCCAAATTCATCCGGTTCCGCATAACCAACCGTATCAGGAATATTGATAATAGTCGCACCTGCCCGTACCACGGCCTCAATCGTTTGCCATAAATATTCAAAGTCGGATCTTGAAGCATCTTCGGTCGAATACTGGACTTCAGGCAGCAGCGTACGTGCATATTTGACAGCATCAACCC
Source organism: Paenibacillus shenyangensis (assembly GCF_000346635.1). Lineage (NCBI taxonomy): Bacteria > Bacillati > Bacillota > Bacilli > Caryophanales > Paenibacillaceae > Paenibacillus > Paenibacillus shenyangensis. The sequence continues at coordinate 17,375 of NZ_AOIG01000011.1, forward strand.
CCATTTGACGGACAGCTTCATGAGAACGTTGAAATTTGCTCGTTACGTGTACATTGGAAGTACCCAGCACAATATGAATAAATGGATGCTCTGCAGCTTTGATGCTTTGATAAACAGCGTCAATATCCGAAGATACCGCTCGTGCCAGTGCGGTTACTGCCATGGATTGACCGGTAATAGCTGCAATTCGCTGTACAGCCTCAAAATCCCCACGGGAAGAAGCGGGAAAGCCGGCTTCAATCATATCCACTTGCAGCCTTTTGAGTTGATGGGCAAATTCGATTTTTTGCTCCAGATTCATTCGTGCCCCAGGTACCTGTTCGCCATCACGCAGTGTTGTATCCAGTACAATAATATTACGGTTCATATCCATTCCTCCTGAGTAATAGTGGTGATTCTCCATACATAACCGATACAACTTTCAACCATATCCCTAAACCATATATATAAAGCGGGGCTGCCCTGACCCGGAATCAGAACAGCAAAAAGCCCCGTCTCTGTTATAGAGACGGGGCTGAACCCGCGGTACCACTCTAATTGATAACCCGATAGTACAGGGTATCATCTTTTTCGATGGCAATCACCATCTATCCCTGTAACGGTGGAAGTCCGGCATACCCTACATATCAGGCAGCTGTTCATAGATCAGTTCGGAATGATATGCGCTACCGCTTTGCACCAACCAGCGGCTCTCTGTAAGGTTTATCAATCCTACTACTTCTAATCAGCACATTTGGCTATTATTAAGATTCAAGTATAATATATAACAAGAACATTATACGTAAGAAATCCATACAAAAGGTTGAATATGTAAATGTTTTACACAATATAGCATAGACCAATAGCCAAAAACAAGCCTTATCCGGATTTGCCAAACTTGCAGCAGACTATCCAAAAGCGTTAGTATAGTAATAAGCTTTTTTGGGATAGTACTATATATTTGCTGGTGATATAGAGGCAGATAGGCGTTTTCAGATAAATACTGCCCGTAGATAATAATGAATTATACGAATTTGCTCCAAAATATGGATTGCTTGATATAACATATTCGACAAATTAAAAAATCCGAAAGAGTTCGTCTGCATCAAGCAAACGTATCATTTTCGGATTTTGTATTATTATTTTATGTAAAATAAAGTTCATAGAGTTGCCTTAAAATGGAGCAAATGGGTATGATATACTACAATTATCTACAATTTGTGTAAATTATTTTAGAAAAACAAAAAAAAACCTGTCGTTTTTGGGTTACCGAAAGGCTAATGTCTGCCGAAATAAAGTTATACGAAAAATAACTGCATCATGTATATACACAGAGGAGGACATGTATGAAACTTCGGGCGCTGCCTGTTATGATTACCGTGGTTGTTTCAATTGCCGTACTGTTTGGGGGCTGGTTTACGTATCGTCAACTTACCCTTCACAATCCACTTATGAAAATTGTCCAGTCTTATCCGGGTGTCAACTCTGCTCAGGTTACTATTAACCAGAAAGAGGTTGCTTTGAAACTCGATTTGAAACCGGAAGCAGATTTGGGAGCTATTGTTCAACAAATTCATAAACAAAGCACCGATATTCTGGGTACACGTACTCTCAAATTAGAAGTTGTTGACCATTCCGATGCCAAGCTCAACAAGATCTGGGAAAATGCAATGTTCCCTGTATCCCAGGCAATGGCCAATCGTGAATATACCGAAATCCCCAAAACGCTTGAAGAAGTTGCCAAACTAAACAATGGTGTTCAGGCCAAAGCAGAGATGGATGATCGCAATGTCTATGTATCCCTAAGCAATGGTAAAGCAAGCAAGTTTCTGATTCTGCCGCGCACTGCTCAAGTTACAGGAGGGAATGCCTAATGCCTAAATGGACCAAAGAAATCGTTATCGGATTTGTACCTGTTATGCTCATTTTCTTATTATATATTGGATATAATATACTACCACTGCTGTTGTTAATGGCTATGGTCGGCGGCATCCTGTTCTTTATGCAAATGCGCGGTGGACTCGCAGTCGGTGCGAGCCAGGAACGCAATCGCAAAAAAGCCGGTCCTACCAAACTGACCTTTGAACAAATTGGCGGTCAGGACAATGCCAAGCGCGAACTGCGTGAAGCACTGGATTTCCTCGTACGTCATGATGAAATTAATAAATTTGGTATTCGTCCGCTCAAAGGCATTTTGCTGACAGGCCCTCCGGGAACTGGTAAAACACTCATGGCCAAAGCAGCTGCACATTATACCAATTCAGTATTTGTCAGTGCATCCGGTAGTGAGTTTGTAGAAATGTATGTGGGTGTCGGTGCCGGTCGTATCCGTGACCTGTTCAAGGATGCACGTACCCGTGCTGCCAAAGAAAACAAACAAAGCGCTATTATCTTTATTGATGAAATTGATGTAATCGGTGGTAAGCGTGAAGGTGGACAACAGCGCGAGTACGATCAGACGCTGAACCAATTGCTTACCGAGATGGATGGTATTTATAGCAATGAAGCACCACGCATTCTGATTATTGCCGCAACAAACCGTAAGGAAATGCTGGACAGCGCTCTGCTGCGTCCGGGTCGTTTTGACCGTCATATCCAGGTAGATCTACCGGACAAAAAAGGTCGTAAGCATATTCTGGAACTGCATGCTGCGAACAAACCGATGGCTGCAGAAACCAATCTGGATAAACTGGCAGAAGAAGCATATGGATTCTCCGGTGCACAATTGGAGAGCGTAATGAACGAGGCAGCTATCTATGCGATGCGTCAGGATGAAGAAGTGATCAGCCAGCGTCATATGTCGATGGCGATTGATAAAGTTATGATGGGCGAGAAGACGGATCGCGAATCCAGCGCAGAAGAAAAGCAGCGCGTTGCAATTCACGAGCTCGGTCATGCGATTATGGCAGAAGTTGTTCGTCCCAATAGTGTAGGTCAAGTTGCTCTTAGTCCACGTGGTCAGGCACTCGGTTATGTTCGTCATAATCCACAGCAGGAGCAATACCTGTATACCAAGCCATTCCTGGAAGAGCAAATTATGATTGCACTGGCTGGCGCAGCTGCCGAAGAAATGTACTATGAAGGTCGCAGCACAGGTTCCAGAGGTGACTTTGACCAGGCACTAAATATCGTACAAAATATGGTTGAAGCCGGTCTGACTAAGCTTGGTATCGTAACAATTAATATGGTTCCCAAAGAACTTCTGATGAAAGAAAGTAATGCAATTTTGGAAGATTTGGGTGAACGTACCCGCAAGCTGCTCGAAGAACGTCGTCACATTTTTGACAGCTCCCTTAACATTTTATTACAAGAAGAAATCCTCTCGGGCGAGCAATTCCGTGAACAGTTCAAGAAAAGTTCAAATGTACCAGCTTAATTCACTAAGCTGGTACTTTTTTTTTACTTTTTGCCTGTGCTACGGTATTATTAGTTGTTGGAGATTATATAGAAGCCCGGCATTTTTCATCATTACATTTCTTATGCTTGGCATAATTGAAATAGACGAAAACAATCGTTTGTCTCGTTCTGTTTTGCTTTAAATAGAGCTTGAGAAGAATATGAAAGTGTGAAGGGCCAGATGGTGTCCGGCTAGAATGATTAGCTTATACCATACTGAATATTGGAAGGGTGGAATAGAAAGCATGAATTTTAAAAAAGTCGGCGTAATCGGCGGCGGTACAATGGGTCAGGGCATTGCAGAAATGCTGGCCAAAAAAGGTATCGAGGTGCTGTTGGTTGAGAAAACTCCAGAAAAGCTGGACAATGCATGGAATATGATTGAGACCAGTCTGGACAAGCAAATGGAAAAATGGGCACTGACCCAGGCGGAGAAGAAACTGATTCTCGGCAAAATCCAGAAAGTGACTCATTTCGCAGAGCTCGGTTCCTGTGATCTGGTTATCGAGACAATCAGCGAAGATCCGGAAGCGAAAAAAGAAGTGTTCGCACAGTTGGATCAAGTTTGCTCCAGCAGCGTTATTCTGGCGAGCAACACGTCTACACTCAGCTTGACCGAGCTGGCAAGCTCCACCAAATATCCGGAGCGTGTAATCGGACTTCACTTTATCTATCCGGTATCCAAAATTGATCTGGTAGAAATCATCCGTGGTCTGCGTACTTCCGACAAAACGTTTGATCAAACCAAAAACTTTGTGGAAGAGACAGTGGAAAAAAGAGGAATCATGGTCTACGAATCTCCTGGTTTCGTAACAAGCCGTATCATCTGTCTGCTGATCAACGAAGCACTGCATGTACTTGAAGAAGGCGTAGCTTCGGCTGAAGATATCGATGATGCTATGCGTGTCGGCTACCAGTTCCAATACGGACCACTGGAAATGGCAGACCGCTTTGGTCTGGATTCCGTCAATGCTGCACTGGAGCGTATGTTCCGTGAGTATGGCGAGCTGAAGTACCGCCCGGCGATCATTTTGAAAAAAATGGTGCGTGCAGGCAGTCTAGGCGTGAAAACAGGCGAAGGATTCTTCAAGTATGACAAGGATGGTGACCGGATATGAAAGTACTCGTAATCAACTCAGGTAGTTCTTCACTCAAATACCAACTGTATGATATGACCGATGAATCCGTTCTGGCCAAAGGTCTGGTAGAGCGGATCGGGATGGACTCTTCCATTCTGACGCACAAGCCAACAGGCAAAGAAGAAGTAACCGAAGTTAGCGAAATTCTGGAGCATAACACAGCAATCCGCAAAGTTATCGACAAGCTGACTGACAAAACGCATGGCGTACTGGAAAGCGTAAGTGAAATCAATGCTGTTGGCCACCGCGTTGTACACGGCGGCGAATTTTTCAAAGAGTCTGCTGTTGTTGACCAGCAGGCTAAAAAAGATATTCGCGCACTGATCGATCTGGCGCCGCTGCACAACCCGGCTGCAATCATGGGTATTGAAGCTTCCGAAATCAATATGCCTGGCGTACCGCAGGTTGTTGTATTTGATACAGCGTTCCACCAGACAATGCCTGAAAAAGCATATTTGTATGCAATTCCACGGGTACTTTACAACAAATACAAAGTACGTCGTTATGGATTCCACGGCACGTCCCACTATTATGTCAGTCATGCAGCAGCCGAATTCCTGGGCAAGCCGCTGGAAGATCTTAAAATTATCACTGCCCATATCGGTAACGGTGGCAGTCTGACAGCTGTACAGGGCGGTGTCTCTGTAGATACTTCCATGGGTATGACTCCACTGGAAGGTCTGATGATGGGTACACGCAGTGGTGACCTTGATCCGGCAATCGTACCTTATGTAATGAACAAGGAAGAGCTGACGGTCAGCGAAGTAAATCTGATGCTGAACAAGCATAGTGGTCTGCAGGCGATTTCCGGAATCAGCAGTGACATGCGCGAGATTACCGATGGTCTGGAAAAAGGCGATCCTCATTCCACACTGGCATTTGAAATGTACGAATACCGTCTGCGTAAATACATCGGTTCCTATGCGGCAGCGATGAATGGCGTGGATGTACTCGTATTTACAGCCGGTGTAGGCGAAAACTCTGCAATTGTACGTAAAGCTGTTTGTGAGAACCTGAGCTATCTGGGTGTAGAGATCGACGAGGAACTGAACAAAGTACGTTCCGGCGATCCGCGCCGCATTTCCACACCAAATTCCAAAGTAGAAGTGCTGGTTGTACCTACCAATGAAGAGCTGGTGATTGCACGCGATACCTACCAACTCATCAACAAGTAAAAACAACAGCATGGTATAGACAAGGGGAGAATGAAAGAATGTCCACTAAAACCGTTATTAAAAGAGTCAATGAGCATATTGGCGAAACCGTAACGATTGGAGCATGGATTAACAATAAACGTTCCAGCGGTAAAATTCAGTTTTTGCAGCTGCGTGACGGTACAGGCTACATCCAGGGCGTTGTCGTAAAAAGCGAAGTTCCGGAAAGTGTCTGGAATGATGCAAAAAGCATGACCCAGGAAAGCTCCCTGTACGTAACGGGTGTTATTCGCGAAGAACCGCGCAGTAAATCCGGTTATGAAATGACCGTGACGGATATCGAAGTGATTCATATTACATCCGAATATCCGATCACGCCAAAAGAGCACGGTGTTGATTTCCTGATGGATCATCGCCATCTGTGGCTGCGTTCGAATCGCCAGCGTGCAGTAATGGTGATTCGCGCCGAGATTATTCGTGCTGTTCAGGAATTTTTCAATACTAACGGATTTACCAAAGTAGATCCTCCAATTCTGACGCCTTCCGCGGCCGAAGATACAACCGAGCTGTTCCATATCAAATATTTCGATGAAGATGCTTACCTCACACAAAGCGGTCAGCTGTATATGGAAGCTGCTGCTATGGCGCTGGGTAAAGTGTACTCGTTCGGTCCGACATTCCGCGCCGAAAAATCCAAAACCCGTCGTCACCTGATCGAGTTCTGGATGATCGAGCCGGAAATGGCATTTACTACGCACGAGGAAAGTCTGGAAGTACAGGAGCAGTTTGTATCCCATGTGGTCCAATCCGTACTGAAAAACTGCCGCGCCGAGCTGGAAACGCTGGAACGCGATGTAACCAAGCTGGAACATATCGTAGGCCCATTCCCGCGCATCACTTATGATGAAGCGATTGAGTTCCTCAAAGGCAAAGGCTTTGATATCCCTTGGGGTGACGACTTTGGTGCACCGCACGAGACTGCGATTGCTGAAGCTTATGACAAACCGGTATTTATTACTCATTATCCAAAAGACATCAAGGCATTCTATATGAAGCCTGATCCGCAGCGTCCGGAAGTTGTTCTGTGTGCGGATATGATCGCTCCGGAAGGTTACGGGGAGATTATTGGTGGATCACAGCGTATTGACGATCCGGAACTGATGGAGCAGCGCTTCCAGGAGCATAATCTGGGTGAAGCCTATCAGTGGTATATGGACCTGCGTACGTACGGAACCGTGCCTCACTCTGGATTCGGACTAGGTCTGGAACGTACAGTAGCATGGATCTGTGGTCTGGATCATGTACGTGAGACCATTGCTTTCCCTCGTATGCTGTATCGTCTGTATCCATAATTTCTGTACGGACACATGACTCAGGGTGGACGTATTGAAAGGATGGTTAAAAAAATGGGCGGAGAACAATGGAAAGCATGGGCAAAAGGCGCTGCGTATACAATGGGCATGCAGACAGCCAATATTCCTTATGCGCTGCTAAAGTATTATCAGGCATTGGATCTGGATGATGCCGAAGCGATGCTGCTGCTGCAGCTGCTGTCTTTCCGTCAGGTCGAGCATAATGAATTCCCGACGCTGGAAGAGCTGGAATGGAGAACAGGTGCAGCACCCGGCATAATCGCTGCCCGTATCCAGAAGCTCATGAAAGCCGGGTTTATCGTGATAGAAGATGAACAGGACCCAATGACAGGCATTCGCTATGAGCGGTATGATCTGAGCGGCCTGTACGAGAAGCTGGGTACAATTCTGGCTTCCGAGCAGCAGGAACGCATTACGGCGATCAGTCAGCCACCTGCGGATGCCGTGAACCAGGCAACCAAAGAAGAAGAACGGGAGCGTAATCTTTTTATTATTTTCGAAAAGGAATTTGCTCGTCCGTTATCGCCGATGGAATGTGAGACAATCTCCGGGTGGCTGGATCAAGACCGCTATCCGGAAGAATTGATTCTAATGGCCCTCAAAGAGTCTGTGTTTGCCGGCAAGCTGCATTTCCGGTATATTGACCGTATTTTGCTGGAATGGAACAGAAACCGTGTACGTACGGCTGAAGACGCCAGAGCATACACTCAGAAGTTCCGGCAGCGTTAAAAAGTATAATATGCAGATGCACTGTAAGAACAGGATATCGATATGTGCACTGTAAGAACAGGTTGTATATAAATATCAAAAAGCTGCTTTCAGGGAAAATTACTGAAAGCAGCTTTTTTGATATATAGAGAACAGTCTGGGATCACATGATAAGGGTTTAAATGCCCATCACCAAATATTATTTATAAAGTCAGTAGAAGGATCAAATAGACAAGATTCAAATAAATAATGAGGGAGATTGCTGTAGTGATAATGAGAGGATAAAAGAACAAATTGAAATATGCACGATATACAAATAAGCAGTAAGTGAACAAAAAAAATAGAAGAGATAGGCAGGAATCAAACAAGAGATAAAAGCAAAAAAACGCATTGAAATCCCTAAAAAAAGAGAGTGAAAAAAATTTTTTTCTATATTTATTTTCTCGTATTTATTTACATTAATTAACTTTTATAGTTCTACTTATACATTTTTATCAAAATGAATAAATATTCAAATATAAGAGTATTTATGTTTATGTAGTAAGATGAGAAATAATGGATAATTATTACATCAATATACATTAACGGAATATATACAGGTGAATACTCAAATAAAAAAATGATAATGTTATTTTATCTAACATAATAAATAGAGATGAAAATTATTTATATTCATGAAAATTCAGAATTCCACTGAAAAATAACATCGATTTTCAATAACAAACCCGTATATAGCAAGTTATTTAGGATATCTATATAAGTATAAAGTAAAGATCTATAAGAATAAGTATAAAATTGTTGATTCAATTAGTAAGCAAATGATAATAAAAGAAGCAGAAAAATTGTCAAAATAGCTAACATATTCGTAAATATCGTACAAAATGTGAACAACAAGTGACGTGAAGAGAATTGTAAACAGAAAATGAAACAATATGCATCCAAAAAATAGAATTGTAAAATTTATGTAAAATGTAAGCGTTACAATAATTAGGTTAGTATATAGTCATAATTGAATTTAATTTTACAAAATCATATCCATGTTGATTTCATTAGGCTTGCAATTTATTTGAAATAGGAGTAAAGTAACTTTTGCCCTTAATAAACAAGTACCGGTTGTTTGAAAAATGTGTGTAGGAGTTTATATTTATTCATCAGCGCATTTCATCATACCAGAGTACGAAGCAAAATAAGCAGTAGAATCGGTAACAGGATTTTACTTAAATAACGATGTAAAAAAACATAATTCGAGGAGAGTTAAAACCATGAACGCAAAAATTCAAAAAGTATTATTGTCCACAGTAGTAGCAGCAGGTCTGGGAACTGTTGCAGTTGGAGGAACTCACGCTTTCGCAGCTGAAAACAAATCCAATCATGATAAAATCAAAGACAGAGCAGAAGCAATCTCTGACAACGCGGCTTTCCTGGCTGCACAAGAAGCACAATTCAACGCACTGTTTGGTACTAAAGAAGATACAACTACAAAAGAAGAAGCAGCTGCCCCAACTGAGACAACTGCTCCAACTAAAACAGATGCTAAACAAGATATCGTTGTTGTAGTTCCACAAGGTGCCAGCCTGACTGAAATCGCTGCTCAATACGGTATCACTGTAGACCAACTGGTTGCTGCCAACAACCTGCTGCCTGCTGGTTACCAACTGACTGTTCCACAAAAATAAGAATTATCCACTGATCGGCCAAGAGCAGAGGGATGAATAGAGCATAAATGGAGCTCATTTGCTGCCACAAATGGGTTCCTGCTCTCAAACTTATTTTATGTAACATGCAATCTCAGATATGCAGAATCAACTTGATACTGTATGTCTGTTTTTATAATTTAATTCAGTATACGGGTATTTGTTGCAAAGGGCAATAATAAAAATAGTTTTTTATACAATAAAAGCTGACATTCCAGTGAATGTCAGCTTTTTTGTACGCTTTCATTGTTTGAAAACCGAACGAAATAAAAGAATATGATTTATTTCGTTCGGTTTTATATAGAAAAAGGACTGTTTATGATTTGCGAAGCAGTAGATCACGATAAATATATTCAAAAATAAATTCAAAAGCTTCTAAATGCCGTTTGGCTTCGAATGCATTTTTACCCCAGGCGTAAATGCCATGACCACGCAGCAGAATACCTGGAATAGCAGGGTTCAATACGCCCGACACCAGTTCGGCAATGCGGGGAATCTCCGCATAGTTGGGCAGTACCGGAATCGTAATGGCTGCATTTTCTTCCCAGATATTAAAAGCCTTGATCAATTCCAATCCCTGAATAGGCACAGCGCCGCCCTCGCCAAAGTATTCACTTACCAGATTGTTGAACACAGTATGCACATGGAATACAGCCCCACAGCCCGTCTCACGATAAATTTCGCAATGAATCAGGGTCTCTGCGCTTGGTTTTAGATCGGTAGTCTCGCATGGACGACCCGCCTGATCCACAAACAAAAAGTCGGAAGGCGTGCTAACCGATTTATCTTTGCCGCTGGCTGTAATAGCAAAATGGAAATTATCCGAAGCATAGTCACCTATACGCAGGGACAGATTGCCGCTTGTACCCGGAAACCAGTGACGTGCTGCAAACTGCTCCTTAATGCCGCTCAGCTCCTGCCAGACAGCCTGTTTTTGCTCAAGAGGTATATTAACAAAGCTCATGAATGAATCGCTCCTATTCGTTGACGAAAATCATTAATAATATCATGGAAAGTATGGAAAGGAACGTGCGAGACACCCAGCTCCTTGCACTTCTCTGTTAATACGGAGCGGGAGTAGACCAGATCAGCTATACGAGCACCTTCAAAGTCAGTCAGGCTATCGCCAATGAGGATGCGTTCATACTGTTCTGGAGGAAACTCGCGCATAACCGTCGTTTTGCACATGCCGCAATCATTCTCGCAATGTTCATCACACGGATGCGGCCACAATATTTCGATATATTCGCCGGAGAAATCCGCGCTATTGCAGAAGATATGGTCTTCCGGAATGCCGAATGGTTCCAGCAGCGGCTTGAGGAAGAAATCAATCCCTCCGCTAGTAACATAATAAGGAATCTGATGCTCTCGAACCAGATTCAGAAATTCTCGATACCCTTCACGGATACCGGCATGTGTCATAACAAACTCGATAATCTCCGCTTTGCTCGATGAAGGCATCAGAGCGAACATTGCAGTTACTCCATCGCGTATGGAGCGTTTCTGAGCGACAACCTCATGCATGATCTCTTCATAACCTGGAGGAGAGAAATGCTTCATAATGGCAACAATATTATCGGTGTTGGTAATTGTACCGTCGAAATCGCAAAAAATAACCGGTTGTTTGGATGTCATCGTTCTCCACCCCAGATCTCAATCGCCTGGGCAAGTTCCTGATGTCCCTGAACAGCGTAATCTGCCAATGAGACACCGGACAGTGCAGCATCAATCGCCTGCTGGAAAGCTCTTCCGCCTGCGCTGGCGCCGCCTGGGTGTCCGTGGATGCCACCGCCTGCATTGATAATAACATCTGTACCAAAATCCTTGAGAATCAAAGGTACGAGCCCTGGATGAATGCCTGCAGATGGAACCGGGAAGCTCTGCTTATACGGCAGGCTGCCAGTGATCAGTTGTTCGCGGATCGCCATATTTTCTTCACGCGGCATGGTGACCGAACCGTATGGAGAAGGGAACAGTACCAGATCTGCGCCTGCCAGACGCATGAGCTGACCCAGCAGTACAGAGGCGGAAATGCCGTAATAGGGTGAAGGATAATATGCGCCTGCCAGAGCAGGATGCGCCATAATCGGAATCGAAATGTCCGGATCGGCACTCAGTTCGGATAATACATCATAGCCATAGGACAGTACATTGAGCAGCAGAGCGCTGGCACCGGCATCCATTGCTTTTTTGGCCTGTTCTTTTAATTGGAAAGTATGGCCGGTCAGATTGGCAGCATACAGCACTTTTTTGCCTGTTTCTGCCTGGGCAGCTTCTGCAGCTTGGCGGCAGGCTGCTACACGTTTCTCAATCGGTGTCAGTTCGTTCTCGAACAGAATTTCGTCATCTTTGATCAGATCAACGCCTCCGAGTGCCTGTGCACTGAATTGGCGGGTCAGTTCATCGAGGTCATGACCGATGACCGATTTGAAAATACTCATCAGCAGTGGACGTTCCGGTACACCCAGCAGCTGCCGAACACCGTGAATACCGAATTTGGGCCCTTTGAAATGGCTCAGGAAGGATTCGGAGAATTCCAGATGAGTTAATTTAATGCGTCCATCCATAGAGATTTTGCCAAAAACGGTTACCAGCAGGGCAGGAATGTCACTGCTGAAATTGGCATCCGGATAAGCAATACGTACATCGGCATAACGCTCGCCGCCTTCAGGCTCATGAACTTCTACCGAAATAACTTCACCAAGGTGTTTTTTCATAGACTCCTGCTTGGCAGCAGGAAGTTCGGTCCAGCTCCCTACAGTCATTCCGACTGCAATTGACTGGGCTTTTTTGTGGAAATCCGCTTTGTCATCATGAATGCGGTAAGAAGCGATACAGTAACTCATGAATTTTCCTCCTTTAATACGGCTCCCATCTCGCGGGAGCGCTCTGTACAGCGTTCAATCGCACGGATAATGGTATCTTTCATATGTTCTTCTTCAAATACCTTCACAGCGGCTGCAGTAGCTCCATTGGGAGATGTCACTTTGGCGCGCAGATCAGCAGGATCTTCACCGGTTTGCTGTACCATATGAGCGGCACCGATAGCTGTCTGTATCGTCAACTCGCGTGCTTGCTCCATCGACAGTCCGCCTTGAATACCTGCTTCGATCATTGCTTCCATCATATAGTATATATAAGCGGGACCACTTCCGGAAATCCCGGTCAGCGTTTCCATCTGATTTTCCTCAATTTCGGTCACTGTACCTACGGCTTCGAACAGGTAGCGTACCAGTCGTCTCTGATCGGCAGACACTTCATCCGAGAAGACAATCCCGGTCGCTCCCAGACCGATCGTACTGGATGTATTCGGCATGGTACGGGCAACAGGCTGACGCTGTCCGAGCAGATGTTGAATACTTTCTACAGATAGACCTGCGATAACGGATACGAGCAGCTGATCGGGACTGAGCAGAGGGCCCAGGTGGCGTAATGCCTGGGCAGCATCTGCCGGTTTCATTGCCAGAACGATGACTTTGGAAGTGCGAAGTACATTTTCGCGTTCCGATTCATGAGCGATAACGGATACTCCATAGCGCTGAATCAGATAATTGAGGCGTTCCTGGTTGCCGCGATTCAGCATGGTCACCTGTCCCGGTACAACAACCGAGCGATGGACCAATCCCCGCAAAATGGCTTCCGCCATCGAACCTGCTCCATAAAAACATATTGGTTCCTCAATAAGTGTGTGTTGCTGTGTAGAGTGACTCATCATACATTCATCCTTTCTGTTAAAACCTTCATGGAAGGTTGGCTTGCATTAGAGTAAGCAAGTATATCGTAATTTTGAAATGACAGATTTGAACGACTGTTATTACATAGTTAATAGGTTGACCGAAATAGTGGATCGAGCCTAATGATCTGTACTATAAAACGAAGCTTGAGAATAAAATAATATTTTCAGTTGGAAATAATTTCTCATGAATAGCAGGATTCATCGTTTACGACTTCTTATTAAGAAGCTACTCACTGCTTGGATGCAGGAGCAGCAGATAGACTGCTTACTGACGAATCTGGCCGTTGCCGTAGATGCGATATTTGGTGGAAGTGAGGGCAGGCAGTCCCATTGGACCGCGTGCATGCAGCTTTTGTGTACTGATGCCAATCTCTGCCCCGAATCCAAATTCGAATCCATCGGTAAAACGGGTAGAGGCATTATGATATACAGCTGCTGCATCGACTTCCTGCATAAAGCGGGCTGCATTTTCTTCATCATGTGTAACAATGCATTCGGAATGCTTGGTGCCGTAAGTTGCAATATGCTGAAGTGCTTCATCCAGATTATTTACGAATTTAATATTCAAAATATAGTCATTATACTCGGTAGCATAATCCTGCTCTGTAGCGCTCTCTGCCCAAGGCAGCAACTCTCGGGTATGCGCGCAGCCGCGAATCTCTACCTGATGCTGACGCAGTGCATCCGCCAGCTGTAAAAAGGCTTCCTGATCATAACCAGTATGAACGAGCAATGTCTCCATCGAGTTGCAGACTGAAGGACGCTGTACTTTGGCATTGAGTACAATATCACGGGCCATATCGGCATCTGCAGAAGCATCGATGAAGGTATGACAGATTCCGGCACCTGTCTCAATCACAGGTACAGTTGAATTCTGCACGACATTCTGAATCAGGGAGCTGCCGCCCCGCGGGATAATAACATCGATCAGACCATTTAACTTCATCAGTTCATTGACCGAAGCGCGGTCTGCATCCTCGATTAACTGCAGTGCTTCTTTTGGCATGGCAGAACGTTCCAGTGCTTCATGCAGTACTTCAACAATCCTGCGGTTGGAAGACAATGCTGCCGAACCACCACGCAGCACCACAGCATTACCTGTTTTTAGCGATAATCCGGCTGCATCCACAGTCACATTGGGACGGGCTTCATAGATAATACCGATCACGCCGAGCGGAACACGAATTTTCTCGATAATCAAGCCGTTCGGACGCTCGATCGTATCCAGCAGGGTACCAACAGGATCGTCCAGATCGGCAATCTGACGGAGTGCAGAGGCAATCGCCTCAATACGCGTATAGTCCAGACGCAGACGGTCCAGCATGGACTCGGACGTACCTTCCCGGCGTCCTCGTTCAATATCTTCATCATTCGCCGTAATAATAGAATCTGCTTGATGGACAAGCGCTTCAGCCATAAGCATCAGTGCTTCATTTTTGGCAGTTGTGCTCAGATTGGCCAGCGCGCCGGCCGCCTGATGGGCCAGTGTAGCTTTGGTAACTACTTCACTCATGGGAATCCCTCCTGGATATGGGTTTTAATTCATTTTATGATTAATATCAAATTGTGAAATTTCTGGTATTGGGGCAGTATATGTTGATTATGCCATTTGTAATTTGTACCTATAGTGTAATCCATTCATCCCGGTGAATGGCTTCCAGATGCTGAATATCTTCCATTCCCAGTTTGGCAGCAATCTCGGTGCTGGGCAGACCGGCGATCTGCTGCAGCTGGTCATGATCATAATTAACAATGCCGCGTCCGAGTACTTCTTTTTGCAGATTCTGCACTTCGACTACATCGCCGATATGAAATTGTCCTTCGACCTGACGAATACCGACAGGCAGCAGACTGCGTCCCTGATGCAGCATTGCCTTTTCTGCGCCCTGATCGACGATTAAGGTACCGAGCGGGATAGAGAGGAAGCCAAGCCACTGTTTTTTCATCGGCAGGGAAGAGGTATGCGTTGTAAAATAGGTTCCTTTACCGGTTTCATTGGCAGCGTTCATCAGATCGCCAACCTCGCGTACCTGACCGACGAATACCGGTACACCACCACGGGTTGCAATCTTGGCAGCATCAACCTTGGAGCGCATACCGCCTGTACCTACTGCCGAACCGGCTCCACCAGCCATCGCATAGATTTCATCGGTAATCTCATCAATCTGTTCGTAACGTACCGCAGATGGATCTTTGCGTGGATCGGCTGTATACAGGCCATCCATATCAGTCAGAATCAGCAGATTGGCTGCTTTGGCCAGGTTGGCAACAAGTGCAGATAAAGTATCATTATCACCAAATTTGAGCTCGTCTACAGACACGGTATCATTCTCGTTAATAATAGGAATTACTCCCTGCTTGAGTAGCTCCTCGATCGTCATACTGGCATTGGCTGCCCGCTTGCGGTGGTTGAAGTCACTCCGTGTCAGCAGGATCTGAGCACTGACAATCCCGTGTTTGCCAAAAGCCTCTTGATAATCACGCATCAGCAGTGCCTGACCGACCGAGGCGGCAGCCTGTTTTTCATGCAGCAGCCTTGGACGACTACTGTATCCGATTTCCCGGAAGCCTGCTGCTACCGCTCCTGACGTTACCAGCAAGACTGAATATCCAGCCTGCTGCAGAGCAGCAATTTCCGCTGCAAAAAATTGGACGGCTTCATGATTCAGTCCACCCTGGGGACCCGTCAGCGAGCTGCTGCCGATTTTGACGACAATACGCTGTTGTACCATTAATCATTCACTCCTTTGATTCATACAAAAAAAGACCTTCATCCCCTGTATCGATTGATACAAAAGGACGAAAGTCTGTACTTCCGCGGTACCACCTTTGTTGACAGAAAATGCTTCTGTCCGGCTCCATTCCCTTATAACGGTGGGAAACCGTTCAGCGTTTGGGCGCTAAAAGCTCGGGGGCAGGTTCGGCAAGGGCTGGCGATGAATCCTTTCAGCCGGTGGGATTCACTCTCTATACACGCCGCGGGGTTGCTTACTATTCCCGTCATTGCAATTATTCATCCTATTGTCAGGACAGCTGCTGCCTATATAGAAGCATAACTTCTGTAAAAGTAGTTCTGTCCGGCATTCACAATGTTATCATTGCTGGTATTGCACATTAGAATAGCACGTTACGTTACTTTTGCCAAGCACCGCATTGCCTGCTTCCAGTAAAAAATACATTACTGACAAAAAATACAATAGTCATCTGCAATAGAGAGGTACTTTTAATTAAAGTATCACGTTGCAAAAGAATCTGTGGACTGTTCTGTATAGTAAGATCTATTCAGAGAATCAGATCCATTTCCGGTCTTAGAACAGGTTCAGTTTACCGATTCGGCGAACGGCTTCACGCAAGCGTTCTTCTGAAGTGAGCAGTCCAATACGTACATAGCCTTCTCCGTTCGTACCAAAACCGATTCCCGGTGCAACAGCCACATGTGCCTTTTCCAGCAGCAGGGTAGCAAATTCTCTGGAACCCATGCCGTCCGGTACGGGAAGCCAGCAGAAGAAGGAGCCTTTGGGAGCTTCCGCTTTCCAGCCGATCTGCTCCAATTCTTCAAAAAATGCATTACGCCGGGACTCATACATGGCTACCAGATCTTTGACACACTGCTGATCATCTGTGAGCGCACGGGCAGCTGCCGCCTGGATACCGCCAAACAGACTGACGTAGACATGATCCTGCATCAGATTGATCAGGCGGATAATTTCCTTGTTACCCAGAGCAAAAGCGACACGCCAGCCGGCCATATTATAGGTTTTGGAAAGCGTATAGAATTCGACGCCCACTTCCTTGGCACCGGGTACCTGAAGGAAGCTAACCGGCTGTTCACCGTCAAATCCAATAGCACCATAGGCAAAATCGCTGGCGACCACAATCTGATTTTCCTTGGCAAATTGTACAGTTTCTTCATAAAAAGAGTACGGAGCCGTTGCGGAGGTAGGATTATTCGGATAATTGAGAAACATCAGCTTGGCACGTTCCAGAACCTCGGGAGGTATTGCACTGTAGTCCGGCAGATAGGCATGATCCTCGGTCAGCGGCATAAAAGCCATCTCCGCACCGGATAGCGCTACACCAGACCAGTAGTCCGGATAACCTGGATCAGGGACGAGGCAGATATCACCGGATTCCAGCATAATCTGGCTGATCTCAATCAGTCCGGTTTTGCCTCCAAACAATATGGCTACTTCTGTCTCCGGATCCAGATCTACATTGTAATCTTCCTTATAGCGCTGGGCAGCTGCTTCTTTGAGAAAAGCATAGCCGGAAAATGGAGAATATTTGTGATACTGCGGATTACCTGCCGCTTCGCGTAATTCCTCGACGATATGTGGCGGAGTAGGTTGGTCGGGATTACCCTGTCCAAGATTGATTACATCATGTCCGGCAGCGACCTGCCGATTGACATCCTGAACGAGTTTGGCAAAAAACTGCTCGGGCAGCTGATTCATGACACCGGCAGGCTGGATAGCAAAAGCAGAGCCTGTTCCGTTGTTGTTATTTTGCATCGTATTCATCACTCCGGTAGGTTCATTTTGGGTAAAATCTACATAGTCTTCCTAATCTATCACGATTTATCCGATGAGTATAGATGTATTTTATGCAAACAATAGGCGGGGCATTGATTTTACCGGAATACTAAGGATATGATGGAGGCAAGCTGGATGGCATCGCAGTATGCCCCGGAATTGAATAGTAAGGAGAGAAGATGAATGACCATGCGTGCACTACATATTAGTCTGATCCAGATGGATATTGAACTGGGTAACCCTGAAGTGAATCTGCAGCGTGCCGAAGAATGGATTACTAAAGCGATGGAAGCTCATCCAAGACCAGACGTCATTGTACTGCCAGAGATGTGGAATACAGGTTATGCACTGGATCGGCTGGATGGATTGGCAGAACCGGAGAATGGACCATATACATTCTGGATGAGCGAGACTGCCCGGCATTATCGAATTACGCTGGTTGGAGGCTCGATCTCGGAACAGCGGCAGTCGGGATTTTATAATACGCTGTATGTGTTTGGACCGGACGGGGAACGTACAGCCCGCTATGACAAGATCCATTTATTTAAATTAATGAATGAAGAAAAGTTCATGCAACCCGGTGAAGAAACGGCATTATTTCCACTCGGTGATATTACGGCAGCCGCCTCGATCTGTTATGATATCCGTTTTCCCGAGCTTGCCCGTGCACTGGCACTCGCTGGCGCCAAAGTCTGGTTCGTACCGGCAGAGTGGCCGCATCCCCGCATGAATCACTGGCGTACGCTGCTCACAGCCCGTGCGATCGAGAATCAGATGTATGTGATTGCCTGCAACCGGGTAGGACAAGACGAGAAAAGCCATTTCTTTGGTCATTCGATGGTTATTGATCCGTGGGGAGAGATTGTAGCCGAGAGTAATGAAGAAGAAGGTATTCTGACAGCAACGATCGATCTGGATCTATCGGAAGAAGTACGTGGCAGAATCCCGGTATTTACCGACCGTCGTCCGGAGCTGTATCGGCACGAAGAGAAGTAATAATCCTGTATAGGCGAGCAGTCTATATATAATGGAAGAAGTCAATCCTATTATTGGCAAGAAAATAACCGTTCATTCGCTATACATCACTTAGGAATGGACGGTTATTTTAAGCAAAGAAAGATAACGCTTACATATTTTGTGCCAATCCATGTTTTCATATCCATCCACAGGGAGGCGAGTAAATGAGTACAACGTTTTTGTTGATCCGGCACGCACTGAAAGAGAAGGCGGCAGGCGATGTTGGAATCACGAGTAAAGGGAAAAGGCAGGCACAGCTCACTGCTGATTATGTGCAGCAGTATCCGATCGCTGCCGTGATAGCGAGTCCGCTGCGCCGGGCCCAAGAGACCGCTACATATATCGCTGCTGCAGTTCAGTGTCCTTTGCAACAAGACTCTCGTCTGAGAGAGCGGGCCAATTGGGGAGATCTGCCAGGTCAGACCTTCGAACAATTTGTGGACATGTGGGAACGGTGTACAGCGGATCGTCACTACGTACCTCCAGTAGGAGACTCGGCTGCCCAAGCAGCACAGAGACTGGATTCTGTATTATCCGAATTGGCAGCACAATATCCGGTAGACAGTACGATCATTATTGTCACACATGGCGGATTGATTACAGATTGGCTGGTTGGTGCCATACCGGAATCCCAGCTTGCACAATGGCATCCCGCATTTATTGCAGTTCAGAGTACGCTGATCCTGGAATGTTCGATCACTGAACTGACTTATGACCACGGAGAGTATAAGCTGCTTTCTTTTGCATCAACGACTCATTTGCATGAGACAAACGTATAATAAACAAAAACAAAAACAAAACGATCTTCATTACTTACTAAAAGTTAGGTAGTTGTGATTTAAAAACTGTTTTGCTTTACCCCCTTTCATTCTCGAACAGAGTGGATATAATAAAGATATAGAAATTATCTATAAATTAAGATATTTAAAAGTCGATGATTTCTAACTGACCATTACATCTATGAGTTACTATAAAAAAACAAAAAATACTAAAAATCCAATTGATAATGAAAAAGGAGCTGGAAATAATGACACTTCGTACAGCAGGAATTCACCACATCACTTCTTTTGTTACTGATCCACAGCGCAATGTAGATTTTTATGCAGGTATTCTTGGACTTCGCATGGTAAAACAGACTATCAATTTTGATGCTCCCGAAGTTTATCACTTGTACTTTGGTAATGAAGGCGGAAGCCCGGGGACTATCGTTACCTTTTTCCCTCAACCGGGTTCACGTAAAGGAGTAATCGGTGCAGGCCAGCTCGGAATTACCGTATTCGCTGTACCTCCGGGTGCATTTCCTTTCTGGGAAGAACGTCTGAACCGCTTAAATATTCATGTAGAAAAAGCAGAGCGCTTCGGGGAGCAGCTGCTTCGCTTTACGGATTATGATGGACTGCGTATTGAACTGGCAGAGCGTGAAGAAGGAGCTGCCAGCACCTGGGAATGGGATGGAATTACTTCCGCCCAGGCGATCAAAGGCTTTGGCGGTGGTGTACTGTTCAGTGGACGTCCTGAACGTACGTTGCATACGATCGAGCATGTACTCGGCCTGACCCGGATTGGTGAAGAAGACGGCTATGTACGCTTCAAAGCTGATGGCGATATTGGTAATATCATTGATGTGAATTCCCGTGATCTGCCGCGCGGAATCGGTGGGGCAGGCACAGTTCACCATATTGCCTGGCGTGCAGCCGATTTTGCAGAGCATGAGCAGTGGCGTGAACAGGTCGAAGCAGCCGGGTTCCAACCTACACCGGTTATCGACCGTCAATACTTCAATGCCGTGTACTTCCGTGAAGATGGAGGCATACTGTTCGAGATTGCGACTGATCCTCCTGGATTTGCCAATGATGAGACCGCTGAACAGATGGGCAGTAAATTGATGCTGCCAGAATGGTATGAACCACAGCGTGAATTGATCCAAAGCAATCTGCTGCCTATTCAAGTACGCAAAGTGGAGGGCAAATAAGATGACACTAACCATGAAGCATATATTCAAAAAGGGAACCAATCCCGATCTGCCGGTGCTGCTGCTTCTTCACGGTACGGGTGGTAATGAGAATGATCTACTGCCTCTAGCGGAAATGCTGGCACCGGAAGCTTCGGTGCTTGGCGTTAGAGGAAATGTGTCGGAGAATGGCATGCCGCGCTTTTTCCGTCGATTGGCGGAAGGTGTTTTTGACGAACCGGATTTGATTGCCCGTACACATGAGCTGAATGCTTTTTTGGACGCAGCAGCAGAGGAATATGGATTTGATCGCCGCAAAATAATTGCAGTCGGTTATTCCAATGGTGCGAATATTGCAGCCAGTCTGCTATTCCATGACGCACAATCACTCCAGGGAGCTATTTTGCATCATGCGATGGTTCCACTACGCAGTATTGAGCTCCCGGAGCTGGCAGGTATTCCCGTATTTATGGGTTCCGGTACCAATGATCCTATTATTCCGCGCGCTGAAAGCGAAGAGCTGGGAACATTGCTGGCAGACGCTGGAGCCGATGTACAGATGCACTGGGAAAATAGTGGTCACCAGCTGACCGCTACTGAAGTGCAAGCGGCAGCTGCATGGTATGCGGCAAAAATCCGCTAAAAGTGCTATCAAGTAATATACACGGGTAATTAGATATATCCAAAAGCGGAACAACGTCATAGTGACGCCTTGTCCCGCTTTTTTTATGATAAAAATGAACACTTCGGACCTAAAGTCATCTTTAGCATGCTTAATGAAAGAAGCTGATTTGTCCATGAGTACGAACTACCCACAACATTCAAATCAAAAAAACCGCCTTTCTCAATGGAAAGGCGGTTTTGGATATACAGATGAAAGTAAAATTATAAGCGATGCTGATGCTCTGCCAAGATCAATTACGGTATGACAATATTCGTTATAAAAGGATTTTTGGAGAATAATAAACAACTATTATTTCTGTTCTTCCGGTACTACGCAGGAACCGTCTGTACACATATCGCCATTAGCCGAATCACCAAGCATCTGCAGTGGATGGTCTTCTTTCCAGATATCATTTAGTGCTTTGCTGAACATTTCGGTCGGTTGGGCACCGGATACAGCATATTTATCATTGATAACAAAGAAAGGTACGCCGGTAATTCCCAACTGACTACCGAGATGTTCCTGACGGCGTACCAGCTCTCCATACTGTTCACTCTCCAGTACAGCAGTTGTCTGCTGGCGATCCAGTCCGACACTTTCAGCGATATCAATCAATGTGGCATGATCACCAATATGACGTGACTCGGTAAAGTAGGCACGGAACAGCGCTTCATTCATTTCTTCGGCTTTGTCCTGATCGGCCGCATACTGCATAAGACGGTGTGCATCAAAGCTATTAGTCAGGATCATGCTATCAAATTGGAAGTCGAGTCCTTCCTGGGCGGCCTGGTTACCTACATTCACATTCATCTCGCGCGCCTGTTCAATTGTTGTGCCGTATTTTTTGGCCAGACTTTCGTAAATATTCAATGGAATATCACGTTCTGCTGAAGGATCAAGTTCAAAGCTTTTATAGTTGACTGTTACTTCGTCGGCATGTGGAAATTGCGCCAAAGCATTTTGCAGTCTTGTTTTGCCAATATAACAGAAAGGACATTGATAGTCAGACCAGATATCGATTTTCATTTATAAAACCTCCATATGATTGTTTGCTGTTTTGTCTACAGATGGATATATGCCTGTAATGAATGCACCTGTTTTCTGACAGACGGTCAGTCACCAAACGTATGATTTTATCCTACAATAATTACTTTTAATAATCAACTAACAAATATACATATTTAAAAATCTAATACTATCCTAATCTAGTTAAGAATCGATGTTTATAGGTTGAGAACATGATTATAGAAAATAGAAAAGGAAATAAATACATCTGTCTTGGCAGGATGTGCTTTACTGTCTGGATTTCCTTGCTTATACAAATTAGATTTGTTCCTGGTTGACTACATTGGCCATTGTTTCCTTGAATGTCTCAATAAAAGCTTCTGCTGCTTTGGACAGGTAGCGTCCTTTGCGCCGGGCGATCACAAGTGTGCGGCTTGGAATAGGCTCTGCCAGGGGAAGATAGACGGGCAGGAATTCCCCGCGGCGTGCCCGGGCGATGTAATGCGGCACAAATGTAACGCCCATGCCTGTAGCAACCAGAGACTGGATCGTCTCAATATTATTACTTTCAAATACCACCTGCGGCTCAAATCCTGCTTCTCCACATACATCGAACACGATTTTGCGGAATCCCTGGCCTTTTTTCAATACAATAAACGCTTCATCCTTCAGCTCGGATAACTTGACCGGTGTATGATCACCTGCCAGAAAACGCTGGGCGAGCGGATGAGTAGGAGGAACAGCAAGATCAATTAATTCTTCTGCCACTGGCTCGTAGGTAAGTGAAGATTCGGTCAGCGGCAGAGCGAGCAGACTGAGATCGGTCTGGCCGCTGGCTGTCAGCTTCTCCAGATTGAGTGATGTATCTTCCAGTAGAACGACATCGATCTGCGGATAGGCTGCGCGAAAAGCAGGTAGTACATGCGGCAGCAGATGGGAACCGGTAATTTGCATACTGCCTACAATAACCCGTCCGCTCTGTAGCTGGGAAATGTCGGCCATTTCCTTGCGTAGCTGCTCGACGGAATCGATAATTTTCTGGGCATGCTCTACAAAGCTGGACCCGGCATGGGTGAGCTCCACTGTACTTGTATTACGTTGAAACAGCAGCACTCCGAGTTCTTTTTCCAGTTTGGATAGCTGCTGACTGAGTGAAGGCTGCGCGATATGAAGCTTCTCTGCTGCCCGTGAAAAATTGCGCTCTGCAGCAATTTGCAGTGCATATTGTAATTGTCTGAGTTCCATAATACGTCCCCTTTAGTTCACATTCTCTTATAAGATAAACCTATAACTTCTATAGATATAATATCTTAGACCTATCGCACACACAATGTTATATTGTAATCATTATAAAAAAGCCTGTTGAAACGATACAGACAGCCGATAAAGTAACTAACCATAATTTCCACAAATTTCAAATTCGAAAAAGTGGAAAGACAATTATTCAGCAGTGAAAGCAGTAGTGCATTTTCAGGTCCGATCTATACGGGAGGCGGGTTGACGCTATCCCACCGAAAATGCAGCTGCTTGGGATTACAATCCATGATGGGGTGAGAATAATGAGCAAAAAGACATTGTATGAGAAAATCTGGGATAACCACGTAATTCATCAGGAAGAAGGCAAGCCAAGCGTATTGTACATCGACCTGCATCTCGTTCACGAAGTAACTTCTCCACAGGCATTTGAAGGACTGCGTCTGAGCAACCGTCAAGTTCGTCGCCCGGAACTTACTTTCGCTACGATGGATCACAATGTGCCAACCTTTGACCGTTACAATATTACTGATCCGATCTCCAAGCAGCAGATTGATACACTGACTCAGAATTGTCGTGACTTTGGTGTGAAGCTGTTCGATCTGGATACAATCGACCAGGGCGTAGTTCACGTTATGGGACCTGAACTCGGTCTGACCCATCCGGGTAAAACAATTGTTTGCGGAGACAGCCATACATCGACTCATGGTGCGTTTGGCGCTCTGGCATTCGGTATCGGTACGAGTGAAGTAGAGCATGTACTGGCTACCCAGTGTCTACAGCAATCCACCTCCAAAACGATGGAAATCCGCTTTGTGGGTTCACGCAAGCCGGGTGTAACCGCCAAGGATATGATCCTCGGTGTGATTGCCAAATACGGAACAGACTTTGCAACAGGTTATGTTATCGAATATACAGGCGAGGCAATTCGTGAACTGTCCATGGAAGAGCGCATGACTGTATGTAACATGTCTATTGAAGGCGGAGCACGTGCAGGATTGATTGCACCGGATGAGACGACATTCTCTTATCTGCGCGGACGCCAGTATGTGCCGCAGGGCGCAGCATTTGACGAAGCAGTTGCCCGCTGGAAGGAATTAACTACCGATGAAGGCGCATCTTATGACACGATCTTGGAATTTGACGTAGATGCCCTGATTCCACAGGTGACCTGGGGTACAAGCCCGGGAATGGGAACCGATATTACGTCAGCTGTACCAAATCCTGCTGATTTTACAACTGAAAATGAACGCAGAGCCGCTGAAAAAGCGCTTGAATATATGGATCTCGCACCAGGTACACTAATGTCTGAGATTCCGGTTGATTATGTATTTATCGGTTCCTGTACAAATGGACGGATTGAAGATCTGCGTGCTGCCGCTGAAGTAGCTCGCGGTTACAAAGTATCCGATCGCCTGACAGCGATCGTCGTCCCGGGCTCCGGTCGTGTCAAAATCCAGGCAGAAAAAGAAGGACTGGATGTGATCTTCAAGGAAGCCGGATTTGAATGGCGTGAAGCAGGATGCAGTATGTGTCTCGCGATGAATCCGGATGTACTGAAGCCGGGACAACGCTGCGCATCTACATCCAATCGTAATTTTGAAGGGCGTCAGGGTCGTGGTGGACGTACGCATCTGGTATCTCCTGCAATGGCAGCCGCTGCAGCGATTACCGGTCGCTTTACCGATGTTCGTGATTGGGAATTCAAATCCGAGCCGGTATTGAACTAATTCGCATATAAGGGGGCCGTGTGACCAATATGAAATTATACACATGGTCTTGCTTCATTTATAACGGCAGAGAAAACTGCAGACTTATGTACGGTATTTAGAGAGGAGTCTATATCAATGGAACCATTCAAACAGTTAAACGGTATTGTCGCACCGGTGGACCGGGTCAATGTAGATACAGATGCCATTATTCCCAAGCAATTTTTGAAACGGATTGAACGGACAGGCTTTGGCCAGTTCTTGTTCTATGAATGGCGCTGGGATGAAGAAGGTAATGTGAATGAGAATTTTGATATGAACAAACCGCGTTACCAAGGAGCCTCTGTTTTGGTATCCCGTGCCAATTTTGGCTGTGGATCTTCCCGTGAGCATGCGCCATGGGCGATTATGGATTATGGATTCCGCTGTGTAATTGCACCATCTTTTGCAGATATCTTCTATAATAACTGCTTCAAAAATGGTATTCTTCCTATCAAGCTCTCCGAAGAGCAGGTACAGGATCTGTTTGAACGTACAGCTGAACATGAAGGATACCGTCTCAATGTAGATCTGGAGAACAAGCAGCTCACAGATGAGTATGGACTGCATATTAATTTTGATCTGGACGAGCATCGCCGGCAGTTCCTGCTGCAGGGACTGGACGATATTGGTCTAACGCTGCAGCATGAGTCCGAGATTACAGCTTATGAGCAATCCAGAGGTGCACACCTGTTTGTCTGAGTATCCAGGTCAGCAAGATGCTCCGATGTAATTTGTAGTTGTGTTTTTACAAATAGTTATTACAAAAATGCATAACTCTGTCGATATTAGCTACGACAGAGTTATGTATTTTTTTTGGTGAATGCTAATCCGGCGCAGACGGTGCAGGCTCTGCGATCTCGATCACTTGCGTCCAAAAGGAACAGGGAATAATCGAGAAAAGCATCCGGAAATGAAAATTCACTCGCAACTTTTGGAGAGCATAAGCGTCTAATATGTCGTCTGGTAATAACATTTGCCGGTACAGCCGTGCTGGGTAGTTCGGTAATCAAAACGGAAATGGTAGGGGTGAAGAATGAAGAAATTAGGTTTTTTAGTCTTTTTGTTGGTGTTTATGTGGTCCTTTCCCCATATCGGCGAAGCTGCCACAGACACGAAAGTTGTACTGAACGGTCAACAACTCAGCATTCCGGAAGAAGTGCAGAATGTCAAAGGTTCGGTGATGGTGCCGATTCGGGTGATTTCCCAGAATCTTGGTTATCAAGTGAAATGGGATCAATCTGCCGGTCAGGTCAATATTGATGGAGAAGGCAAGTCCATTCAATTGTATATTGGCAAGAATGCAGCTTCTGTAGACAACAAAACGTATAGTTTGAATACCGCGCCGGTAATCAAAAATGGTACAACAATGGTACCGATCCGACTGGTAAGTGAACAGATGGGTATCGGAGTACACTGGAACAACAGCGACAAAATTGTCACATTGACATCGACGGGCACGAGCACCGGCGGAGGAACGACTTCGGACGCGGACAATGCAACTTCCGAAAACGGTCTTGCACTGGTGAACGGCATCAGCTTCAGTGAAAGTCGCCTGCTGGTGACGCTGGACAAGAGCGTGACGCCAAAAGTATCCAAAATGGATTCACCAAATCGGATCGTAGTTGATCTGCCAAACGCTGATTTTGGCGGCGGATTCGCACAGGGACAGAATGCCGAAGCAGGACAGATTGCTACGCTGGCTGTACCAAACAACGATAATGTCTCTCAGGTTCGCTACTCTCAGTACAGTACCGACCCATCGAGTGTGCGTATTGTAATCGATCTGAAAAAAGCCAGAAACTACGAAGTCTTCAACGAAGGACAAGGACTACTGATTGTGGATCTGACAGCAGACAATGGTACGACCAAACAGCCAGATTCCAGCACAGGTGCAACCCAGCCGGGTTCATCGGTAGGTAATTCCGGTAAAAAGGTAGTGGTAATCGATGCAGGTCACGGCGACCAGGATCCGGGTGCCGTAGGCTCCCAAACTACCGAGAAAAGGTTGAACCTTGGACTGGCTCTCAAAGTAGAAGCACTGCTCAAAGATGATCCGAATATTGATGTCATTCTGACACGCTCGGATGATACCTTCCTCGAACTGAAGGAGCGTGTCAAAGTAGCTGAGAAGCTAAATGCGGATGTATTTGTATCCATTCATGCGAACAGCAGCGGTTCATCAGCAGCTTCAGGCACAGAGACGTACTATCAGCGCAGCAGCAGCAAAAAGCTGGCACAGACAATTCACAAGTACTTTGTAGCTGCTACAGGCTTCAAAGATCGTGGCGTACAATATGGTAACTTCCATGTTATTCGCGAAACGACTATGCCGGCTGTACTGCTGGAAGTTGGATTTATCAGCAACAGAACGGAAGAGTCCAAAATGATGGATTCCGCCAAGCAGGATCAGATCGCTGCATCTGTAGTGAAAGGGATCAAAGAATACCTGGGCGTATCCTGATCCATTTTGTAGCAGAAGAATATGAATCTACAATAATTCGTTCTAATCGAACCAGTCGCTCCCATCCGCAGGGAGGGCTGGTTCTTTTTTATTCCATTTTCTGTAATATTGTCAGCGTCTGAGTGATTGTAATCCATGACAATAAAATTACTGAAATTTCATGTAAAGTATAGTGCAATTACAGTCAGAACATGTTAAGATACGAATTGTATTGTCATTGAAGATGGAGCAACAGAGTCTGACACGTAATCCAGCAATCCCATCATCAGGTACCGTGAGACGATACCGTCTGCATCACGATCCATATCGTGAACAGGCGGTTTTTTGCAGGAGGAATGAAAATGAATGCCGCTACCGTAAGACATATTCTGGACACGCTTGCCGGCATGTTTCCCGATGCCCACTGCGAACTTAATCATAGTAATGCCTTTGAATTGACGATTGCCGTTCTGCTTTCTGCACAGTGTACAGACGCAACAGTCAATAAGGTAACGGTTGATTTATTTCAGAAATACCGTACACCGCAAGATTATCTGAACGTGCCGCTGGAAGAGTTGGAACAGGATATACGGCGAATCGGGTTGTATCGCAGCAAAGCCAAGCATATCCAGAATTTATGCCGGATTCTGATCGAACAGTATGGCGGCGATGTACCGAGTGAGCACGATCTGCTCGTACAACTGCCGGGTGTAGGCCGCAAAACGGCCAACGTCGTAGTATCCAATGCTTTCGGTGTGCCTGCTTTTGCCGTGGATACACATGTAGAACGGGTATCCAAACGACTGGGTCTTGCCAATTGGAAAGACAATGTACTGGAAGTTGAACGTAAACTGACGAAACGGGTACCGCGTGAAGAATGGACGCTATCCCATCATCGATTTATTTTTTTCGGAAGGTATCATTGCAAGGCGCAAAACCCGGCCTGTCAGATCTGTCCATTGCTTGATATTTGCCGTGAAGGCAAAAAAAGAATGAAAACGTCCCTTGTCATCAAGGACAAGCCGGCTAAGCCGCGTGTATCCAGAGCGAAGGACAAGCAATCTAATACTACAACATAAAAAGAGGTCGAACGTTATGAAATGCATTTCCGTCTACACTGATAACTTTGAACAATTCTCCGATATCTTCGAACAGATCGTTGCCGAAGAATTGGTTGAAAACGAAGAAAAAGTAGTTGAAGGCATTACTGTCAACTATTCTGGTGATGTACCGGAACATTACCTCGAGCGCATGGCACAAAAACGCGATGTCGTGGTTATGAAAGACAAAGGCAGAGGCATTACAATTCTGCAGCACGGCAAATTGTTTGAAGTTCTGGTTCCGGTTGCGGAAACAGAAGCAAGCGTAGTTTAATACAAAATCAATATATGACGTTTACACAGAAAGGCTGCTTGACCATATTTTTTTGTGTGAACAGCTCTAAAGCTTTTTATACTGCAGGTCCTGTACAGGTACCTATGTATAAAAAGCTTTTTTGCTATAACGCTATAGATGATCTTTAAAATGAATCGCTGGTTTCCGATACATCCTATACAATGCTACAATACAGATAAGGATAAATTTTAAAATAATGCTCCGGAGTGATCGTAATGATCCGTACCGGCTATTAAAAAGAACACAACGATTGGACCATCATCAGAAAGTGACGGAGGACATACTGATGCAAGCGATTACAACGCAGAGAGAAGATTCATTTGAACCTATTCTGGAGCAGCTCGCCCAGGAACTGAACCGACAGGGCAATTACGCAGCTGCCCAAAAAGCACATGATTTGCAGCAGAAATACCGTTCGGAGGAACTGGTACTGGCTTTTTGCGGTCATTTCTCGGCAGGCAAATCCAGTCTTATGAACTGGCTGTGCGGCAAGCAGGTACTGCCGACCAGTCCGGTACCGACTACTGCCAATATTGCTGCGATTCGCTGCGGAGAACCGCGTGCGCTCGTTCATGTACATGCAGGCGACGATCTGGAGATTGATCTGGACGAGTTGGACGAATATTGTAAAAACGGTGGCGATTACGAATCTGTAGAATTATGGGACCGGATTCCGCTGCTTGGACAGCATGGAGTACTGCTGGATACGCCTGGTGTGGATTCCACAGATGCTGCTCATGAAGCCGCTACTTATTCAGCACTGCATCGCGCCGATGTGGTCTTTTATGTGATGGATTACAATCATGTGCAGTCCGAGACGAATCTTTCGTTTGCTCGCACACTATATGAACGTGGCAAACCACTGTATCTGATTGTTAACCAGATTGACAAGCATGAAGATCAGGAGCTGTCTTTTGCAGAATATCGCAAAGGGGTAGAGCAGGCTTTTGCCAGACGGGGCATTGAACCGGCAGGTGTGTTATATGTCTCACGTCAGGTTCCAGAGCATACGTATGGTCGGCTGGAACGTCTTCGTGAGGTGATTGGCGAGCTGCTGGAGGATCATGTGCCGCTGATGCGCTACAGCCTGTCTCAGGCTGCATGGGAGCTGGCAGAGGAGCACAGCAAGTGGCTGAATGAACAGATGTCCCACGACTCCGATGATCAGGAGCTCGATCAAGATACACAATATTCTGTGGAAAAAGAGACCGAGGAGGATTCTTTTTCAGAAGAATTGGTGCAGGATCTTCCGAGCTTAAACGGAAAGATCACTCAGCTGCAGCAGCAACAGGATGAGCTGAATGGTAACTTCAAAAAGCTGCGTGACACATGGAGCTGGGAGATTGGCCGATTGGTAGAGCAGGCGAACCTGACACCGGCAACGCTGCGTGATCTTGCTCAGCTCTATCTGGAGGGTGAGCGTCCCGGTTTCAAAAAAGGACTGTTCGCTTCCCGCGAAAAAACGATGCAGGAACGCGAACAGCGCAGGCAGACCTTTTTGCAGGCGTATCAGGAGCAGGTTGCTGCCAACCTGGATATACATGTACGAGGGCTGCTGCGCGGTTGGAGTCGGGAGCATGAACTGTGGAACGAGGAACAGGAGACAGCTCTGACCGCATCGCTTCCAGAGATTACGGTTGCTGATATCGAAGCAGGTACCGGCAAGGATATGGCGATATCGGGAGAGTATGTGCTCAATTATACACGTGCACTGCGGGAGCAGACGGCTGCGAAGTATCGCCGTGCAGCACTGGAAGCAGCAGATCGTCTATTGGAACAGCTGCAACCGGAAGTAGAACGACAGACTGCCGATATAGAGGCTGAGAAACAGCAGCTGCAAGCACGTTATGATGATCTTGTCCGTCAGCAGGAAGCGGAGCAGCAGCTGCAACAGCAAGATCTATCAGTGCGCAGTATTCTGCCAAAGCGGGAGACTACAGTGCCTGACTGGCTGCCCCGTATCGAAGCCGGTGTGCAGGCAGGGCAGAATACAGCATCGGATACACAGCATGTGAGTTACAATAATCCGTTAAATCCTGCATCTGCAAAAGCAGGAGACACAGAGCAATCGGTGACCAATCAACAGGATAATAACGATAATCAGCTATCAGCGAATGTGCCATCTGCCGAATCAACTGGAAAAGATGCTGATTCGGCTGCTATCCATAGAAATGGGTTGCATACAGCTCCACCTTCTTCGGCAGCACAGCAGGAAGGAGCTTCGGCACGCCAGCAGCGTCTGCTGGGTACAGCAGAGCGCCTGCGCAGTACAGCCGGCAAGATTGCTGAACTACCGGGAATGGCGTCCCAGGCGGAAGAATTGCGCCGCCGTGCAGGGATTATGGAAGACGGCAAGTTTACGCTGGCCTTATTCGGTGCGTTCAGTGCAGGCAAATCCTCTTTTGCCAATGCATTGCTTGGCGGCTCGGTTCTGCCGGTCTCTCCTCATCCAATGACAGCAGCTATTACTCAAATTATGGGAGCGGATAGTCATTATGCTCATGGAACAGCTGTAGTCTTTTTGAAAGACGTGGAAGAAATGCAGGAAGATATCAGCGGAGCACTGCGTCTACTTGGATTGCCCGATCGCTCCTTAGAGCAGGATTGGCGCAAGGCGGTTGCCGGATTGATTCCTTCACGTATCCATCCTTCGGCACGTGCGCATTACAACTTTATTATGGCTGCGGCAGCAGGATGGGACCAGATGGCGGATCGGCTTGGGCAGCAGGTCGAAGTCGATATGGATGATTTCCGTGGTTATGTATCGGAAGAGCAGCAATCTTGCTTTGTCCGCCGAATTGACCTGTATTATGATTGTGATCTGACTCGTCAGGGAATGGTACTGGTGGATACACCTGGCGCCGATTCGGTTAATGCGCGTCATACCGGCGTTACTTTTGAATATATGAAATCTGCAGATGCACTGGTATTCGTAACCTATTACAATCATGCGTTTACAGCAGGTGATCGTCAGCTGCTGGAACAGCTTGGACGCGTCAAAGGCAGTCTGGCACTGGACAATATGTTCTTTATCGTCAATGCCTCTGATCTGGCTTCCTCTGAAGAAGAGAAAAATGATGTAGTAGGACGGATTGTTCGTGAACTGAATACGGCAGGCATTCGTGAACCGAATATTCATGCGCTGTCGAGCCGCCGTGCGCTGCACGGACAGGATGAAGGGTTCCGGGGGTTCCAGCAGAGTTTTAATACATTCGCTGATGAGACATTGGCAGGTCTGGCTGTGCATGCAGCGCTGGAAGAGATCGGCCGTATCCGGGATATGATCGTATCCTGGGAAGAAGCTGCCAGACAGGGCGAAACCTACCGTCAGCAGCGCAGACAGCAGTTGATGACAGAGCAGCAGACGGCCCGCGAAGCTGTCAGTGGTATTGCCCGTACGGAGCCTGATCGGAGGGTACAGGAGGAGAGCGGGGAGCTACTGTTCCATGTGCGTCAACGTGTACGCCTCAAAACACTGGAATGGATACCGGAAATCTTCAACCCGGCACAGCTGAATCAGGAATCTGCGGATCTCAAAGCCGACTTTGCAGCCTGCGGACGTGAACTGCAGCGGAGAGTCGGTATTGAACTGGAACAGGAAGTGCTGGCAACTACGCTGCGGATGGAGAAGGCTGCGCGTCAGCTGATCAGCGAACGGATGAGAACCTATGGACGTGAAGCGGAAGCTGCTACAACCGGATTGCGTCTGTCCATGTATGAACCATCCGGCTGGGAGACGCCGCAACTGCCACCACTGGGCTTGTCCCAGGCAGTAGATTGGAAATCGCTCTGGTCCATGTTCCGGAATCCACGTCATTTCTTTGAACAGGGAGGACGTGAAAAGCTGCGAAACGAGGTGACTGCCCGAATCGACAGTATGATTGGTCAGTTGCTGGAGGAGCAGCGTGAACGACTCGCCATTTATTATATTGACGGTCTGAATACACGTTTCCGGGAGACGGTAGAAGAGATGCACCGTCAAATTGCCGAATGGGCAGAAGCAACCGAGGCTTCACTTCGTATGTCCGACGGACCCGAACGGTGGCATCAGCTTGCTGCCGAACTGGATGAACTGGCAGCCGATTCAGCCACATCCCAGCTTCATCATTAACAATATAATTGTGCACTAAACTTATAGAAGACTGTTCATGGTACAGAACAGTCTTCTTTTTTTGTATATTTAATACCTCCTTATTATTATATAAGTAGATAGAAAATTAGTGTTTCAAATTTGAAATTATAACGCTTTTACTTTCTGCACTAAAACAATAGTTTACAAAAATCGGGACTGTGGAATAAACCGCTGTTATTAGGAGCATTTTGCATGATTTCATTATAATGGGGTCATTATATATTGATTATGGCATTAATTTAACATCATCGGCTGTAAACGGTCTCTTATCCTCTTTGCGGGCAATTGGCGACGGTGGTAAGCTTCATTATGCTAATTAACCTGACAGGTGATTGAAGGAGGAACAACATGGACGTTCTCAGGCAACTGCAAGGCTTTTACCGTGAAAAAAAGAGCTATTTTTACCTCTCCATCTTTTGTCTTGCAACCGCTACCGCGCTTGGATTGGTTTATCCGAATCTGCTGAGGTACCTGATTGATGATATTATCAGACTCAGGCGGTATGACCAGGTGCCTATGCTGGTTATCGGCTTGTTCATCGTTACGATTTTGAAAGCATGCATGCAGTTCCTGCATGGATTTTTTGGAGGGCGACTCGGTAATTTTCTCGCCTACCGGCTTCGTAATGCCTGCTATGAAAAGCTTCAGTTTTTATCCTTCCGTTATTATGATACTGCCAAAACAGGAGACCTGATGTCCCGTCTGACCGGAGATCTGGAGGCGATCCGTAACTTTATCGGGTTTGGCTTTGCCCAGCTGCTCAATGTATTCCTTATGGTCATCTTCGGTTCCATAGTCATGTTCTCACTGAACTGGCAGCTCACTCTCGTTACTCTTATTTCGATCCCATTTCTGGTGTATGTCGCTTTGCGTTTTGAATCACGTATCCATCCGGCTTTTCAGGAGATGCGTCTGGCATTAAGTTCCCTTACCACAGCTGTACAGGAAAATATAACCGGTGTGCGCACGATCAAGTCATTTGCCCGTGAAGCACATGAAGTGGACAAATTCTCGCTGCGTAATGAGCGTTACCGCACCAACCAGATTTTTGCTTCTTCCCTGTGGAGCCGCTATTTCCCTGTTATGGAGCTGCTCGCTTCGGTATGTATCGTTATTTTGCTCGGATTTGGCGGTACACTGGTCATTCAGGGTTCTATGACACTTGGGGAACTAGTCGCTTTTTTCACCCTGATCTGGTACATAATTGGCCCGATGTGGGGACTTGGCTTTCACATTAACAACTATACCCAGTCCAAAGCTTCGACTGAACGGATTCTGGAAATCCTGAATCAGCCGGTAGATATCAAGGATGAACATACGGCCAAACCTATGCACGAAATCAAAGGCCATGTCGTGTTTGACCATGTGACTTTTGCTTACGGCAACAAGCTGGCTGCCGTTGTGGATATCAACTTGGATGCACCTCCCGGTTCGGTAATCGGTCTGCTAGGCGGCACAGGCTCGGGTAAATCGACCATTATTCAGCTCTTAATGCGTGCTTATAACGTTAACGAAGGACGGATTACACTGGATGGTACCGATATACGGGATATACGGATCGAAGATCTGCGCGCACAGATCGCCTCTGTATTCCAGGAGACCTTCCTGTTCTCTTCCACCATCAAGAATAATATCGCTTATGGCATGGAAGAAGTGACGATGGAAGAGATTATCCGTGCAGCCACACTTGCCAAAGCGCATGAGTTCATTATGGAGCTGCCCAAAGGGTATGATACGATCGTCGGTGAACGTGGTCTCGGATTATCGGGTGGACAAAAACAGCGTCTCGCGATTGCCCGGGCACTGCTCAAAAATCCGAAAATTCTGATTCTGGACGATGCAACCAGTGCCGTCGATATGGCGACAGAACACGAGATTCAATCCGGCTTCCAGGAAGTAATGCGAGGACGGACAACCTTTATTATTGCTCACCGGATATCTTCACTGCGTCATGCGGATGAGATTCTGGTATTGGAAGAAGGGCGTGTTATTCAGCGCGGCAAGCATGAGCAGCTGATTGCGGCTGCCGGCCCTTATCAGGATATCTATCAGGTACAATATGCTGATCATATTTCCCGTCAGCAGGAAATTGATGATTCGGATCATCCGGAAGAATGGAACAGAGAGATGCCGCAGCCCGGCAGCGGAGAGCAGGTGAGATACCATGAGTAATCCTTCCATGAATAATATATCGGTGGATGACAAGCAAAAGGTCGCTGATACATCCGCCTCGGTACGAGTCGAGGAACGATTCATTTACCAGGATGACGAGCTGATTGATAAAGCATTCAACTGGGGACAATTCAGTCGGCTGTTCAGTTATATGAAGCCATATGCGAGGCAGCTGCTGCCATTTATCCTGCTTATGATGGTGCTGGGTACCGTGACCAAGCTGGCGGTTCCATTGATTACAGGTATGGCGATCGACCGAGCTATTCAGCCGGCAAATGGTATGCCAAGCCTCAAGCTGCTGTATGGGTTGACTGCACTGGCACTTGTACTGTATCTGATTCAGTGGGCAGCTAACGCATACCGGATCAAATACACTAATATTATTGGACAAAGAGTGATCTATGATCTTCGCTCAGATCTGTTCAGTCATATTCAGCGGTTGTCCTTTTCTTTTTTTGACAAAAGGCCGGCAGGCTCGGTACTCGTTCGTGTCACGAATGATGTCAATTCATTGCAGGATCTGTTTACCAATGGAGCCGTTAACGTAATGATTGACTGTGTACAGCTCCTGGGAATAGTCGTTATTTTATTGTTTATCAACTGGAAGCTGGGGCTTGCTGTAATGCTGACGGTGCCGATCATGTTCTTCGTCTCTACCAAGCTTCGCAAAGTGATCCGCCGCTCCTGGCAGGAAGTACGAATGAAGAATTCGCGCATTAACTCCCATTTGAATGAATCGATTCAGGGAATCCGGGTTACCCAGGCCTATACTCAGGAAAAGCAGAACATGAAGTATTTTGACAATATGAATCTATCGAGCAAGCAATCATGGGACAAAGCATCCGCAATGAACCAGATGTTTGGACCGATGATTGAGGTGACTGGAGGACTCGGCTCTGTTATTCTGTTCGGGTTCGGTACGATGCTGATTGCCAGCGGCGAGATCGAGATTGGTATTCTGGTGGCTTTTGCCAACTACGTCAGCAACTTCTGGGATCCGATTAACCGGCTTGGTAATATGTATAATCAGCTGCTGGTCGCAATGGCTTCCTCCGAACGGATATTCGAATTTATGGATGAAGAACCGTCGGTAGCAGACAAACCTGGTGCACAACCGATGCCTCGTATCCGCGGGGATATTGTGTTCAAAGATGTTATATTTGAATATGAGCCTGGTCGTCCGGCACTCAAAGGAATCAATTTGAACGTACAAGCTGGACAATCGATCGCTCTGGTTGGTCATACCGGCTCGGGCAAATCCACTATTATCAATCTGATTAGTCGGTTCTATGATATCAAAAGTGGCCATATTACGATCGATGGCCGGGATCTGCGTGATGTGACCCTGCAGAGTCTGCGCAGCCAGATCAGTATCGTACTGCAGGATACGTTTATCTTCTCGGGAACGATCCGCGACAATATCAGGTTCGGTCGTCTGGATGCGACTGACGAAGAGGTGGAAGCTGCTGCCAAAGCAGTTCATGCGCATGTATTTATCGAGAAGCTGGCCAAAGGATATGATACCGAAGTCGAAGAACGCGGAAACGTACTGTCGATGGGACAGCGTCAGCTGCTTTCCTTTGCCCGGGCACTGCTGGCTGATCCGCGCATTCTCATACTGGATGAAGCGACCGCTAGCATCGATACAGAGACCGAGCTGCGGATTCAGGAAGCACTCAAGGTACTGCTGCAGGGTAGAACATCCTTTATCGTGGCTCACCGATTGTCGACGATCCGTCATGCAGATCATATCGTTGTTCTCGATCATGGAGAGATTAAGGAAGAGGGTACCCATGAACAGCTGATTCAGCGTAAAGGGGTATACAACGGATTGATAGAAGCGCAATTCCGTTTTTTGTAAAATATAAAATAATAGACATAATTAAAATGACGATATCAACATCCTTTTATTTCCATTCACACCCTCTATCTACTGAAGCAATAAACAGCAGATAGAGGGTGTTTTATGTTCGAAATGACTTCCTGTAAAAAGCAGGAAACAAGTAAATATACAAAATGTGACAAAATTTTTGAATGAAAGCGTAATCATTTTATAAATTTCGAGATTTGTTCAAAAATTTAAGTAAAGTGGGTTGCAATCTAACTTGGAAGGTAAGAAAATAAGAGTGTCAACACATTGTAAAGTTCATCATCAACATCGTCGGGAATTTTACAATGTGTTAATCACTTAACAGCCAAGAAAATAGACAAAGAGCACAATCTGTACCAACGGAGAGTTTTGCAGTTCGAGTTGTATGCAAGCTTGACGCAGTGTAAAAAGTGGATAAGGGAGTGCTGTTTATTATGTGGGGGGCCCCAATGTCTCGCCAGGCGAAGAAGATTCTGATGCTTGGCAGTGGAGAACTTGGTAAAGAAGTAGTGATCGAAGCTCAACGTCTCGGCGTGGAATGTATCGCTGTAGACCGTTATCCGGATGCACCTGCCATGCAGGTCGCTCACCGTTCTCATGTCATTGATATGCTGAATGGACAGCAGCTCAGGGAAGTTATTACTCTGGAGCAACCGGATCTGATCGTACCCGAAATTGAAGCGATTGCGACGGATGTGCTGGTAGAGCTGGAGCAGGAAGGCTATCATGTCGTTCCTACCGCTACAGCTGCGAGATTAACGATGGATCGTGAGGGGATACGCCGTTTGGCTGCCGAGACACTCGGTTTGCCTACAGCAGCGTACCGGTTCGCGGATAATCTCGATCAGCTCAAAGCAGCCGTCGCCGAACTAGGAACACCCTGCGTAGTAAAACCTCTGATGAGCTCGTCCGGTAAAGGACAAAGCGTATGCCGTACTCCACAGGATGCGGAGGATTGCTGGAACACGGCGCTCGAAGGAGCCAGAGGCAAGTCAGTACGGGTCATCGTCGAAGCCTTTGTCCATTTTGAAAGTGAAATTACACTGCTAACGGTGCGTTCACCCTCAGGTACCCTGTATTGTCCGCCTATTGGACATATTCAGCGGGATGGAGATTATGTCGAGTCGTGGCAACCGCATTACATGACTGCGGAACAGCTGGCAGAAGCACAGCATATCGCCGGCACTATTACCGGACATCTGGGAGGATACGGATTGTTCGGAGTAGAGCTGTTTCTTACGGCGGATGGAGTGGTATTCAGCGAAGTATCGCCAAGGCCGCATGATACGGGTATGGTTACGATGGTAACCCAGGACTTGTCCGAATTTGCCCTGCATGTGCGAGCGATTCTCGGTTTTGAGATTCCTGGCGTCCATCTGCTTACCCCTGGCGCATCGGCAACACTCAAGGCAACACAGACTTCAAAAGATTTTGTTGTTGGCGGACTGGAAGAAGCATTGAAGCTGCCGCGTACGCAAGTACGGGTATTCGGCAAACCGGAGACCAAACCGGGACGCCGAATGGCAGTGGCACTCAGTGCGGACGAAAGTGTGGAAATCGCGCGGAAGCGTGCCGTAGAAGCGGCCGCTCTGCTAAAAGAGGAGTATGTACATGTCGACTAGTGTATTAATGCCTGTTGCGGAAGTCCGTAAATTCGAAAGTAAAGATGTTCAAGCTTTGACTGGCCTGATGCGTGAACTTTGTTATCCTATGACGGAGAGTGTATTGCGTGACCGGATGGCTGCCCTGGAAGGCAAGCCGCAATTTATGACACTTGTTGCCGAGCGTGAAGGACAGGTTGTAGGTATGATTGCCCTGTATCGCAAAACCTCATATGACACCGGTCATCAGACTTCCCAGATCACAGGTCTGGTTATCTCGGAAGCCTACCGTAACCAGGGAATTGGTCGTGAATTGATTACAACAGCCGAACGCCAGGCGCGTGAAGCTGGAGATCATTCCGTATTTGTCACCGGAATGAACCGTGACGAGCGTCTGTCTTCTTGCTCATTCTACCAGCATATGGGCTATGAGAAGATTGGCTGTAATTTTATCAAGCAAATGTAAGCAAGCACGGATACACAAGAACAGCTCCCTGAATAAGGGGGCTGTTTTTTGGTTAGCTGATTTGGAATTTATTCTATACATAGAATGATGTAACCCGAATTTATAAAATGCAGCAAAAGGAGAAAAAATGAGCGATAAATATGCTATTTATAATTGGGATGAAGAGAATATAGGATACTGTCAAAAAGTATGGCTGGAAAATGACGAATCCAGCAGGCAGCATCTGAAGATCTATGAATTTCGTAAAAATCCGGAGTATACCTCTGTCCAAAAACTGGATCGTATTAACCTGGGTATCCTGGATACTTATGGATCAGTGATCGGTTATTATGATTTTCCGATCAAAAGAGTCCTACAGCCCGAAGGCGCCGCTCCTTTTGCTGAAAATGGAGAGTGGGAACTGCTGGTTCATACCTATGAACAGGTATCCCGAACCCGGCGTATTCTGGAAATGTGGGATCTGCTTCGCGATCCGGATCAGCGGCAGACCGGTCTATGGGTTGATTTTACCCTGGAAGAACGTAAAATCTGGCAAACGGTTGTCCGGACCTATGCGCTGCAGACCAATTCCTGGAGAAATCAGGGACTGGAGGGGATAACCATTCATCTGGATGGACGTCTGATTACAGATCAATATGCTTTTTTCTTGATGTTGGGCGAACAGTTGAATGGACCGGCGGGCTACTACGGCAGTAGTCTGGACGCAATGGATGACTGTCTGTGTGGCGATTTTGGACCAGTGCCGCCTTTTACAGTGATCTGGTCACATTATCAATATATGGAGAACAATCAATTGCTGCAGAGACAAAATCAGAATGGTTATACCATGTTGAAGGTCATTCAGACAGCCATCTCTATTCTGGACAATCATGGAGTTACTATCATTAGACAGTGAACCAAGAAAAATAGCGTTTTTTGTCTTTTCACTGCACACATTTCATGCAAAGTTGCCGATATATAGGAATAAATGGTAGAATCTTAGGCGGATTTGAACATACTCATTTCACAGGAGGATTTGTACTTATTATGAAATTCATACAACTGAAACGCATCGCCATGTCGGCAGCAGCTGCCGGACTTCTTGCAGCTAGCCTGGTCGCACCAGCAAATGCACAGGCAGCATCTAATCATTTACAGCATACGCATAAGACATACGTTAAATTATCTTCGGAACGCACACTGACTGGACAAAGCGCAGCTACTGCTACAGCGGATACGTATGCTTTTGCCACTCAAGTCG
The DNA here is from genome assembly GCF_000346635.1 of Paenibacillus shenyangensis. Taxonomy (NCBI): domain Bacteria; kingdom Bacillati; phylum Bacillota; class Bacilli; order Caryophanales; family Paenibacillaceae; genus Paenibacillus; species Paenibacillus shenyangensis. The sequence goes on from NZ_AOIG01000011.1 coordinate 58,044, forward strand.
TTGATCTGGTTAATCAGGAGCGCAGCAAGGCTGGTCTGAAAGCGCTGGTCGTAGACACCAATCTCCAGACTATGGCACAGGACAAAGCCATGGATATGTACAAAAACAATTATTTCAGCCATACTTCACCAACGTACGGATCTCCATTCGACATGATGAAGACATACAAAATCAGTTACCGTGCAGCAGGCGAGAATATTGCCAAAGGCCAGACTTCTCCGGCACAGGTAATGAATTCATGGATGAACAGTTCCGGTCACAAAGCCAATATACTGAGTAAAAATTATACGCATATTGCTGTGGGCTATGTGAATGGCATCTGGGTTCAGGAATTTATCGGTAAATAAATATAAATGTGTATACACGCAGACGAATGCTCCGTAAGAATCAGAGCTGTAAAGACCCTGCAGGATGCTTCGATTGTCGAGCATGCTGCAAGGGTCTTTTTAATTAGAACAGATCTGTACAATCGAAGACTGTTCATGATGATAGGTGGATGAGATGGCGGGAATGTTCATTTCACGTTCTATTGACAATCCAGAGGGTACTCCCTAGTATAAAGTTACATTTCAACCGATGAATAACATCGCAAGATGGGGGAATTACAGTCATGGAGACGATCAAATATTGCAGTAAAAATGATAAGTTAGGCACGAAGCAGGTATATCAGGATATCAAAGAACAGTTTCCCGAAATAGATCAGCAGCGCAAAGGCTGTCTGAGTGAGTGCAAAACCTGCCGCCGTCAGCCTTTTGCCAAAATTGGTAAGAAGCAGCTGGTCTGCGGTGATTCTCTAGAACATCTGTATAAGCAGCTAACAGCAATCATCAGTCAGTCTGCCTCTTATCCAACAGCCGAAAAGAAGCCAAAATCCGGGAAGTCCACAGACTCTGCCCTGATTCACTATACGTTCAATTCACAGGACAAGAATGAACTGACTATATCGCTGGATATGAATTCAGCTGCCAAATTGGTCAAAAAACTCAAAGCACTGCAACAATCTAGTGAATTACGCAAAATGAAAGCAATCCGTTCCAAAAAAACTTCTTCCGTCAAAGCAAAGCTTATTCTGGCTATGGCAGAAGGGAATAAGGATCAACTGAAAAGGAAGAAAAATACGCTAAAGCTGCATCTCACAGCCCATACTCTGCAGGAGCTGCAAGCGATACTCATCCGCTATATACAAAAAGGCGAATTATCTACCTCCCATTCATACACACTGCAGCAGTCGGGATCCAGCGAAGAAGTCCAATTGCATCTGGTAGCATTGAAATCTATACAGCAAGCAATAACCGGTTAACCGCCTTATTAAGATCCTACGATATCAGCAGGAGTACTCATAAGGTCAATACATCAGGTATAAATAAAAAGCCACAGTGTCCAGAAATCAGACGCTGTGGCTTTTTATTTATACTATGGGGTTCAGTCTATACAAGCTGACACACCCTTGGATGGGACATGTGGGGATCGAACCCGCGACCTGCCGATTAAGAGTCGGATGCTCTACCAGCTGAGCTAATGTCCCGTAATAGATGGCTGTACTCTGATCATTAACAAGCGTAACAGCAAATTAATACGCATAACAACTATTACTCTGGATAGTATACACCTACATCACACATTTGTCCAATTCACTGGCTGATAGCACATAATGAACACCGCATACACAAGGAACTTGCAAAGATACAGATCCAAATAAAGTGAAAAAGCAGCCTGTTGTCGAATGAAGTTCACATCTTCTGCTGGGTCGCCTGCTTCATCTGCAGATAGATGGGGAAATAATAAAGAAGCACTTGCAGCTGGAATCCATTTGTCGGATGAATCAACTACATACAATGAAGAGGTGGAGATGCTATGAAGAAGACCTGGTGGAAAGAAAGTGTCGTGTATCAGATCTATCCGCGCAGCTTTATGGACAGTAATGGAGATGGAATAGGTGATATCCCTGGTATTATCAGCAAGTTGGATTATCTTCAGCTGCTGGGGGTGCATGTGATCTGGCTCTGCCCGGTATATGAGTCTCCCAATGATGATAACGGTTACGATATCAGCAATTACCAGAATATTATGGATGAATTCGGCACGCTGGATGATTGGGAACGGCTGCTGGATGGCCTGCATCAGCGTGGAATGAAGCTAATTATGGATCTGGTCGTCAATCACAGTTCCGATGAGCATGCCTGGTTTGTGGAATCTCGTAAATCCACCGATAACCCCTATCGCGATTATTATATTTGGCGACCGGGAAAAGAAAGACGCGAGCCCAACGACTGGAGTTCTTTTTTCAGCGGATCGGCCTGGCAGTATGATGAGACGACAGAACAATATTATCTGCACCTCTTCTCCAAAAAGCAGCCTGATCTGAACTGGGAAAACCCGACCGTACGGGAAGAAGTATACAAAATGATGACCTGGTGGCTGGATAAAGGGATTGATGGATTCCGAATGGACGTGATCAACCTGATTTCCAAAGATCCCAAGCTGCCTGATGCACGCGAAGAAACGCCGGAGCTGGGCACCGCAGAACCTGATCACAAGTTTCCGTATCATTTTGGCGGCAAACATTTTGTCAATGGTCCACGGGTACATGAGTACTTGCAGGAAATGAACGAGAAAGTACTGTCCAAATACGATATTATGACGGTTGGCGAAGCGATCAATGTAACGCCGGAAGATGGAGCTTTGTATGTGGGCGAAGACCGTAATGAGCTGAACATGGTTTTTCATTTTGAATTGATGCGGGTAGATGCCGGCAAAGGCGGCAAATGGGATATCCGTCCATGGGAGCTTACCGAGATCAAGGCAATTATCAGCAAATGGCAGACTCTGCTGCATAACAAGGGCTGGAACAGTAATTATATGAACAACCATGATCAGGCGCGAATGGTATCGCGGTTCGGCAATGATACCCGTTATCGCAAGGAGTCTGCCAAAATGCTGGGGACGCTGCTGCATACTTTGCAGGGAACACCTTATATTTATCAGGGTGAAGAGATTGGGATGACCAATATCCGTATGCCGTCTATTGATGATTATCAGGATATTGAAACGTTAAACATGTACCAGGAATATACAGCTGCCGGTATAGATCCTGATAAAGTGATGGAGTCCATCTATATCAAGAGCCGGGATAATGCGCGTACACCAATGCAGTGGGATGATTCGGAACATGCCGGATTTACAACAGGTCAGCCATGGATGACGGTTAATCCGAATCATGACAAAATCAATGTAGCCGAAGCATTAAAAGATCAGGAGTCCATTTTCTATTATTATCAGAAATTGATTACTCTACGCGGAGAGAATGATATTCTTGTCTACGGAGATTATCGTCTGCTGCTGCCGGATGATGAGCAGATTTATGCTTATGTACGCACATATGAAGAAAAGCAGCTGCTGGTTGTGCTGAACTTCAGTGAGCAGCCGGTGCATTTCCAGCTGGAAGACAGTGTGGAGTATGAGCGGTACCAGCTGCTGATCAGCAACTATGCAGTAGATGAACAGCAGGATATCCGCGAGATTGATCTGCAGCCCTATGAAGCTAGAGTGTATATACTCAGCCAGTAATTCCTAATCAGTAATTCCCAATCAGGCTAACGCTCAGTTTACTGACAGGGTGTAAAATAAAGGTGTATGTACCAATAAATCCATTTCATCATGTCGGCAGTATGAACTGCCAATATCATATCGGGAAAGGGACGCTCTAACCGCTTCGCCAATCAAGCACGATCTGCATTTGGCTTCGGTATGACAGCGTCCTTTTCTGTCTTTTTTCACAATGATACAACTTCCAAATGGTCGGCATGTAATAGATAGCTGCTGATCATTTGGAAGTTGTATACATAGTGTATATAATGAAAAGTAACACTTACTATTATTCAATACTTGGAGGTCACAGGATGAAACCATCTTCATCATCGGCACGAATATGGAGAATTACCAGCATTGCTTCCATCGTAACAACGTTACTGCTGATTAGCGGTTTTGTATATGCGATAAATGATGTCGTCAATCCGGTAGGCAGCTCCTATACAGCAGAAAGTTCTACGGATAGCGCTGCACAAAATGGATCCCAGGCAGCAGTTGATCCGGCGACAGAAGGAATACGCGTTGCTGCACTTGGTGACTCGCTCGCCAAAGGAACAGGTGACGATGAGGGCAGCGGATTTGTACGCCGTACTGTTAATCTTCTTCAGCAGCAGGGAGTGGATGCCAAGCTGGTGGCCAACCTGGGAATTAACGGACAGAAAACAGGACAGGTCATCGAATCGCTGGATGAATCCGGTGTCCAGCATACCCTTCGCCAGGCGAATGTAATTATGCTGTCGATTGGAGCCAATGATTTGTTCAATGGCGGGGAAGCGCTGGAAAATCTGGATGAACAGGCGCCTACCGCTAACCAGCTGCTGACCAATCAGCCTAAGGCAGCAGCACGATTGCAAAAGATTCTGGATCGATTGGCGAAGATCAATCCCGATGCACAGATTATTTACCTTGGTCTGTATAATCCGTTTGGAGACCTCAAGGAACTTCGGGTACCGGGCAATCAGGCGGTAAGTGCCTGGAATATGAAGGCTGCAGGGATTACAAATACCAATGAGCACATGATGGTTATCCCTACATTTGATCTGTTCCAGAATAATCTGGATCAGTATCTGTCTGCGGATCATTTCCATCCCAATGGTGACGGTTATGAACAGATTGCCACGCGTATTGTTCAAAGCATCCGTTAACCGCTATCCTGCACAAAGTTGGGAGCTATTATGCAGCAGTCATTTACTCGGTAATTTACAAGATGCTATGTGATGATCTGCTGCTATAAATCAAGCATCCTTTTGAATGAATATAGTACAGGCTACAGGAGGGAAGAGCGACTAATGAATATATCCAATCCCGATTTGACTGCTTCGTCTGCCAGTAGTGAGCAGACAGAATCAGAAATTGTATTATCGGCTATAAAAGTAAAGAAAAAGATCGGCAAGCGCTGGATTATCAAGGATGTGACTTTTAATGTACGGGCAGGCGAAATCTTTGGATTTCTCGGCCCCAACGGAGCAGGCAAGACGACAACGATTCGTATGCTGGTCAATCTGATTCGCCCAACCGAAGGACAGATTACGATCTGTGGATACGATGTAACCCGTCAACCGCAAAAGGCACTGGCTTACGTAGGCTCGATCGTGGAGAATCCCGAGATGTATCCATATCTGACCGGCTGGGAGAATCTACAGCACTTTGCTCGTATGCAGCCGGGGGTGGACGAGCAGCGAATTCAGGAAGTAACCGAGATCGTACGTCTGGACGAGCGGATTCACGATAAAGTAAGCAAATACTCGCTGGGAATGCGTCAGCGTCTCGGGATTGCCCAGGCACTGCTTGGCAGACCGAGGTTGCTCATTCTGGATGAGCCGACCAATGGACTTGATCCCAAAGGTATCCGGGATATGCGTCTGTTCATTCGCGAGTTGGCTGCGCAGGGCATGGCTGTATTCGTATCCAGCCATCTGCTCAGTGAAATTCAGCTGCTTTGTGACCGCGTTGCTATTGTAGGCAATGGGAAGGTTATAGCGGTAGGTAGTGTAAATGAACTGGTAGAAGACAGGGAACATCTTGTCGTCTGGGAGCTGGAACCTGCCGAACAGGGAGCACGCATTCTCGAAGAACTTCCCGATATTACAGTGCTGGATCTGGAATCTGCACATCTGGACAACGACACGGCTGCATCACTGAAGCTGAACAGCATTATTACCCGGACACCGGAAGAACAAATATCGACGACTATTCAGGCTCTTGTCAGCGCCAATATCCAGATTCATAATGTACGCAAATTAAATCCTACCCTGGAGCAGCTGTTCCTCGGCATTACGGAGGGTGAGACGATTGAATAGCATCTGGCCGCTTGTACAGAATGAGACGATCAAGATTATCAAGAAAAAGCGGTTCTATGTCATCCTGCTCGTGCTGCTGGTGCTGGTACCGATGTTTACTTATGCACAGATGCGTCAGGCGCAGGAGAACCGTACCAAGTTTGGTGACGACTGGCGAACCGAGCTGCAGCAGGCGATTACCGATAACCAGAACTCACTGGGCAGTGACAGAGTACCGGAAGAATGGAAAAAATACCGTCGTATCTTTATTCAGCAGATGCAGTATTATTTGCAAAATGATGTGAATCCAAATGAACCGGGCGGTGTTACCTTTACCCGTGAATTTCTCAATAATTCCAGCAGTCTGTTTATTCCGCTGCTGATTATGACGATTGCTTCGGATCTGGTATCCGGTGAACGAACGGGGGGCACGATCAAAATGCTGCTTACCCGGCCGGTACGACGATGGAAAATCCTGCTCAGCAAGCTGATTACGCTGACGATGTTTGTGTCGCTGATCGTTGTATCGACTTTTATTATCTGTTATGCCATATCGGGACTGGTATTCGGGTATTCGGGCTTTACTATTCCTGTGTTTACCGGCTTCCAGCCAAGTGAGGCAGGAGTGGATATGGCTACCGTTCATGCGGTGGATCAGTGGCAGTTTATTCTGATGCAGATGGGATTGATCTGGTTTGTCGGACTGACTGTGGGGCTACTTGCCTTTATGGTATCGGTACTGGTGCGTAGTACAGCAGCCAGTATTGTGATTATGATGGCAGCGCTGATCGCCGGTACAATTCTGACCAATATGGCTTCTTCCTGGAGCAGCGCCAAATATCTGTTTATGGTCAATCTGGGCCTGACCAATTATTTATCAGGTAGTCCTGCACCGATTGAAGGTATGACCCTGCCGTTTTCGCTGGCTGTGCTCGCGATCTGGGCGGCTGCTTCACTTGTCGTATCCTTTGCGGTATTTACCAAGCGGGATGTAATGAACTAGCATAGTGTGCATCTTGCCGCCTTGTATTTGCAGATTTCTCGGCAGGTAAAGTAGCGCATTCGATAGTGCAGTAATCATGAGCTGTTCATACATTTGACAATCCGTTACAATGAATAAGTCTGCCCAGTATGATGCCAATGCATCCAGGGCAGGCTTATTTTGGATAGGAACGACTCCTGCAAAAGAAAGGGAGTGAGCGTGAATGAAGAGTGAGCCTGTGCAGGCAGAATGGGAAAAATCGATGCTTACAAGACTGGCTGGTCGTTTTCCTGTATTTGACTATGCGTATGAATGGAATGACGATTCAGTTTATATGTGCTATGGAGGATTTGGTTCTTTTATTCTGGCTGTTATTTATGCCTTCAGAGATTGTGACCATACAGAATATAATTACTATGAGCAGACGGTTCAAACATTTTATACATCCAAGGACAAGCTGGAACAGGAGATTTTGTTTATTTTTGAGTTTGTGGAGGAACTATTCGACGACTATGACGAACGAACAAGAGATGTACTGAACTGCTGCATATTTGAAGCGCTAATGGGTAGCAGCGAAGCGGAACTTGAATTTCTGCACCATATGAGTCCTGAAATTATCAATTATTACAAAGGTATACGCTGGTCTTCCTAATCCTTTGCAACATTTGCTTTACGAATAGCATGGATTGCTTTAGAATAAAGAAATGGAAACATGTGTTTGCATTATGAGCGAACAATGTGCGTATAAATTACATTTTATGTAAATCATAATGTGTGGTAGTCTTGCGTCCTATGGTATGCTTATGCAAAGCTGCAGGTTGACTGGAATGGTATAATGATCATTTCCGATACCGAAAATGATTGTTCAGCTGGCTATGGCGTAATTTTGGACAAACCATTATACTACTAAAGCGTAGGTTGAGAAGTACGAAGCATGATTGCAATAAATAAAGGGGGGCCATGAATGGTCGAACAGATCGATTCACTTACAAATTCATCCCAAAGCGGCGCTAATCCGCCAGCTACAGGGTATGATGCTGACGACATTCAGGTGCTCGAAGGGCTTGTTGCCGTACGGAAGCGTCCGGGGATGTATATCGGTAGTACAAGTTCGTCTGGACTGCATCATCTTGTCTGGGAGATTGTGGACAATGCAGTCGACGAGCATCTTGCAAAGCATTGCGACAAAATTGAAATTAGCCTAAACAAAGACGGTTCCGTAACCGTATACGATAACGGCCGGGGAATTCCGACGGGAATGCACAAAAGCGGCATCCCAACGCCTCAGGTCGTATTTACCATTTTGCATGCCGGCGGTAAATTCGGCGGCGGAGGATACAAAAAATCCGGTGGTCTGCATGGCGTAGGAGCTTCGGTTACCAATGCACTCTCCGAATGGCTGGAAGTAGAAATTTACCGGGATGGCGGTATTCACCGTCAGCGGTTCGAGTACTGGATGGACAAAAAGGGCAAGGAGCATGTCGGTGAGCCTGTAACCGGTCTGGAAGTGATCGGCAAGACCAAAGTCACCGGTACCAAAGTTACCTTCAAACCGGATATCCGGGTATTCCAGAACGGGATTGCACTTAACTATGATACACTGTCCGAGCGTCTGCAGGAGATTGCCTTCCTGAACTCGGGACTGGAAATTCTGCTCAGCGACGAGCGCAATGACAAAGCGGATCGTTTCTATTACGAAGGCGGCGCCAGCCAGTTCGTCGAATATCTGAACGAAGGCAAGGATGTATTGCATGATGTGATTCATTTTAATGCAGAGCGTGAAGATATCGAGGTAGAGATTGCGCTGCAATATAACGCAGGTTATACCGAGACGATCGCTTCCTTTGTCAATTCGATTCCTACACGCGGAGGCGGTACGCACGAGACCGGATTCAAGACGGCGTACACCCGTGTTCTGAATGATTATGCCCGCAAAAATGCCATGCTAAAGGAAAAGGAAAAGAATCTGGAGGGCGGCGATCTGCGTGAAGGCATGATGGCTGTTATCAGTGTCAAGATGGCCGAAGTGGAATTTGTCGGTCAGACCAAGGATCAGCTGGGTAGCTCCTCTGCACGTGGAGCTGTAGATGCAGTCGTAGCAGAGAGTATGCAGCGTTTTCTCGAAGAAAACCCTCAGGTCAGCCAGAAGCTGATCAAAAAGGCGATCCAAGCATCCAGAGCGCGTGAAGCTGCGCGCAAGGCACGTGACGATATGCGTACCGGCCGCAAACGCAGCGAGAGTTCCAATCTGAACGGCAAGCTGAGCCCGGCACAATCCAAGGACTTTTCCCGCAACGAGCTGTTTATTGTAGAAGGTGATTCTGCTGGTGGATCTGCCAAACAGGGACGTGATTCCAAGATTCAGGCCATTTTGCCGCTCAAAGGCAAGCCGATGAATCCGGAGAAATCCAAGTTGGCAGATGTAATGAAAAATGAGGAATATCGCGCGATCACTTCGGCAATTGGTGCTGGTATTGGTCCCGAGTTTGCAATTGAAGACAGCAATTATTCCAAAATCATTATCATGACCGATGCGGATACGGATGGAGCGCATATTCAGGTGCTGCTGCTGACGTTCTTCTATCGGTATATGAAGCCGCTGATTGACCAGGGACGTATCTATATCGCTCAGCCGCCGCTGTTCAAGATTACTCAGCGTTCCGGCAAAAAGACCAATGAACGTTATGCATGGACTGATGAGCAATTGGAAAAATCACTCAAGGAATTCGGACGCAATGTAGAACTGCAGCGCTACAAAGGTCTTGGCGAGATGAATCCCGATCAGTTATGGGAGACAACGATGAATCCGGAGAGTCGTACGCTGCTGCAGGTACAGATCGAGGATGCAGCCAAGGCAGAACGTCGTGTATCTACACTGATGGGGGACAAGGTTGATCCGCGCAAACGCTGGATCGTCGAAAATGTCGATTTTACAGAATACGAAGAATAATATTCTAATACAACAATGCACGCTATAGACGGCAATCAGGAATGAGACACACCAGCTTTCAGGGATGGTTTTCATTCCTTTTTGCACGAATAGCTATTTATATAATGATTATGCTTGATAAAATAATCCGGCTGCGGCCGGAAGGTAAGGTGAATGGATGGCTACAAATGAACAGTATATGCCGGCGTTTCTTGAAGAAGTCGTCGGAGACCGATTTGGTCGTTATTCCAAATATATTATCCAGGATCGTGCGATACCCGATGTACGGGATGGACTAAAACCGGTACAGCGCCGCATTCTCTACGCGATGTACGAATCCGGCAATACACCGGAAAAAGGCTATCGTAAATCTGCAAAAACCGTCGGTGATGTGATGGGTAACTATCACCCGCACGGTGACTCTTCCATCTATGATGGTATGGTACGTATGGCACAACCATGGAAAATGGGACATACGCTGGTTGATGGTCATGGTAACTGGGGTTCTCCCGATGATGATCCGGCAGCAGCCATGCGTTACACGGAAGCACGCCTTTCGTCTATTGCCATGGAGATTTTGCGCGATATTGACCGAAATACCGTGCAGTTCAAGGATAATTTCGATAACACGACCAAGGAACCAACGGTTCTGCCGGCACGTTATCCGAATCTGCTGGTTAATGGAGTCAGTGGTATTTCTTCCGGTTTTGCGACCGAGATTCCACCGCACAGCCTGCGCGAAGTAATCGAAGCCTGTATTGCTCTTATGGAGAATCCGTCGATGGAACTGGATGAACTGATGAACTATGTCAAAGGTCCGGATTTCCCGACAGGCGGCATTATTATGGGCGGCAGCGGTATTCGCGATGCTTATGAGACCGGCAAAGGACGCATCTATGTGCGCTCCAAAACCGAAATCGAGACCATGCGCGGCGGCAAGCAGCAGATTGTCATTACCGAGATTCCATACCAGGTTGTCAAGGTACGTCTAGTGACAGCGATGGAGAATATCCGTCTGGAGAAAAAAGTCGAAGGAATCGCCGAAGTGCGCGACGAGAGTGGACGCGATGGTCTGCGTATCGTTGTCGAACTGAAAAAAGACGCTGATGCCGAAGGTATTCTGGCTTATCTGCTCAAAAAAACCGATCTGCAGGTAGCTTATAATTTTAATATGGTGGCTATTGTTAACAAAGCTCCACAGCAGCTGGGGCTGAAAAACATCCTGCAGGCGTATATCGCTCACCAGCGTGAAGTGGTAACCCGCCGTACACGCTATGATCTGGACAAACTGGAAGATCGTGCGCATGTACTGGAAGGACTCGCCAAAGCACTGAATATTCTGGATGAAGTGATTGCAGCAATCAAGGCATCCAAAAATCGTCAGGATGCCCATCAAAATCTGCAGTGGATGTTCGGACTGACCGAGCGTCAGGCAGATGCGATTCTGAGCCTGCAATTATACCGTCTAACCAATCTGGAGATCAATCAGGTAGAAAAGGAACTGAGCGATATTCAGAAAAAAATCAAAAATCTTCAATCGATTCTGGACAGCGACAAAAAGCTGATCGGTGTGATCAAAAAAGAATTGATGGAAAGTTATGATAAATACGGAATCGAGCGCCGCTCCGAGATCCGTGATGAAGTGGAAGAATTAAAAGTTAATCTGGAAGTTATGGTGAACTCGGAGGATGTGCTGGTTACTCTGTCCAATGGTGGATACATCAAGCGTACAAGCATGATGTCATTTAATCGTTCAGGTGCAGAGCGCAGCGGTTCAGGCGCCAAGGAAGATGACTTTATTCGTCAGGTGATCGATGTCAATACGCTGGACAGCCTTTTGATCTTCACGCAGCGCGGTCAGTATTTTCTGCTGCCTGTGCATCAGATTCCGGATTTCAAATGGAAAGAGACCGGTACGGCCATTGTCAACGTGATCTCGATGACACGGGAAGACCGGATTGTGGACATTATTCCGGTACGCAATCTTGAAGAAGAGACAGGCAGTCTCGTATTTGTTACCAAGCGGGGACAGGTCAAGCGAACAGAAGTCAAAGATTATGCAACCAAGCGCTCGGGAGCTGTAGCAGCCTGCAAGCTGGGTGAAGGTGATGAAGTCATATCCGTCAGCCGTGGCGATCAGGCGCGTGACCTGATGCTGATTACCCGTAATGGAATGAGCATCCGCTTCCGGGCGGAGGAAGTCAGTCCAATGGGCAGGGTATCGACAGGGGTACGGGGTATACAGTTGATGGATAATGATGAAGTAGCGATTTCCCTATGGGTAGATGGAGAAGAAGACGGACAACTCATGGTCATGACCGATCTGGGTTATGCCAAACGGACCTCCATGCTGCAATATCAGACACAGAGCCGCGGAGGCAAAGGGGTATCGACCTTTGAACTCAAAGAAGGCAAACGCGTGAAGCCAAATGGCAACTGTATTATTGCTGCTTTTATCTGCAGGGACAATCGATCCTTCATAGCGATGGTACCGCCGAACCGTACGATTCCATTTAACAGCAAGCTAGCAGTGCAAACGGATGAACGACGACATATCGGCAAATCGATTGTTACGCTCGACAAAAATGATACGATTATCGCTGTATTGGAAGACTTGTCATCATCGGCTCCCAATAAGTAAGCAATCAAAAGGGAAATAACAAGCAACGAACATAAATACTAAATACAAATTAACCAAAAAAGCTTTTCCCTGTATTCTTTGACTATCCCGAGAATACATGTGGAAAAGCTTTTTTGGTTTGTTCTATCCATTTATTTATTTTATAGACTCATTTATTCTGTGAAATTTATTTCGATTCACCCGATTGATTACTCACCAAGTTGAACCCGAATCTGTTCATATACCGCTTCATTCCATTGAGTCCATGGACGCGTACGCGGAGGAAGCGAGACAAACGTCATCATTTCCTTGGAGACCGGATGTGGTATACCTGTGCATACCGACCAGAGAGCCAATTGCTCGCCTTTGCTGTTAACGTCGGCGCCATATTTCTGATCGCCATACAGTGGATGACCGCTGTGAGCCATCTGCACACGAATCTGATGGGAACGTCCGGTATGCAGATGAATCAGTAGGAGAGATAGTTCTCCCGTACTGGCAATAACTTCGTAATCAAGCACAGCATCTTTGCCACCGGCAGTTCCCGGTTTGACGACAGCGACTGTATTCGTCCGCGAATCCTTGAGCAGTGTATCTTTTAAAGTACCCTGTGTACGCGCAGGCACACCTCTTACAACAGCAGCATACTGTTTAATCATACTGCGGCTACGTACCGTCTCAGATAAACGGGAAGCGGCTTTGGACGTTTTGGCAAATACCATTGCGCCACCAACCGGACGATCAAGCCGGTGCACCAGACCGAGAAATACATTGCCTGGCTTATTATGTCGTTCCTTGAGATCTGCTTTGAGCAGGGTCAGCATATCAGGATCGCCGGTATTGTCTTCCTGGGAAGGAATATTCACCGGTTTCACTACAGCCAGTACATGATTATCCTCGAATAAAATGGGAATAGATGTGTTCGATGTACTCATACCTGATCAGCTTTCCCAGCGACCCAGGATACCGCATGGCAGGGTCATTCCGGAATTGGTAATCGGCAGACCAATCTCTCCCGAGGAAATGGTTCCGCCATACTGCTGCTTCATTGTCATACTCAGAATGTTGGACAATACGGTTGGAGCCAGACCCGTAGTATACGAGTTGATCAGCATGAACAGCGGCTGATCGGACATGATGCTCATGCAGGATTCCAGGAACGGATACAGACTCTGTTCCAGTTTCCACATTTCTCCACCTGGTCCGCGTCCATAGGAGGGAGGATCCATAATAATTGCATCATATTTATTACCGCGGCGCTGTTCACGCTGAACAAACTTGAATACATCATCTGTAATAAAGCGTACCGGACGATCGCTGATACCGGACAGTTGATGATTTTCTTTCGCCCACTGAACCATACCTTTAGCTGCATCGACATGTACTACTTCCGCGCCTGCCGAAGAAGCAGCGACTGTTGCTCCGCCTGTGTAAGCAAACAGATTAAGCACAGAGATGGGACGTCCGGCGTTGCGGATTTTGTCCATCATCCAGCTCCAGTTGGCTGCCTGCTCAGGGAACAGACCGGTATGCTTAAAGTTGGTCGGTTTGATGTGGAATTTCAGCTGTTGATAACCCAGCTCCCATTTTTCCGGAATTTTGCGTTTCCATTCCCATTCGCCACCACCGGAGGAACTGCGATGATAATGACCGTGTACCTGATTCCAGCGTGGATCATCGGATTTTTTGGGCCAGATGATCTGTGGGTCGGGACGACGAAGCAGGATTTCTCCCCAGCGCTCCAGACGCTCTCCATCACCGGTATCGATTAATTCATAGTCTTTCCATTGATCTGCAATATACATGTGTAACCATCCTTATGATTTATTTCTTTCAGAGCCCGGGTAAGCTGTACAAAAATCCATTTATTCTGTAAACAGGAAACATCGTTTCTCGGCAGCTTTGAATGTAGGCTGCAGAAACACGAAAATAGACCATAATAACCCGCTCGTCAAATAGGTTTACCGCATTTTATTGTACAACAATAGAAGGATAGGCGCTACAGATGTTTCGGTTTGGACAGCCGGATAAGCAGATGAATCCAAAGCAGGAAGAGACCGATCAACGAAGGAGATACCTGCATATTTTGCTTAGAACAGAGATATAATAAACATAAACAGGATTTATTATCATTAAATGGATAATTCTGTTGGTGACAAAAGAAGGAGGGCTGGAGAGAAGCAGAGAGACATCGAAGATCAACGCATGGATATCAGCATCATTTACAGAGCGATCATCCATTCATAATCAAGAGTATCGGTTCGGATACATTCGCTGTTTGTGGACATGGTTATATTCTGTTTCCCTGAAAATGATATGAGGAAGGAGCGTTACAATGAAGTCAGCCAACGTTGGATCGGCACTGCATTGCAAAATAAAACAAAATCAACGTTCACGGAAGAAATACGCAGACATTCCTATCATACCGCATGCAGCGATAGACGAACAGACCATTCCGCTTGGTTTGTCTGCTTCTTCGCACAGTTCCCCCAATAAACAGGCAGGTTTGTATTATTGTACATCTCCAGTGCAATATCCCAACACATTGTTGACTGAGCAATGGATCACCGAGCAGCTGCTAACCGAAGAACGACGTCGCATTGCAAGGGATATTCATAATGTTGTCAGTCATACACTGACCATTTCCGTGATCCAGCTGGACGCAGCCCAAAAGCTGCTTGATATCAATCCAACTGTGACACGCGAAAAGCTCGAATCTTCTCAGGAACTGATCCGGCACGGAATCGAGGAGATTCGGCGATTTATTCATCATATGGCCAGCCAGACTCCCTCGATGAATCTAGCCTCCGAAATTGCCCTTATTATTAATAATATTCATAAATACACTTCTATTGAGATTGATTGTGCCGTCGGATCTCTCCCGGAGCTTGCTTATTCCCAGCAGAAATTGATCTGTCAGGCGCTGCAGGAAGGAATTACGAACGGAATCCGGCATGGACGTAGCGGCTGTTTCCGATTTTGGCTGCATCAGCAGAACGAGCAGATCATATTCAAACTTGCCAATAAAGGTAGCTGCCCATCTCAGGTTCATTTTGGGTTTGGATTAAGTACATTACAGCAGCAGGTCGAAGATTGGGGAGGGATGCTTAATTTGTATTCGAACACTCCCGACTGGACCCAACTGTTTATTCGGATGCCGGTATGTAATGTGGCGGGAGAAGCTTATGAATGAGCTGAAATTGCTGGTGGCGGATGATCAGACGCTAATGAGGGAAGGGCTAAAGACCATACTGGAATTGGAAGAAGACATCATCGTCGTGAATACAGCTGCAAACGGCCAGGAAGCCTGGGAAATGGTACACCGGAACGAGCCGGATATTGTGCTACTGGATATTCAGATGCCGGTTATGGATGGAATATGCTGCGCCCGTCAAATCAAACAGCATCATCCCGATATAATTGTGCTGCTGCTCTCTACCTTTATGGATGAGTAATATATTATGGAAGGCATGAGAAGTGGAGCCAATGGTTATCTGCTCAAGGATATGGACAGCCGTCTATTGATTCAGACGATTCGCAGTGTGACAGCCGGCCAGTTTACGATGCCGGCAGCTGTCGCTATTCAGCTGGCAGAAACGATAAATCGGCGATCGGTAGAGGCTGACCGTGCTGTTTTCGGCCAGTCCGCTGATTTTACAAGGAGGGAACAGGAGATTATCACGTTTATGAGAAAGGGGCTTACCAATAAGCAGATTGCCCAGCAACTATATATCCATAGTGGAACTGTACGTAACTACATCAGTATTATTTATGCCAAAATGGGTGTGAATGATCGCACGAGTGCACTCATGTATCTGCAGGCCAAATAACTTCAGACTTTCTGATGCCACTTGACCGGTCTATATAGACCGGTTTTGCACAGCGTTTGATTACATGACAGTAATGGAATTATATTACATAACGAATGACAGCAATCACTATGAAAATGACTGTGTCATCCTGTATAAAAGAGATACAGCCAATCCTGGGCACACTGGCTGCTGGTATTTATAAAATCAGGCATAAAAAAGGCCACCCAGTACAAAGGTGGCCCCATCATAAGCAGTGTATAATACGGTAATTACTCGGTTGGACTAAGAGTCCAGGAATTGTCTGCGTTCAGTGTTGCCGTCATGGAATACACATTAGCCGGGAAATCAATCTGCTGTGTATGTGTAATCCCTTCTATATTCATGACCTGACCCTGAGTGTAGTTGCCGAAAGTGATCCAGTATTCCGGATGGGGAGTGAAAATTTCTTCATAATTGGGCTGTGTGGGAATAATAAAGGTTCCCGCTCCGGACATGCCTACTCCTGCCGCACCGAGAGAGGAAGGGACGGTTTCATCAAAAGCCATCGTCATCTGACCAGCTACCCCTTTTACAGGAGTCTGAAAAAAGAAGCCATATTGATCACGGGAAAGAGTGATGCTGTTGCTGCTTTGCAGGGAAGGAACATCAATCGTCTGAGAAGCATCAAAGATAACGCCGGGCTGCAATGTACCTGTCTCCGACCAGACAAAGCAGTAATCAACCGACCAGTCGAAACGGACTTTGGTGTTGCTGTGAGCACCTTCGGTCAACCAGGCAAGTGATTGAATCGAAGAGGAGCTGCTTTGCTTTGGCAGGGTCTGATACAAACAGGCATGTCCTGCGTTGGATGAATTATTGACAAAAATCACTTCATATTGCTGTCCCATAGATATTCCTCCCGGATATGTTTTTTTTGGAATAGCGGCCGCTATCACTGTTTAGAAGCAGTATGTCGCTCCTATATAGAATGGAATCGACAGACCTTGATTTACAAACGATTTCCGAAAATAAATTGGTTGAATATGGAAATTACGCTTCGTATAATTGGAGCTAATCCATACCGCAAGTAAATTGCAGCAAAGGAGGTGATATCAAGTGAATCCTGTGTTGTGTACTTATGAGGAATGTTTGGTCGAGCTCAAACGAAGTGCATGGCGTCTGCAGAGCAAGACAAGAGCACATATCAAGCGAGAGTGCGAGTGGGCAGAGGATTACAACGAAGTCGATAGTGCGTGCAGTCAATTGCAGCAGTTATGCGAAGAGGAGTTTATTCAGTATGCACTTAGCCATATTTCCTCATCAAAAGCCAGGCTGATTATTCAAAAGCTGTATGTGGAAGATCTGTCGGAGAAACAGGTGGCAGAGCAACTCAATCTGACCCAGCAGGCGGTGAACAGGTGGAAAAACAAAGCGCTGCAGGAACTAAGGAGCAAAAAGAATTTGCTGAAATATGTGCAGCTATAGTACAGGCAGAGGAAGGAAGCCAGGAGCGGTTGATCGCCTATTTTCAGCAGGATATGCAAAAACTCAGCCGGTATATTCGGCTGCCGGAGGAGGAGATCATGCAGGCCCTGCAGACTGATTTGCTGGAATATGTAATTCGCAAAATAAAAAGCACAGAGTTCCAATCCTAAGATTGAGTATCTGTGCTCTTTGAGACAGACTTAACAAGCGGCAACTTGTTAGGTACACTCCTCTTTGGGAGAGAGGAGATCTATCCGGTACCTTTTCATATTATTCTTGCTAAAACGGCGAACTCCTGTTTAATTTTACAAAAACAAAGGAGCTGAATAACATGAGTACCGAACAGACAGTAAAAGGACTGGATACCACACAATCCTGCATCCATAAAGTAGATAATCTTCACAAGCAAGGATATGCTTTTGTGGGCAGATATTATAATGTCAATCGTCCGGAGAAAAATCTGACATTGGAAGAAGCTGAGGTACTAAGCAGAGGAGGCATAAAAATAGTCGCGGTATGGGAAAATGGGTATCCGACTAAATCCGTTTATTTTACGGAATTATCAGGCGGTGAGGATACTGAAAGTGCTTATGACTATGCCCGAAATGTAATTCGTCAGCCAATGGGATCAGCGATTTATTTTACTATCGATTATGATGCATCTGCAGCGGATCTCGGCCACGGTATTCATCAATATATGCAGAATCTGGTAAGCACACTCAAGGCACGCGGCGATGCGTACAAGATAGGTATCTACGGTTCGGGCCTTACGTGTGAGTATGCGATTCAGCATATCCACGGTATTCATTACACCTGGCTGGCAGAATCATCCGGTTGGACGCATTCCCGGACATTTACAGGCTGGAATATCAGACAGACGGGCAGCGGCAGCTTTCATGGTCTTTCGATCGATCTGGATGAAGCTGTTGGCAGTTACGGATCTTTTGGTATTCCTTTGTAAATAGTGGCTCCTCGATTCCATTATAAGTAGACAGCATAATCAGCAAAATGTCTCCGTACAGGCTGTCCATCATAATGAGTTGAGGAGGAAAAGAAGATGAATGAGAAAAACCCGGAAACCATTCCCGATCAAAATTGTACACTCTGTACCATTGCCGGCCTTCATATTCCAACGCTTACTCCCTATCAGGTTTTCGAGCAAACCGGTTATATGGATGGTCCCCCGCATGATAGCGAAGCGATCTCCGCCATGCTGGTGACGATGAAAATGTCGGATGGTAGCTATGAGCGGTTTGCGACTCTGGAAGAAGCTGAACGAGCGATGCTGCAGTTTGGTGATAATCAGAAATTTTGTGTGGGTTATGCCAGTGATCAGGATGTTGGACATATGGTCGCTGCCCAGAAAGCGATGGGTGGGATGTACTATTATGATTTTCAGAATAGTACACCTGCACAGCTGCCGACCAGCACAGGGTATAAATTTTATGTGTGGCCTATATACTCCTAACAACGGTTTATTACAATGAGATTATGGAAAGGTGGTCTATACTGATGCCCTATACGTTGATATATGCCGATGAAAATCAATTTGATGCAGACTATGAATCTCTTCAGAAGGCAGAACAGGATAAATGCGATCGCTGGCGCAATCAGGTAGTTGAATATGGAGCGATTCAGGCAGCCAGATTAGAGCATATTGAAATCAAAAAAATACGAGGTGCCGCTGAGAATCAATGGGAACTCGTGATTGGCAGAAAAGAAAGAGTGCAGATGTTCCTTGAGGGAGAGAATGTAACTATCTTGGGAATCGGACATTTGTAAATCATTCATTCATTGAGATTCATATCCATCCAATTGAGAAACGCCGGAGCATATTTCGGCGTTTCTTGTTGTATATACAGAGCTTAACCACATAATCGACAGCACGATAAATGACCAAAAAACCGCATAGTAAAAGGAATTATGAAGCCGATCAGATAGGATGATCAAAAAAATAAAAAACAAATTTAAATAAAGAGTTGACAATGATAATCATTATCAATTATGATGTTGTCAGAGAGAAGAAGTGAGAGAAACAACGCACAACAGGAGGATATATATGCCAAAAATATTAATCGTTTTTGCCAGTATGACAGGCAATACCGAAGAGATGGCAGACCTTATTGCAGAGGGTATTACATCCGCAGGTGGAGTTGCGGAACTGAAACAATCCATGGATGTAGATGCCGATATTCTGCTTGAATATGATGCTGTAATGCTTGGTGCTTATACATGGGGAGACGGCGAACTGCCGGATGAATTCCTCGATTTCTATGAAGACATGGACAACCTGGATCTGAATGGCAAAAAAGCTGCTGTATTCGGCAGCGGAGATACGGCCTACGATCAATACGCAGCAGCAGTAGATCTGCTGACCGATAAGCTCAGAGAGCGCGGAGCCGAGATCGTACAGGAAAGTTTGAAGATCGAGCTTAATCCTTCTACAGAAGATAAAGAAACATGCCGCAGCTTCGGCAAACAATTTGCTAGCACAGCGGTTAGTCTCGTATAAGTGAGTGTGCGGAAGATGGTGAACACATAATGAATGACCCTGCGACATTGACCGACGATAATGCCGTAATCCGGGACTATCAGCTGGAAGATTGGCTGAGAAGAACCTATACCGCTGAGATTCGTGCAGAACGAACACCACGCCGTACGCAGCAGAAGCCAGACTGGAAGCAGCGTGCACAATATGCTGTAGGACATGCGATCAATCGCTACTACAGTCTGCAGCCGGAACTGCGCGAAATCGCCCATATGGGAGAACTGCTAGATTACCGCTGGCCCAGGCGCTCTCAATCCTTTGAGAGCGAGCAGCATTACTGGGATCTCAAGGACCTACTTACGCAGCGTCTTACCGAAATGCTGCCTTCCAACCAATCGGATGCTTATCCGGTGATGCTGTACGAGCAGCATCAGGTTATGGTTCCGGAGCTCGGTACAGAGCTCTCGCTGATTTTACAGGCGGCCTGGCAGGTTCCCTGGACAACAGCGCAACCGGATGCTGAATCATCCGGACACAAGAGCCTGATTGTCCAGAAGTTCTTTCTTGAGCATGAGCCTCAGCTGGAAGAAGCGTTTATTCATCTGTCTTCCGTATTTTGCAAGGCCGCATTTGGTGTTTTGCCGGAGCGGATTGAATTGTTCAATATTATGGAAGGTACAATTCGTCAGCATGTACCTCATGCAGATCAATACCGTGCTTCCATTGATTATCTTCATTTGCTCCGCCATGCCGTACCGGGCGGAAATCGCTTCTGCACCAGCTGCGGAACGAACGCTGGTATGGCATATCTTGCTCCGCAATGGAGCCTAATGTAGGTGAAAGAGGAAACGTATCAAAATCCCCCATCATTTTGATGCTGTTATCTTTTCACATAAATGCACTACAGGAACATACGGCTTCCCTGTTACAGGGGAAACAGGACGGTTGAACTTTCTGTCCCAGTCATGTACGGAATGTTCAGCCGTTCTGAGAAAAAGCGTTGATCCTGTTATGGACCGGACCTCCATAACAGTGATCAACGCTTTTTGTATGCGCACATATAGCATAACGAAAAAGACAGCGGCAGGAATCCGCTGTCTGTGTAGCCTACTATACCTGTGCTGCAGATCGCAGGGGAATTCCTTGATACTCATAGTAATCCTGAATATCCTGATGAACAAACCCGCAGGATTCGTACAAATGAAGTGCCCGGTTATTATCTGCTACAACATTAAGCCATACTTCTTGCCCAAGTCTTTTCTCTTCAGCAGCGACTTGACGCAGCGCACTGCGTCCAAGGCCGTGCCCGCGAAGAGCAGGATCAATCGCGAACCCGTATATCCAGCTTTGTTTGTCCTCGCGGCTGACTTCGATTTTGCCAGCTGCCAATCCTTGGTGTTCAATAACATGCATAATTTTGGACAGGGGACCATGTGGGCTGGATAGTGCATTCATCGTGGAAGATTCCGGAATATCGAATGCATCGGCATCAAGGCGCGCCCATAGGGGAGCATCTTCTTCCTGGAACAGCCGCAGGGAAGCGATCTCATGCATAACCGGATCAAGTAGTGATCCATGTTCATCCAGCTTCATTGTATACTCTACGCTGTTGAGCGACGTGCGAAGCGTATGAATCCAGTTCTGCCCCGAAGCAGACGCACGCGGGACGTTCAATAACACCCGATGAGCCCCGGAGAAAACACCACTGTCTGCAGCCTGCTGCCAGAGCGATGTGAATAGGCCTTGACGACGATAATCCGGATGTGTCATACCGCATACTTCAATATTGGGACCAAATCGGTAAACAGCCAGATAAGCGACCAGCTGTTCCTGATCATAATGGAAAAAGTCTTCCGTACTGCCTGGAGTACGGTTCTTGAGTATATCCCAATTAAGTTTTAGCATGATTTGTTCATATTTCTCGCATATAACCTGAAGTTCGGAAATATCTGATAATTGGCGAAGTTTTAGCATGGATTTGATGTCCTCTCTTTTGAGCCAGACAGATTATCATAGGCGAAATCTTGTACCTGTTTTGTCATTCCTGATAAAAAATAACACCGATCCTCTGTCTTTCACTAGATACTTATACGTATGTATACCCTGTTTGTCAGCTTCTGTACAAACGAATAGTAATTCAATTATATAAAGAAAGAGCTAGATAAAGCTACATTTGTTTCCAATTTATTCATAAGTCGATATTATTCACCTTCTTAACTACTACATATTATAACGTTTGAAGTCAGGTATAAACGACAAAAAATCCGCAGCCTAATTAATCAGTGCCGCGGATTTTGCCTGTTAATAACAGCAGAATAAAGGAAATCAAAATAGTAATAATCGTTAAGCTCCAGGCAAGCTGCATATGACCGGCATCCACAGCGAAATAAATAGCTGTAGGTAGCGTCTGCGTCTTGCCGGGAATATTACCGGCAACCATCAGTGTAGCTCCAAATTCTCCGAGTGCTCTGGCAAATCCAAGTACAAACCCTGTCACAAGTGATCGCCAGGATAGAGGAAGCACCATATACCAGAGTACCTGCAGCTCACTCGCTCCCTGAGAGCGGGAAGATTCCAGCACATCCCGATCGACCAGAGCGAAGCCGGTCTTGAGGGTCTGATAGACGAGGGGAAAAGCCACAACAGCCGAGGCAATTACAGCTCCAGTCACACTGAAGACGATAGGCTGTCTGGTAATCCATTCGGCAGCCTGTCCTATCCAGCTGCGTCTTCCAAGTATCGTTAGCAGCAGCAGACCGACAACAGAGGGAGGCAGTACAAGAGGCAGCATAAACAGCGTCTCCAGCAAGATCTTTCCACGAAAAGCATGCCGGTTCATCCAGGCTGCTACCCACACGGCTGCTGCAAAAGAAAAAATGCCCGAGATACAGGCAATCCGCAGTGACAGCATAACGGGAAAGCCTATAGCCTCCCAGGACCAGACTTCATTCATGAGCCGCTGGCTGCTCTGCTGAATCCGTATTTCTCAAAGACTGCCTGGGCTTCATCGGTCTGCAGATAGGCATAAAACTGGGCTGCTTCCTCGCGATGGGTTGTACCAGCCAGCACACCTGCTGGATAGACGATAGAGTCATGACTGTTCGGATCGGCTGTAAAAGCGATCTGAACACCATCCGATTCCAGAGCATCTGTTTTGTAGACAAAGCCTGCATCTGCATTACCGGTCTCTACATAAGAGAGTACCTGCTTCACATCCTTGGTCTGTACGATACGGGATTGCAGGGTATCCCACAGTTTGGCTGCCTGCAGCGACTGCTGGGCATACATGCCAGCAGGAACCGATTCAGGCGTTCCGATAGCCAGACGTTTGACAGATGGCTTTTGCAGATCCTGTATGGAATCTGGAATATTCGTACTGCCTTTGGGCACGATGAGTACCAATTGATTGGTCAACAGATTGGTCTGATGATCAGGATCGATCAGCTTCTGCTGAACCAGAGCCTGCATCTGCTTGCTGCCTGCCGACAGGAACAGGTCAGCCGGTGCTCCTTGTTCGATCTGCTTTTGCAAAGTTCCGGAAGCGGCAAAGTTAAAGGTCAATTGGACATTGGGGAATTTCTGTTGATACATTTTTTGAATCTCCTGCAGGCTGTCTGTCAGGCTGGCAGCTGCAGAGACGGTCAATTCGGTTGTGCCACTGGAAGCCCAGCCACCCTGCTGTTTGGTATTGTCCGATTTGGCAGTGCTGCTTGAAGAGCAAGCAGTAAGAGCTGCTACAAGCAGCATCATCAAGATCAATGCAGGCAGCCGATGCCTCACAGCACGTGGTTTGTCATCCATATTCTTATGTAGGGATTGCATTGAGGTTCCTCCTTGGGGAAATAGATAATGATTATCCACATTTTATCCTATCTTAATACAACTAATATAAACTAAACTGTACTAAATATCACTACTTATAACTAAATATAACAAATGATATAGAAAAAGCGAATCATATGCAGCTTTTCTGAATTGCAATCCTTACTTTTCGCAGGTAAGATGAACGTATCTTGTCAGCGATACAGGGAGGAACCACCTATGGATGAACAGGTGTCATATACCACGGAAGAGATAGCCAGACTGTTAAAAGTATCCAAGTTAACGGTCTATGATCTGATCAAAAAAGGAGATCTGCCTGCCTACCGGGTCGGCAAGCAGATGCGTGTAGACCATTATGATCTGGAAACCTACAAACAGCGTGCCAAAAATGGCATGATACGCGAAAATAATAATGCAATGAATATCCGCGAGCTACAAAGCGGAATGCAGCCGGTTCCCTCTTCATCAGAGCGCGCGCTTCAGCCCGGTAAAAGTGGGGTGATGCCAGCGACCAATCCGCTTAATACAGATCCGTCTGCGGTATCAGCAGAATTTGTACATGCGGCCTATGCCCGTCCTGAAGAGATTCTGCGTAATACCGGCACGATGCAGCCGGTGACGCAGGATCTGATTCCTCCGCCAATCAATAACCAGACGATCGTTATTACAGGGCAGGACACAAGCCTGGATCTGCTCGCCCGTTATATGGAAAAAGATAACCGTTATCGTCCGCTGCGCTCTTTTGCTGGCAGCATGAACAGCCTGGTCTCGATGTATATGGGCAATTCGGATATTGTCAGTACTCATCTATTCGATGGAGACAGTGGAGAGTATAATCTGCCCTATATACGCAAAATATTGGTATCCTGTCCATTTACGCTGATTAATCTGGCCTCCCGTCCAGCGGGAATCTATGTGCAGCGAGGTAATCCCCGCCGGATTCGCAGATGGAGCGATCTCAGCCAGCCGGGACTGACTATCGTTAACCGGGAAAAGGGAGCAGGAGCACGTGTACTGCTGGATGAGCAGTTGCGACTGCACAATATTCGTCCGTCTACAGTGAGAGGTTATAGTAATGAAGAGACTTCCCATATTGCAGTAGCTGCGCGAATTGCTTCGGGACAGGCGGATGTAGGCGTAGGAAGTGAACGGGCAGCCACCATGGTAGGCATTGAATTTATTCCGCTCGTTACGGAACGTTATGATCTGGTGGTGCTGAACAAGCCGGATAATGCGGAATGGATTGCGCTGCTCAAGCGCATTTTGCAGTCCGTAGAGTTCAAGCAGGAGCTGCAGGCAATAGGCGGATATGACCTGTCCCGTACGGGAGAAATCGTATACGAGAGTGTGCATTAAGCAATCGTAGCAATAATAGGCTAACCTTCATTTGTATTGACAATGATAATCTTTATCATTTAAAATAATCCTATTCTGTTTGATGTTTATTCATTAAGGAACAGTGACATGGAACAGGGTTCGTATAGCCAAATGAGGAGGTAGAGAATATGTTCGTTATTCTTCGCACTATGACGGTTACGGAAGGCAACTCCGACAAAATCGTTGAACGTTTCAGTAAGCCAGGATCGCTCGTGGAGCAGCAACCTGGTTTTATAAATATTGAGATCATGGTGAAGCAGACTCGCCGCGGGGAAGAGGAAGTAGTCATTCTGTTCCGCTGGGAATCCGAGGAAGCATGGAAAAACTGGGAGAAAAGCGATGCTCATATTCAGGGGCACCGTCAGAATGCCGGTCAGCCCAAGCCGGAATATGTACTGAATGTAACGCATGCCCGCTATGATGTAAAAGCAATCAAAGGCGCAGCGGAACCTACAGCTTGATCGTATCACCCGAAAGAACACAAAAAGCACCTTTTCCCGGGACACTTGGAAAGGTGCTTTTTATATAACTTCATGTGATTAATCACAGCTCTGCATTTATGCTCGTGAATCGAACGGTTCGATGGTCGTCATATTTTGATCGATCATTGAAAATTCATACGCTTTTTGGGCACTGGAAATCCGCTGCGATGAAGCCGGTGGCGCGTCTGCAGTAAACGACGGCATTTTGAATCCAACCGGCTCGGGACGCGTTACCTGCTGAACGTAACCGGGCTTGACTGCCTGAATAGCAGGTACCTTCTCCAAAAATTGATCGAAATTGACCGTCTTATCCTGCGTCTGGGCAATTTGCTGTTCAGAACGTTCTGCCTGCTTCTGTTCACGACGAACTAGAATCTGACGAGTATAGGCGGCCACTTCGGCTGTAATACGTCGTACAGCCTCAATAGGGTTAACTCTCATTTCATCTCTCCTTATCCGGGAATTGCTTGATGTCTCTATCCGATCTGCTAAATGGCTGTCTTGCACTACTTATATCGGCAAAAGCGCCAGGTTATATTACTCAATAGTCATAACCGCGCTTACTTAAAACAAAATCATCATCCTGAAAATCAACTGTCGGTCCGTCATATCAATCCAATGGTACACATCTTCCTTCTTCTATTATCCCTCTTCTAACAGTCACATTTCAAGCTTTATCCGTAAATCGTTGACATTTAAATTGATTATTTGATATATTAACTTTATGTTATTAACAAATAGTTAATTAGATGTATATGCAGAACATAAATATTCTGTAATCATGTTTATTTTAATAGAGATGGAGGTAAATAGATGCCCAAATCCCAATCCAATTCCTTGAATCATCAGGGGCTTACCGAGCAGCAGTTTCTCGATCAATATGATGCCGGTGTGTATGAACGGCCTTCGGTTACTGCAGATATGCTGATTTTTACAATTATGGATCAGGAGCAGGATAATTATCGCAAGCTCCCGGAGAAGTCCCTGCAGCTACTCTTGATCCAGAGGGGAGAACATCCTTTTATGGGCCAGTGGGCCTTGCCGGGAGGATTTGTCGGCATGAAAGAGAGCCTGGACGAAGCGGCAGCACGTGAGCTGCGAAGTGAGACCGGGTTGAACGAGATTTATATGGAACAACTCTATACATGGGGAGAAGTAGAGCGTGATCCCCGTACACGGGTTATTAGCACCTCCTATATGGCATTGGTCGATTCTTCGACGCAGCAGGTACGTGCTGGTGAAGATGCACAGGATGCCCGCTGGTTTGAGCTGAATTACCGGGTTATGCAGGAGACCAAGACGCATCTGCCCGAAGGCTGTCGTCTGGAAAAGGAAGTACATATTCGTCTGCGTCATCAGGACATCGAGCTGTCCGGAGTAGTCAAAGTAACCCGTACCTACTGCGGCACGATTACCGGTGTGCATTGGGAGGTTCTGCAAAGCGAAGGCATTGCCTTTGACCATGCCAAAATGATCGCCTATGGTGTAGAGCGTCTGCGCAGCAAAATTGAATATACGGATATCGTATTCAATCTAATGCCGCCACTATTTACCCTATCCGCATTACAGCAGGTATATGAGACGATTCTGGACCGCGAACTTCTGGCACCGGCATTTCGACGCAAAATCGCTCCGCGTGTAATGGCGACCAATGAATATACCCGTGATGCCGGCCATCGGCCTTCCCAGCTGTATCGCTTCCGCCCGGAATGGGAGGACGCATAATATTATTGGTTTGTAATGGATAGTCTACGAAGATTCATAAAGCAGTTTGTAGAGATGATTAATTTAGGAAAAGAGTGATTATAATGAGCAAGCAGCAAGAAAAGTTTACGTTCTTTTACCGGAGCGAATCTCCATTTTCGCAGTGGTATCCGGCTGTATTTGTAGTTGGAGAGCACACATTTGACAGTGCCGAGCAGTATATGATGTACGGCAAAGCAATGCTTTTCGGAGATCAGGAAATAGCCACCCGGATTCTGACTGCCAAGCAACCACGACAGCAAAAGCAGTTGGGCCGCCAGGTTCAGCGTTTTGACAAAGCAGTATGGGATGAGCATGCCAGACAGATCGTATATGACGGCAATTACGCCAAATTTACACAAAATAAAGAACTGCTGGAGGTTCTGCTGGCGACTGCAGGCACCACACTCGTAGAAGCAAGTCCTACTGACCGGATCTGGGGAATCGGACTGGCAGAGGAAGATCCTCGTGTCCGTAATCGGAGCACCTGGCGCGGTACCAACTGGCTTGGAGAGGTGCTTACCGAGCTGAGAGAACAGTTGCTGACTGAACCAAAAGTCTGACTACAATGATGATCAGCAAAGTACATGCATGAGATAACTGTCGTTACCATGGATGTTATGAAGATAGTATTCAATTTATAAATATAGTAAGTCTACAAATACAGTAAGGAATGATTAGAATGACCCATAATATTAATTCTGCTGAACAGGGCATGAAAAAAGGCCAGGGTGCACGAGAGATTCGCTCCAGATGGGCACAGGAGACACTGAATATTCTGGAAAGCGGACAATATACCAATCCGTCAGGCAGGACCATAAATATTCATAATCAGATAGAGCATACTATTCATCACTCGCAGCTGTATCGTCCACATGAGCTGCCTGCTATCCAGCATACTGCTGAATTACGTATTCGCGAATATACGGCTGCCATGGATTTGTCGGACAGACATCAGCAAATTAGCAACCGGATCGAATGTACGGATGAATCTACACTGGCAGCAGCAGAGCGTCTGGTTGTTAGCGAGCACTCACAGCATGTGCTGGCACTTAATTTCGCTTCGGCACGCAATCCCGGTGGTGGTTTTCTCGGAGGCAGCCAGGCGCAGGAAGAGAGTCTGGCACGTTCTTCTTCCCTGTATCCGGCTATCGTACAAATGGAAGAGATGTACAAGCATAATCGCCAGGAAAAGAGCTGTCTGTATTCCGATTACATGATCTATTCACCTGATGTAACCATATTTCGTGAAGATCAGGGGCAGCTGCGTGATCAGCCTTATCAGGTGTCGATGATGACTGCTCCAGCTGTAAATGCCGGTGTTGTGCGTGAACGTGAACCAGAGCGGGAGCATGAGATTGAACAGGTGATGAAGCAGCGTATTCGTTATATTCTGGCGGTAGCCAGTGGGCAGGGCGAAGAAAATCTTATCCTTGGAGCCTATGGCTGCGGCGTATTCCGCAATAGGCCCGAAGAGGTAGCCCGCTGGTTCCGTGATATTTTATTAGAAGAAAGCTATGGTCTATTATTCCGCAAGATTGTATTCGCTATACTGGATCGATCCAAAACAGGTGGAGTTATGGCTGCTTTTCGGACTGTATTTCCATCATAATACGGCAGATAATCGGATAAGCAAAGCCAAAATGAAAATGATGTATAAATATAGAGCAACCATTAACAAAAGCTAATTAGATACTATATAAATATAAGGTGTATGGAAGATACCAAAGTATTTTCATGGACCGGCAACTTGAAGGAGAACACTGAATAATCAGGATCTTTTTTCAAGCTGTCGGCCTTTTTATTTCAACTAATTATTAAAATTAATCATATGAAAAATTCACAATAGAAGTTCCAATATTTCGCTTATCTCTGGATACTATCGATTTGCTGTAAAATCAGATATTACTTATATCATTTTTAATTTTGAAAAAAAGGTAAAATAAAACATAAATATGTGATATGATACAACTCGTAAGATAACTAAATAAGTGATCTTTTATGGAAGTTCATTGTCTGTTTATTCAAATATAAAGGGGATATTATGATGAAAATGATGAACAAAGTATGCACTGGCTTGTTGACAGCAGCACTACTCGCAGGTACAGGAATTGCAGTGTCCACTACAGCAGCAGCCAAGCCGTCGCAGCAGGCATCTGCATATACTTCTGTCAAAGGCAAAACCGTATATTACAAAAACTGTACAGCGGTGCGCAAAGCAGGCAAAGCTCCACTATATAAAGGCGAACCGGGATATCGTATTCGTCTGGATCGTGACAAGGATGGAATTGCCTGCGAATAATCGCATGCTATGTCAGAAACACATCTATTCGTAGAATGATGCTTGATGTACTCACGATATAACTTAACAAGATCATCAATAAGCCCCAAAGCCCGGATGCAGATGCTGCAGGGCTTTGGGGCTTATTGATGATAAATATACATCGCTAACAGATGCGCATAGTCTGTACGGCTCGATTCTCTCCGTACATATATAAGATCGATACTATACGATTTGAAAGTACGCTGACGTTGTATTTGTTACTCTATCCTCGTATAGATGGCTTCCTCTCAAAATTAGAGCATTGGCAATCAACCGCAACCGCAACCGCAACCTCAACCGTCAATACTTTTTCGGGAGAGCTTCCATATTAAAAGAAGGCTTGGCTGCATAAACAGCTGGTTGAATAGGTGAGATATCGCTGGATAGCGGCATCTTCAATACAAAAGTCGTACCCGTAGAAGAGCTATGCTTCAGCACAATTTCTCCATGTTGAGCACGTGCCAGCAGCTGGCTGTAGGTTAAGCCGAGACCCAGACCGCGTACAGCCCGTTTTTTGTGTTCACCACGATAAAAGCGCTCGAACACATAATCCTGCTCTTCCGGGGCAACGCCGGTTCCGTTATCGGTTACTTCAATCTGGATATTCTGCTGTTCGGTATACATTCGAATATGCAGATCCAGCGTCTGACCGGATGCAGTTGCCTGAAGGCTGTTATTCAGCAAATTAACCATAATCTGTTGAATACGCAGCGCATCTCCCACCGTATAAAGAGAAGATGGAGGCAAGTCAGTCGTAACCCGAACCGTAGTAGAGTCATGCAGCAGATTCCACTGGTAGATGACTTCGGCAATCAGTACGGGAAGATCGATATCATCCTGACGAACTTCCACACTACCGGAAGCAAATGCATTATAGTCCAGCAGATCGGCCACCATACGTTCCATCCGGTCAGATTCCTTAAGCGCGATATCGAGGAATTCCTGGGCTTCTTCCTGGACTACCACTTCATCACGCACAGCCATAACAAGTCCTTTAATGGAAGTGACCGGAGTCTTCAGCTCGTGGGTGACGCCGGCGAGTGAGAGAGCACGCCATTCTTCCAGGTGCTTGAGCCGTTTGGCCATATCTTCAAAGGAAGAGACCAGCTGCTGAATCTCTCTTTCGGGAGTATGAATATTCAGCTGCACATCATAATTGCCCTGACGAATCTGCTGCGCGGCATCGGCTACGCTGCTGAGCGGACGAGCCAGCTTGCGGGATAAGAGGTAAAGCGTCAGCCAACCCGACAGAATCAGAATGGCCAGCAGCAGGATGGATATCATCATTTCTTGCGGACTGTATGTCAGTGCTCTTTTGGATTGTAAAATGATGACTTTGCCGAGCTGTTCATTATTGCTATCGATCGGCGTCGTAATCGCTACATACCGATCATCTCGCGGTTGACTCAGATCATCGGTCAGCTTGTCATGCATCTGCTGTTCGGTCATGGCAGGACGGGAGAATTTGAGATCGCCCTTTTGGTCGGTAATCATTACGCAGATGTACTCATCGATATTGAAGAAAAAGAGCCTGTTTTTGACGATATAATCGAGCTTGGGCGGGATTGTAAGCTGCCCTTCCGGTGAGGTGACACGATCAGCTACCTCCTGACCGAGCAGACCGGCTGTCTGAAGACGGCTCTCCATCGTGGCATCCCGCATCCAGTAGATCGCTGCTGCCGCGATAATAGTGAACCCGATACACAGAATAATGAAATATCGTATTGTCCAATAGGACAGGAGTGATGTGGACCGTGTTCGTTTTACTCGTTTACCCAAAATTGATACCCCATTCCTCGTAATGTACGGATCTCTCCGGTATCTGCCGACCAGTGGGAGAGAGACTGGCGAAGACGCTTGATCGACAGATCCACCGCCCGGTCGCTGCCTTCATAATCCATGCCCCAGACTTGTTCAATCAGATGATCGCGTGTAAAAGTCCGATTGGGATATTCGGACAGGAACAGCAGCAGTGACAGATCTCGCGGACTGAGCGGTACCTCTGCACCATTCAGATACACCTGCTTGGCTGCCAGATCAATAACCAGATTGCCAAAATGTCTTTTGCTCTCGCCATCAGTCAGATAAGGACGTCGACGCAGTACGGCATTAACCCGCGCGACTACTTCTTCAGGGGTAAAAGGCTTGGTCATATAATCATCGGCTCCGCTATCGAGTCCGTTCAGTCGGTCTTCCATCCGGTCGCGTGCAGTCAGCATAATTACCGGACATGCGCCCTGAGCACGAATAAGCTGTAGAAGCTCCCAGCCATCCATTCCCGGCAACATAATATCAAGTACGACCAGCGCAGGAGAACAGGACTGGAATTTCTCCATCGCTGTATGACCGTCTGCCGCATGTTCAATCTCAAAGCCGGCTTTTTTTAAATAAGCGGACAAAACACGGGCAATCGCCGGTTCATCCTCGATAATTAGAATCAGACTCATAAGGGTGATGCTCCTTGTTAAACAGTATCATATCCATACATAACACTTACTTTTTTATACCTATTGTATATGAGCGGGAAATTGAGCTGCAAGCTTTATTATTACAGGTGCTCATTATAATGAAAGCAAAACAAAAAAAGTATCATCGACATATTCCCGACACATTCACCAACTATACTTACGTCATGATCTAACCAAAGGAGAGAATAAGAATGACGAAAAAAACAAGAAATTGGATAATTGCTTCTGCAGTTGTAGTGGTACTGCTGGCTGTCGGTGGATATACATTCATGCAGAGCTATATGGGGAACAAGGTAGAAATACAGCAGGTCATTCCAACGGAAGCCGCAGCTGCCAAGGGCCAGACAGCTACTAGTGGAGCTAGTGTGACCGGCAAAGAACTGAACGGCGACTGGGCGATCAGCACTGGTTCCAAAGTATATTTCTCGGTAACGACTTCGCAGGAGACTGTCAACTTTGTAGATGAAAAAGTAACAGGGAACTGGAAAGTGAATGTGGATGAGCCTGCCCAGATGTCTGCTGAAGGCCAGATCGATATGAGTGCTATTGACTCCGGAACCGCGCAGCGTGACGAGCATGTCAAAGAAGCCGATTTTTTTGACGTAAGTAAATTCCCGAATGCTACTTTCAAAGCAACTTCTTTTGAAGGACTGCCAACCGAATGGACATCCGGTGCAACCAATGCGTTCAAAATGAAAGGTACACTGACAGTCAAAGGTATAGAAAAAGAAGTGACTTTTGATGCCAAAGGTGTCTATCAGGATGGCAAGATTCTGTTATCCGGTACAACAGTGGTTACTTTCCAGGACTTTGGCATGAGTAATCCTCACTCGGTTGTCATGAGCACGGAGAATGATATCAATGTACAGCTGGAACTGGTGCTGAATAAAGGGTAATCCGAATAAATAATCAGGGTTCAAGTATAAACCATATACCCTATAGAATCAGAATAACAAAAAGCCTATGGATTAAGGGCTCCATAGGCTTTTTGTTATGTATTTACATAGAATAAGATAAGCAATCATGCAACTTAATTAGCAAGGGCTGAGTCGGAATGTGCAAATAAGGGTAATTTGCCATTGACCAATAGGAGCACCGGTTTAACCGAGCACTATCCACTTAACAACAATTATTTAATTCTACATTATACTTTGGTTAGGAGAGGAGATTCAATGAGTAAAATAATTTTCGTATCCAATCGTCTACCAGTAACAGTGAAAAAAAATGAGTCCGATCTTCAATATAGTAAAAGTATCGGTGGCCTGGCTACCGGACTAAAAAGTTATCATGAGCAGGGGGATAGCCTGTGGGCCGGTTGGCCTGGTATTTCCAGCAATGATCTGACTGAACAGGACGAGAAAGAGATTGATCAGGAGCTGCGTGAAGAGTACAACTGCCTGCCGATCTTCCTGTCCGAAGAAGAAATCGAACAGTATTACCATGGATTCTGTAATGAAACCATCTGGCCGCTGTTCCATTATTTCACCAATGCGACTGAATACAATACCGATACCTGGGAAGCTTACAAAAGGGTCAACCAGAAGTTCTTCGACTCTATTGATCCAGTGATCGAACCCAATGACACGATCTGGATTCATGATTATCAGCTGATGCTGCTACCGCAGATGATTCGTGAGAAGTATCCGGATACCAAAATTGGATTCTTCCTGCATATCCCGTTCCCTTCCTTTGAAATCTATCGTTTACTTATCTGGCGCGAAGAGATCCTCAGAGGGCTCATGGGTGCTAACCTGATCGGATTCCATACTTATGATTACGTACGTCACTTCCTGAGCAGTGTACGTCGTCTGCTGGGCAAAGAACATAACCTTTACAAAGTGAATTATGAAACGTACAGTGTTCAGGTCGAAGCCTTCCCAATGGGTATCGACTACGATTATTTCTCCAAGTCTTCGCTGCATAGTGATCTGTCCAACGAAGCAGTGGAATTTATCGAAAGCACCAAATCCGTTCAGAATATTATCTCGGTAGACCGTTTGGATTACACCAAAGGACTGCCTGAGCGTATCAAAGCATTCAAGCAGTTCCTGATCAAATATCCGGAATATCATGAGAAAGTCCGTCTTAACCTGATCGTGGCTCCTTCCCGTGTAGGCGTCGAAGCTTACGATAATCTCAAACGCGAGATCGAAGAACTGGTCAGCGCGGTTAACGGACAATTCGGTACGCTGAGCTGGATGCCGGTATGGTTCTTCTTCCGTACCTTTACACAGGATGATCTGATCGCGTTCTACCGCAATAGTGATGTACTACTCGTTACTCCACTGCGCGACGGGATGAACCTGGTTGCCAAAGAGTATATTGCTGCTCGCAATGACTATAAAGGCATGCTCGTGATGAGTGAGACTGCAGGTGCAGCCAGTGAGCTGGGTGAAGCGGTTATCGTCAATGCCAATGATTATGGCGCGATTGCTGCGGGTATCAAAACCGCGCTGGATATGCCGGACCATGAGAAAATCGAGCGCAACAAAATGCTGCATCGCCGGATCTCCCGTTATAACGTGAAGTTCTGGGCAGATGAATTCCTCGAAGCTCTCAAAAATACGACTGATTCTCAGGTAGAAACCAAAGATGTAGTCGATATCAAATCCGAGCCTTCTACGGTAGAAAAAGCGTATGTGGAATCCAGCAAACGTGTACTCTTCCTGGATTATGACGGTACACTGGTAGGCTTCAAACCAACACCGGATCAGGCCAAACCTGATGAGGAATTGCGCGAGATTCTGAAAGATCTATGCGCCGACAAGCGTAATACGGTTGTTATTATCACCGGACGTGACCGTGATGTGATCGAGAAATGGCTTGGCGATCTGGATCTGCACATTATTGCTTCCCATGGATTGTGGCTGCGTGAGCCGGGCGGCGAGTGGAGAATGACCATGAGTGTCGACAATGACTGGAAAGAATCAATCCGTCATGTACTGGAAATGTACACAGACCGTACACCAGGTTCTCTGATCGAGGAGAAAGAGTATTCTCTTGCATGGCATTACAGACAGTGTGAACCGGAAATCGGTGCATTGAAGCGTAATGAACTGCGTGAAGCACTGCTCTCCATCACTCAATCGATGAGTCTTGGTATCTTGGAAGGCAATAAAGTGCTGGAGATCAAAGATACCCGAATGAATAAAGGTCATGGCGCCCATCAGATGATGCAGGGCAAAGATTATGACTTTATCTTCGGTGTAGGCGATGATCATACGGATGAAGATCTGTTCGATGCACTGCCGGAAGATGCATTCTCTATCAAGGTGGGCGCTGGCAATACACATGCCAACTATCGTCTGCAATCGTTCCGCAATATCCGCCAGCTGCTTAAGCGTTTCGTGGATATGAGCAATAAATAATAAACAGGCCTGGCTGCATAAGAAGCAGGTTTGGCATTTACCCGATAAATAGTAAAAAGCACTCGGACAAGATCCGGGTGCTTTTTTATGGAAGAAAAGGAAATTTCATTCTGGTATTTGGGTGAATCATGTGGCGACAACGGACATGAACTAGCAAATTGTCGTGAATATTGGAATTTTATCCTGTCCCTGTGAGGAAGAGGCGATTATACTTAGACGAGTGAAGATACATATTTATGAAAGTGGAGGGTATATGATGAGTACATTGGAACAAACACAGCAATATATGCGTCAGGCAGGCATGCAGCAGCTGCTGACTGGATTATATGGACAGGACGAACTGGAGATGCAGCAGTCCCGTTATGAGCAGATGATCGGGAATTTCCTGAATCATTATGGAGTGGATACGAACGGACTTCAGCTGTTTAGCGCATCAGGCCGTGTAGAGATTGGTGGAAACCATACCGATCATAACCATGGTAAAGTACTCGCAGGCAGTATTCATCTGGATACAATCGCAGCAGCCGTACCTACATCGGAACCAGTGATTGTGCTCGTCTCCGAAGGATATGAAGGAGAGTTCAAAGTCAATCTGGATGAATCGGATGTATCGGATTCTGAGAGCGCTACCACTAAGCTGCTAAGAGGAATTGTATCCGGTTTCCGTGAAAAAGGACTTGAGGTCGGAGGATTCCGCGCCTACGTAACGACCAATGTATTGGCGGCTTCGGGACTTAGTTCCTCGGCTTCTTTTGAAATGCTGATCTGTACGATTCTGAATCATTTCTATAATAAGGGTACATTGGGGGCTGCCGATATTTCCAAAATCGGTCAATATGCCGAGAATCAATATTGGAACAAACCATCCGGTCTGCTGGACCAGATGGCCTGTGCCTATGGCGGTATGGTGGCGATGGATTTTGCCGATCCGTCCCAGCCTCAGGTGGAGCAGCTGCAGTATGACTTCCAGGCGGCAGGATACTCCATGATGGTCGTGAATACAGGTGGTAACCATGCAGATCTGACTGAAGATTATGCGAGTGTACCTAATGAAATGTTCGCTGTTGCCCATGCACTGGGTGCCGAGTTCTGCCGCGATATTACGCTGGAACAGATCTATGCAGAGCTGCCCCGTCTGCGTCAGGAGACAGGTGATCGTGCTATTCTGAGAGCGATGCACTTCCTGGAAGAGAATCGCCGGGTAGACCATCAGGTCGAAGCGTTGCGTCAGGATGATATGCCTGCATTCCTTCGTCTGTTGACCGCTTCCGGCAATTCATCCTGGAAATGGCTGCAAAACTGTTATCGCGATTCGGATCATCATGATCAGAGTATGGCGATCGCGCTGGCTATTACAGAGATCTACCTGCAGGATATTGGCGGTGGTGCCTGTCGTCTGCATGGTGGCGGTTTTGCCGGTGTGATTCTGGCTGTCATTCCGAATGAACATGCTGCAGGTTACAGAGCGCTGATCGAGAAGACGCTCGGCACATCCATTTTCGATATTCGTATTCGTGAAAAAGGGGCATTCTGCCTGAACGCTTTGTTATAAGCGATTAGTGTATAGCCGGATGACAAGATAAAAAGCAGGATGGATAGAGTGTAGATAGGCAGTATTGCACTATCATGATCTATCGTTCCAATCAAAAAAGACCCTGATCCACGATCGATTCCTTGGAGATTTTCCATGCATATACTGCACGGAAGGTTCCATGGAAATGATCTGGAGATCAGGGTCTTTTTCGTCTTTTATTACCGACATTATAGTGGTGAGTTACTGAAAAGCCTGCTGCAGCTTCTGCTCATACAGTGCCAGATTCTCTGCGTCATAGCAGACGAACCGGATACGCTGCATATGTCCTCCAGCACTCAGATGTACATATTCCTTGACCGCCTGAATCGCTACATCGGCAGCCTGGGATTTGGGATAGCCGTAGATTCCCGTACTAATATTCGGAAAAGAAATACTGGTCGCTTCATGGTCATTAGCCAGTGCCAGTGAATTCAGGTAGCAGTTATGCAGTAAATTGTCTTCGCCATTGCTGTCACCATTCCATACCGGACCAACCGTATGAATCACATAACGTGCCGGCAGTCTGCCTGCGGTTGTAATGACGGCATCTCCAGTTGCACATCCACCCTGACGGGCACGAATCTTCTGACACTCTTCCAGAATTTCCGGTCCGCCTGCCCGATGGATCGCTCCATCTACACCG
The DNA here is from genome assembly GCF_000346635.1 of Paenibacillus shenyangensis. Taxonomy (NCBI): domain Bacteria; kingdom Bacillati; phylum Bacillota; class Bacilli; order Caryophanales; family Paenibacillaceae; genus Paenibacillus; species Paenibacillus shenyangensis. The sequence continues at coordinate 96,005 of NZ_AOIG01000011.1, forward strand.
CCACCTCCGAGTAGACTGGAGTTGGCTGCATTGACAATAGCATCGGTCGTTTCACGGGTGATATCACCCTGAACCGCTTCAATAATTGTATCTTTAAATCGTATTTCCATAACGAATCTCCTCCTTCAGCGGGCTGCCTGAACAGATTCGATATCTGCTGATTACGCTGTATACGCGTAGTTCCGATGATGTTCTGCCGACTTATTTATACTGCGGAATATCCAGAATTATGAACATTATGCAGGCATAGATTAGCGCATCGGCGCAAAATCCTTGATTTTCAGCATGATCTGATCGATCTGCTCCAGCACCCCGGTATTCAAAGATATATTTACCGCTTCTACATTCTCCTGAATCTGATGCGGCTTGGTCGCTCCTATAATCGCAGAGCTAACTCCTGGCTGACGCAGTACCCAGGCCAGCGCCAACTGGGACAGTGTAATCTCCATGCTGCCTGCCAGTTCATTCAGTTCTGCTACAACACCCAGTACATCTTCACGCAGATAACTGTTAATCACCTGATTCACCGAATCATCGGCAGCTCGTGTACCTGCTGCCGGAGCCTGGCCGGGTTTGTATTTACCGGTCAATACACCCTGTGCGAGCGGAGAGAAGACGACCTGACCCAGCCCATGCTGCATGGATACCTGCAGTACTTCATCTTCAATATAACGCTCGAATAGATTATAGATCGGCTGATTGGAAGCGAGTGGACGCAGACGAAGGCGATCGCTGATCGCAGCAGCACCGGCAATCTGAGCGGCACTCCATTCACTGACACCCGCATACAGAATCTTGCCCTGTGCTGTCAGATCATCCAGTGCACGCAGCGTTTCTTCAACCGGGGTCTCCTGATCGAAGCGGTGGCAGAAATAAATATCAATATAGTCAGTACCCAGCCGCTTCAGACTGGCTTCGCACTGCTCCATAATATGTTTGCGTGACAAACCTCGATCATTGGGACCCTCACCCATCGGGAAAAAGACTTTGGTGCTCAATACATAACTGGAACGCTCATAGGAAGCAAGGGCTGCACCAATGGCTTTTTCACCCTCACCACGGTTGTAAGCGTTTGCCGTATCGAAAAAATTAATACCGTATTCAAATGCGGTACGAATACACTGATCAGCGGCCTGCTGCTCGGCGGCAGTACCATAGGTAAGCCAGCTGCCCAGCGCGATTTCACTTACTTTGAGACCGGTATTGCCAAGATTACGGTATTTCATGGGGAACACTCCTTATGTAAGACAGAATAGAGGCAATCATATTGCCGTCTTATCCATCATTGAACAAAAAACAAGATTCGTCAATCTGCTGGATTACTCATCTTGCCCTGAAGCAGGAAAATAGGTGCCTGCCTGCAGTTCATTTACAAAATGCTGCAACCATTCATAATACTGCTGTGCATGCTGTAGCTTATGCAGATCGCGCAGACAGCTATCTCGTTCTTCGGTTGTCGTATGCCGGGAAAGGATAATCTCGGACAGCTCGGGAATCACCTCGTTCATCGAAGCTGTCATGACGTCAATCTCCCGCTGCAGTCGGGTACCGAAAAAGTTCTGAAATGTGCGAAAATAATCGGTCTCCGCCTGATATTGATCTTTGCGATCGCGCTTCTCGTCCAGCTTGTTGATCATACGAGAGTCCATCAGGGAACGGACGGCATAGCTCATATTACTTTTGCTCATATTCATATCATTCTTCATTTCTTCCAGTGTCATGGGGCGGTCTTCAAAGTACATTACACCATATAGCTGACCAAATGAATGATTCACACCGTATAGATCCATCGTCTGGGCGATCGCTTCAATCATGTCGGCACGCAGTTCCTGCTGTCTGGAACGAGTATCTTGATCAGGAGTCTTATTGATTTCCTTTTCCATTGCATCCCCTCATTATCTATGGATTATTTTCAGAGAAAGCAGAAAAATTTACATGAATCGTCAATGTTTTTACATGGAGATAACTCATATTATCGTAATTGATTGTACAATATTTTTTGTACAGAACACATAATAACATGAAAAAAGGCAGATTAAGAGAATTATTAAAGAAAATTTGAACGTAGGAGTGGATGCATTGAAAACGAGAATATTCCGCGAGAGCGAGGCACTGCTGTTTACGCTGCCGGCTGTGATTCCGCTGCTGGTATTCTGGCTGGGCCCTCTTGGATACATATTTTATCTGAGCTTCACGGATTGGGATTTTATGAGTCCGGACAAGCTGTTTGTCGGACTGGAGAATTATCGATATCTGCTGGGGAATCCTGAATTCTATCAGGCGCTGAAAGTAACCGCGTTATTCGGACTGGGCAGTGTTATTCCGATTATGGTAGGTGGACTACTGCTGGCGCTGCTGATGAACAGCAAGCTTCGCACTTCGGGTGTATACCGGGCTTTTATTTTCTCACCATGGGTAACGCCGACAGTAGCCGTATCCATCGTCTGGTCATGGATTTTCCAGCCGGATGTAGGATATGCGAACCATGTACTGAGCTGGTTCGGCATTGCCGGTATCGGCTGGCTGCAGGATTCGAATTGGGCATTGGTTGCTGTGCTAATCGTAACTTTATGGAAATCAGTAGGCTGGGCGATGATTTTCTATCTGGTAGCGCTGCGTAATCTTCCATCGGATCTGCTGGAGGCTGCTTCTATGGATGGAGCCAGTGCATGGAGTCGATTCCGTCATATTACGCTGCCGCTGATTTCACCGACTACCTTTTTCCTGGCGGTAATCCTGACCATCCAGTCCCTGCAGGCCTACGATCAGATTAACGTTATGACCCAGGGCGGTCCGGCAGGATCGACGCGTACACTACTGTATCTGTATTATCAATCTGCTTTTGAGGCATTTAATGTAGGGGAGGCTTCTTCTGTGGCAGTCGTTATTATTCTAATCTGTGTCTTGTTATCAGGATGTTCCTTCCTGATCGGACGAAAGATGGTGCATTATCAGTGAATATGACAGGAGCAGACAAAGACACCGCATCCTATCCACCGGCTCATTCAGGGCGCCGCCGATCAGGATTACAGAGTGCAGGCAGCAGAGGTAGCGCGGTGACCCGATACCGCTGGAATGTAGGGACCTTACTGCGATATATAATGCTGACAATAATCAGTCTGATGATGGCTTTTCCTTTCTACTGGATGATCATGAGCGGATTCAAGACCAATGATGAGATTTTCCGTTTTCCGCCGACTTTTTGGCCAGAGACTTTTCTATGGAGTAATTATGTGGATGCCTGGCATGCTGCTCCATTTGCCCGTTATATTCTGAACAGTATCGGTGTAGGTGCAGCTATTTCCTTGCTGCAGATTATTAATTCGAGCATGATGGCGTATGCACTGACCCATATGCGATTTCGGCTCAAAGGTCTATTCACCGGTGTCGTGCTGCTTGGTTATATGATTCCGAGTACAGCGGTCTATCTGCCTAGCTATCTGGTACTGAGCAAGCTACAGCTACTGGACAGTTATACCGGGCTGATTCTCTCGAACTGTGTCAGCGTATTTTCGATCTTTCTGATCCGGCAGGCATTTATGCAGATTTCACATGAACTGGTCGAAGCCGGACAGTTGGATGGAGCTTCTCATTTCCGGATTTTGTGGACAATTATCACACCTCTGGCCCGTTCAACTTTTGCAGTGATGGTACTGATTACTTTTATCGAGCAGTACAACAACTATTTCTGGCCCATGCTGATTACCAAGAGTCCTGATCTGCAGCTGGTATCGGCAGGTCTACGAAGTTTCTTTGTAGAGGGAGGCGCCTATGGTCTGAAATGGCCGCAAATTATGGCTGCCAGCGCGTTTACAATCGCGCCGCTGCTGATCCTGTTTTTGTTCACCCAGAAAACGATTATGCAGAGTGTGAATATGTCGGCAGGAGTCAACAAGAACTAGCCAAAATCTGCAAAAGGTACAGATTTAGATTATGCATTAACGTACAGATTTATGTGGACCTTGAACAGGCCACCATCTTATCCATGAGAAGAGGCTGCTATTGATGAAATTATTACGTTTATTCAAAAAAGAAATGAGCACACGTCGTTCCCTGTTGAAATGGAAATCAGCACTACCGCTTATGATCATTGCCAGCTTCCTGATGATCACGGCCTGCGGTTCACCCGGCAATAGTGCTACCAGTGCTGCAAGTACAGCTACCTCATCCAATGGACCTGTTGAAATCGAATTCTGGTACGGACTGGGCGGGAAACTTGGCGACAATATGAAGAAAACCATTGATGCCTTCAATGCCTCCCAAAAAGAAGTTGTCGTCAAAGGAATTGTGCAGGCAGATTATGATGAAACTGGTCAAAAATTGCAGGCAGCTATTGCTTCCGGTCAGGTACCCGCTGCGGTGCTAAGCTCCAATGTGGATTGGGCGAAAAAAGGCTACTATGCACCGATGGATTCCTTTATTGCAGCCGACCCTAATTTCAAAAAAGAAGACTTTGTACAGACATTCCTGACTCAGGGACAGGTAGATGGCAAGCAGTATTTCCTGCCGATGTATGGCACCACCCAGGTCATGTATTATCGCAAGGATACACTCAAAGCAAATGATATTGACCCGGCGAGCCTTACCACCTGGGAAGCACTGGCGGCAGCAGCTGCCAAAATGACCAAAAAAGAAAATGGCAAAACAACGTTCTATGGCTGGGAGCCGATGTGGGGCAGTGACAATATGATCGATGCCGTACTGGGCAAAGGTGGCAGTATTCTGAGTCCGGATGGCAAAACGGTCACGATCGATTCACCGGAGTGGGTTGAGACATGGGAGATGTTCCGCAAATGGATTCATGAAGATCAGATTATGGGCATTCATTCTGGTGGACAAGGCTGGGAATACTGGTACAAAACGATAGATGATGTAATGAAAAACAAAGCAGCAGGCTATACCGGTTCAAGCGGAGATCAGGGCGACCTGGACTTCAAGATTGTCAGTGCAATGGAGCAGCCGGGCTGGGAAGGCAAAGGCGAAGGCAAACCGGTCGCCAATGCGATCATGGCGGGCATTCCTGCCAAAGCAAGTCCCGAGCAGCAGCAGGCAGCATTCAAATGGCTGAGCTACTTTTCCAAAGCGTCCAACACGGCACAATGGTCGATGAATACCGGTTATATCGCGGTGCGTCAATCCGCACTGGAAGATCCGGAGTTCAAAGCATTCAGCGCGAAAAATCCACAGATTGAAGTACCGCTCAAGCAGGCTGCTCATGCTTCTGCGCCATTCCAGGATCCTACAGGCGGCAAAATCACTGATGCACTCAAAGTAGCTGCTGATCAAGTACAGATCAACAATGTGCCAGCTGCCCAGGCACTGCAGGAAGCCAAAGTAAAAGCCCAGCAGGAGCTAGATCGTGCAAACCGTCGCTAAGTCAGGCAAATGCAGGAAAGGGACATACACCAATGACAGAAATTACGACCAATCAACCGAATGTGCTCGATCAGATCAATGAACAGTTATGGAATCAGCAATCAATTCAGGCAATACTGCTGGACAAGGACGGGACACTGCTCGACTTTAACCGGATGTGGGGATTCTGGACCAATGAAGTATTGCGGCTAATGAACCTGCGGCTGGCAGAGCACGGTTGTCTACTGGAGCAAGAGCATATTCCCCATATCTGGGGCACAATCCACGACGAACAGGGACGGATGATTGACTACGATACACGGGGTCCTCTTGCAATGGGGACGATGGATGAAGTCTATGCCATATTGATGTGGCACGGATATCGAGCTGGCTTATCCTGGGCGGTATCCAAATCTATTGTTCGTGACTGTATCAGGGAAGCAGATCGAGCTACCGAGCGTGTCAAGCCGACGTATCCCCTTCCAGGAGTGCGAGAATTTCTGGATCGCTGTAAACAGCAGGGAATACGACTGGCGGTAGTTACAGCAGATGACACGGACAATGCTCGCAAGCATCTGGAATGGATGGGGATGCTAGATAGTCTGGATATCATTATTGGCAATGACCGGGTGAGTCAGGGCAAGCCTTTTCCCGATATGGTGATACTCGCCTGTGAAGAGCTGGGGGTAGCGCCCGGACAGACCGCTGTAATTGGAGATACGAACGGGGATATGCAGATGGGCAGAGCGGCAGGCTGTCTGCTTACAATTGGTATGGGTGCAGGTGTGGATGTAACGTCTGCGGATGCAGTGATTACTTCTTTTGCCCAACTACGGAAGCAGGATGGAGCAGGAGAATGACAGGCAGTACAGGCTGGCTACTGCTCCTGCTAGCCATTGTGCTGGAGCTGACCGGTACGATGATGATGAAGATGTCAGATGGATTCAGTCGACTGCTGCCCTCGGTGCTGATGTTTGTCTGCTATGGAGCCAGCTTCACCATGCTGAACTATGCGGTGCGGTATATGCCGATCAGTATCGCCTATGCAATCTGGTCGGGTGTCGGGATTACGCTGATCAGCATTGCGGGATATTACTTTTTCGGAGAACGGCTGAGAACAGCATCGGTATGCTGGATGGTATTGATTATCGTCGGGATTATCGGATTGAAATGGAGCGATGCACAATGAATGAATATAAAATAAATTCGGTAACGCAGTCGAAGCAATCTGATCTGGAAATGCCGCTAGCAAGCTTCCAGGTGATCACGGACACTCATGTCACCGATAATCCGCAGCATATCCATAATCTTCACTGGGAACAGGCGCTGGCGGATATTGCCTCCTACGGTCAGCCCAGTCTCGGCGTTATGCATGCGGGAGATGTCACGGATCATGGTCTGGAAGCGGAATACAGGGAAATGCACCGGATATGGGAGAAGTATCGTCACCAGCTGCCACCTTTCTTTTTTACAATGGGAAATCATGATGTAGGCGATTTTATCTGGGAAGAAGCTCCGCAGGAGTTGACAGGGCTCACCGGACAGCAGCTACTGGAATTATGGGAACAGTACCAGGCACAGATGACAGCCGAAGCTTCCCAACGTAATCAGGACTATTCTGCTGCCGCTGATGAGCTGTGGCAGCGCCGCATTGGTAATTTTAATGAAGCAACAGGTACAGCAGGTTCTTATTATGATCGCTGGCTTGGCGGGTATCATTTTATTTTTATCGGTACGGAAAAGCCGTTATCCAAAGACTGTCATCTCTCGGCTGCGCAGTTGGAATGGCTGGACAGCACACTGGCAGCATCTGCTGAGCAGATACGTCCGATATTTCTTTTCCTGCATCAACCGCTTATGAATACGGTCGCCGGTTCGCTGGAAGAGCAGGGCTGGTACGGAGTTCATCAGGATGAAGCGCTGCGCCGCCTTCTGTCCAGCTATCCGCAGGTGATTCTATTTACCGGACATACGCACTGGCAGCTGGGATCACCGCATACCATGTATGATGGACAAGGGGTACTGCCTGCAATGTTCAATGCTTCGTCGGTCGGATATCTATGGACGGATGCAGATGAATATCTGGAAGGTAGCGAAGGCTATTATGTGGATATCTATGAGCGTCATGTTCACGTACGTGGACGGAACTTTGTTACCAGCACATGGATAGAGCAAGCCGACTACACAGTTGCTTATCCATCCGGTGCCATGGTGACCGAGTAGGACAGAAATCGATCGATCTTTTCCAACCAGAAGCTGGATTACCGACTGCTGTCCGGGATTCTAATCCGTATATTCTAAGATTAGGCTCCCGGCGGCAAGTATGGTATTCTTACTTCTGGTTCTGTTTTTACGGCAGTCATTCTGTTTAATTATAGAGAAAATAGAATTGGAGAGATGATCGGATGAAACTGGTTCCGCCTCAGTCATTTACCTATCGCGGAAGAACGAAGGCTGTTCTGCTGCTGCATGGATATACCGGCAATACGCTGCACGTTCGCAAACTGGGACGTTTCCTGAATGATAGAGGATATACATGTCATGGCCCACTGTACAAAGGACACGGCAGTACTCCGGAAGAACTGCTTCACACCAAGCCTTCGGAGTGGTGGAAAAGTGCAGTAGAGGGTTATGAGTATCTGGAGCAGGAAGGTTATGAAGAGATTGCTGTGGTCGGTGTCTCACTCGGCGGTGTATTTTCGCTGCGTCTGGGTACTTTGTTTCCTGCCAAGGCTATTGTCTCCATGTGCGCCCCTGTACGCGAGAAAGGCAATGAAGATATTCTCAGACGGGTACTGGAATACGCCCGCTGGTTCAAGTCAATTGAAGGTAAGGAAGAGATGCAGATCGAGCGGGAACTGGAACAGCTGGCGGAAGAGCCGCTGCACAGCCTGGATCAGCTGCGCGAGCTGATTGCTTCAACTGCCCGTCAAGTCAAGCGGATCTCTGCACCAACACTGATTATGCAGGGAGAGCTGGATGAAAAGCTTTATCTGGAAAGCGCACAGATCATCTATGACGAGCTGACAGTGCCGGTGAAAGAACTGAAATGGTATGATCAATCCGGGCATATCCTGACGATGGACAAGCAGCATGACCTGGTATTTGAAGATGTGTACCGGTTTCTGGAAAGTCTGTAGCAGATTATGACAGATGGATAATCGATAAAGGCAAGAAAGAACAAAACACCGTCATCATACAGGAGATGAGGCGGTGTTTTGTTCTTTCTTGTATGCGTTATGTATAATAACGGGCAATCCAGCATTAGGATAAAAAAGGAAATTAAGCAGCACGTGTCTATATAGAATTAATAATGCATTGCATCTATGCAGCAGTATACGAATTAATCCTACACTCTGGAATCCCTGACTAGCCCTAGGTTTGCCAATTATCTCTTGTTGCCATACAATCAGTCTCAGAGCTGTCTGTTTCTGGAACATTCATGCAGGAAAGTAAATACAAAGCATAAGGACAACAGAATTCGGCAGATTACGTATCTCGCAGCAGATCATGGCAGCCTATGCGACCTTAGATGAATGCTGACTACTGAATGATAAAAGGAGAGACAACAGCATGGATGAAATGACACAGATGATGAAAGAACTCACCGAGACCGATGGAGTATCCGGTTTTGAACGAAGTGTTCGGGATAAAATGGCTGGTTATCTGGAGCCGTTGTCCGATGAAATTCTCAAGGATCGCCTGGGCAGCATTGTAGGTAAAAAAACAGGAAATGAAGGCGGACCCAAAGTACTGATCGCCGGACATCTGGATGAAATCGGATTTCTGGTGACTGGTATTACTTCCAAAGGATTTCTCAAATTTCAGCAGCTGGGCGGATGGTGGCCGCATTCAGTGATGTCCCAGCGTGTCAAAGTCAAGACGCGTAAAGGCGATTATATCGGTATCGTCGGCTCCAAGCCGCCGCATATCCTGGAAGCCGCCGAACGCGAGAAAGTCGTTCCACTTAAAAACATGTATATCGATATCGGTGCAAGAGATGCTGAAGATGCCAAAGTCATGGGCGTGCGCCCCGGCGACTGGATCGTACCGGTATCTGAATTCACCACAATGCGCGACGATGAACTCTGGGTTGGCAAAGCACTGGATAACCGTGCAGGTTGTGCGCTCGCTGTAGAAGTGATGAAGCGTCTGCAAGAGCAGCAGCATCCGAACGTATTGTACGCCGGTGCCACTGTACAGGAGGAAGTAGGCCTGCGTGGTGCTACAACAATTGCCAATCTGGTAGAACCGGATATTGCTTTTGCACTGGATGTAGGTGTAGCAAGCGATATGCCGGGTCAGGAATCCCAACCGTCACAGACCAGTGTAGGTGAAGGCCCGCTGATGCTGCTGTTCGATGCCAGCATGATTCCGCATAATGGTCTGCGTGATCTGGTTATGGACACAGCAGAAGAGCTGAATATTCCGCTACAGGTTGATGCGATCCCGGGAGGCGGAACCGATGGCGGCAAATTCCATATTAGCGGCAAAGGCTGTCCGACTCTATCCTTCGGCTTCCCAACGCGCTATATCCATACTCATAATGCAATTATGGCGAAAAAGGATTTTGATCAGGCAGCCACTCTGCTTACCGCAGTGATCCAGAAGCTGGACTGGGATTTGGTAAACGAGCTATTTGGCTAATGGGTTAGCTGTTTTGGCAGATATGTATCAAAGAAGAACATTCCACAGCATATGCAGTGGGATGTTCTTCTTTGTTTTATAAATGAAATCTCACTTTAGGGCAACGCTGTCGCATCCGTTATAATATCCTGCAAATCGCAAATCGCAAATCGCAAATCGCGTTACCAATGCCATTAAGCCTAACCTTTTACAGCCGCTGCATAAATTGCTGCATCCGTTCCAGTGCCTGCTCCAGCTTGGGAACCGAAGTGGCGTAGGAACAGCGGATAAATCCTTCACCGCTCTGGCCAAAAGCCGTTCCCGGTACCGCCAGCACGTTCATCTCCTTGAGCAGCTGCTCGGCGAACTGATCGGATGTCAGTCCGGTATGAGCGATAGAAGGGAAAGCATAAAATGCACCTTGGGGTTCATGGCAAGGAAGTCCGATCTGACGCAGCCCGGTCACAAACATGCGGCGGCGTTCATTGTACGATTCCATCATTCGATCCTTGGATTCCAGACCGTGTGGCTTCAACGATTCGATAGCGGCAATCTGGCCCAGAATAGGCGCGCACATCACCGTATATTGATGAATTTTGAGCATGGGCTCGATGAGCTGCTCTGGTCCGCATACATAGCCAATACGCCATCCGGTCATTGCGAATGCTTTGGAGAACCCGCTGATCAGCAGTGTACGTTCTTTCATACCCAGCATGGAGGCAAAGCTGACGTGCTTGGCTCCATAGGTCAGTTCGGCATAGATCTCATCGGAAAGGACAACCAGATCATACTTTTCCACCAGCTGTGCGATCGGCAGCCAATCGTCATAGCTCATAATACCGCCGGTCGGATTGCTCGGATAGCTGAGAATCAGCAGCTTGGAGCGAGGAGTGATCTTGGACTCCAGTTCGGCAGCCGTCAGCTTGAATCCATTATGGGCAGAGGTCTCAATCTCTACGGTTGTACCGCTGCACAGTCCGGTAATGGGAGAATAGGATACATAACAGGGAGAAGGAACCAGAATCTCATCGCCCGGATTGATCAATACCCGCAGTGCCAGATCAAGTGCTTCGCTGCTGCCGATCGTCACCATCATCTCGTGAACAGGATCATAGTCCAGCTGGTAGCTCGTATTCAGATAGCCGGCGATACTTTCACGCAGCTCGAGCAGACCGGCATTGGGTGTATACTCGGTACGCCCTTCTTCCAACGCGCGGATACAAGCTTCTCGTACTGCCCGTGGTGTTGTGAAGTCCGGTTCTCCAATCCCGAGAGAGATGATATCTTCCTGTCCGGAAGCATAGTCAAAAAATTTGCGTATCCCCGATGGGGGCATTTCCTGTACCAGCGAAGTAATCAGATTGCTTTTGGTCATTGAACTCATTGTAGTTCCTCCTCGGTGAGGCGTATCCGTCAGGGAGCGCCTTTTTTTATTGTTATTCTGGGTTGGATCATATCAAGTCATGGATGATTGAGTTGGGATTATCATGTAGAGCCTGTATTTTCGGAATTTGGGAAAACAAAAAGAGCCCGCCCCTGAAAAGGGACGAGCTCTGCCCGTGTTACCACCCTGGTTCCACTTCATGACAAAGCGGCACTCTGCAACGTATCCATCAATACGTGTTCCCGTTAACGCTGGAAATGCGGCAGTACCTACTGTAATGTTCAGCCTGCTTCTCGGGGATGGCTTCGGTTATATTCTGAACGTTGGCTTGCACCTTACCCAACTCTCTGTAGATCAGAATCATAACGTACTCTTTCCCGTCACGGAATGTATATATGCATCTATAAAACCAAAAGGTTAATGTTCAATCATGTCTATTCAGAACTCCGGAGATTATTCCGGCAATCCTGTTTGTTTCGACCGGTCAAAATCGTAGGCTCATTATAATCCAGCTTTTTGCAGATTGCAATAGATGAATTTTTGTAATTTATTCTTCTCAGATATAAAGTGCCCGGATAACAAGGTTACAGAGCATGTCTGATATTTGTTCAAGTATTTCTTTATTTTGTTCAATGATACCCAAAATCACATGTTGGTATTTCTGTATATTCTTCAATTTATTCTGTGTATTCTTCAATTTGTAAGCGCTATCTTTGACCTATGATGAAGAAGGATTTAGTTTTCCGATTTTACCCTGATGTCGCGGCATTCTGCATCTGTAAGGCTACTTCGATACGTCGTAATCAACCTACAAAACAGCCATGCCATTATAGAGCGTGGCGTAAAGGATGTACTTAAAATATCCGTACACGAAAAGGAGAGGAAGGAATGAACAAAAAAGCGAGGTCGGTATTCAGCATTATGGGCACGTCCATTTTATTGCTTTCGCTTATTCTGCCTTCAGTCAGTGTACCATCCAAAGCAAAGGCAGCAGAGTCAACAGCTGCTGCAGCGGTCACCCGTACAATCAGCATTGATCCGGACAAAGTTATGCATTCGGATTTCCTTGGCGTAGGCGTCAATATTATTCCAACGAATACGATGGATCTGGGTGCAAAATACGGTTATAACGATGCTTACTGGGCGATGGATGTGAACCGGATTCAGAAAATCCAGCCCAAGGTAGCCAGAGTATGGTTCCAGATTGACTGGATGGAGCCGAAGAAGGGACAGTACACGTTTGACAGTCCGAAGATGAAAGAATTCTACCGCTATCTGGATGCTCTTAAAGGCGCCGGTACGGAAGTGGAACTGAACTTTGGCTGGAAAGTCGGCCAGACGGTTCAGGACTGGTTTAACTTCCCGGATCTGAAAGACCCATACGTAAGCGCACCCACCGACCTCAATGCATATGCAGCTTCCGCCTCGGCTGCACTGAACGAATTGATTAACAAACGTGGTTATGACAACGTAAAATATATGACATTTTACAATGAATCCAATGGCAGCTGGGACTTTGAAGGTCCAGCTGATCAGAAAGCCTACTTTGCCGAGATGACACGTAAAGTCAGTGATCGTCTCCAAGCGGACGGACTGCGCGACCAAATCGAAATCTGGGGTCCGGAAGAATCCGGTGCACTGGACTGGATCAGCTACATGAAGCAGAATGCCGACAGCGTGTTTGATGCCTATACTTTTCACGTGTATGGAACCAGTTATGATGGGCTGAAAAGTGTAATCGATCAGCGGACCACTATAGCGGGTAACAAACCGGTTGTAATGACTGAATTCGGCTGGTCTGCCGATGATGCCAGCGGCTGGGATGCCGGGTTTGCCAACTCGATTATCCGTGCTGCAAATGATGGCCTCAAAGGTGCACTGATGTGGCAGATGAATGGCGCCTGGACATCCGATCCCGATGGAGATACGAACGGTACCTATACGATGTGGAGTTCATTGCCACTCGACCGGATGCCGCGGAAAACCTATTATTCTGCCGGCTTCCTGAATCGCTACATCCCGGAGCACAGTGATGTACTCGCTGTAGATACCGGAGGTGCCGACGATGTTCGTGCAGCTGCCTTTAAAGGCAAGGATGGCAACTACACTGTACTGGTAGAGTCCAAAGGCGGCGAAGCCAGAAATCTCAATATTAATTTCGGAGATAACACGATTGGTAAAACCTTTTACAAAATGACGTACCGTGACAATATGAAGGTGGACGCAAATGCGATACTTCCACAGGTAGAAAAAGCGTTTGCGGCGACGCGTTCCTTTACGGATAACGATAGTGATACAGCGTATCATTTTTCAATCTATACTACAGCCAAGCCTCAGACTCAGGTGGAAGTTACACCGATAGAGAAGACAATCACAGGAGCAAGTACACTGCAGATGCAGGCTCGTGTCATTGATGCGACGTACACTGGACAGACCGTTGTAACGGAGGATACGTACGCAGCAGAAGAGCGAGATGCTATGAACGCAGATGCTTCCACTACCCGGTCAACAGACAAAGAAGCAGCTAAATCTATAGACTCTGCAGAAGATTTTAATATCGTAAATACTGGGAGTGACAGCAATACACAAGATGATTCTGCAGCAGTCCAAGTAGCGCCTGCAACTGTAGAAACAGCTGAATCCGAAAATACAGTAAGCGAAGACACCTACGACGCAACAGATGACGAGGAACAGTCACTTGCCGCTGCGAATGGAGTGACATGGACCGTGCTCGGTACAAATAATGGAACGATCGACGCGAATGGTCTCTACAGAGCACCGGATATTGCTTCCGAGCGATTAGTAGCAATTAAGGCCAGCAGTGGCCAAGGAGTAGGTGCTTATGGAATAGCACTTATTAAAGTGATTCCGCGTTCTGTTCCGACACGGGTAGAGGCACCAACATTCAGTCTGAAACCAGGTATCTATGATTCGGCAGAAGCTGTATTTATCGAGACGAAGACACCGGGGGCACAAATTTACTACACGATGGATGGCAGCACACCAACTGCATCCTCCCGTCTGTATAAGCATGGTGCGATTCTGCCAAATGGTGGCAACCGGATGCTCAAAGCGATAGCGATCAAGCCGGGACTCGATAACTCCGGTATTACCGCAGCCCTGTATAAAACGAAGGATGTGGTGATTGGACCCGACAATTACGAATTCTGTATGTATGAAGGCAAAGTCTGCGACTTCACTGGTAAAGCCATGGTTGCTTATGGAGCAGACGGCATGTTCAAATACAAAGCATTTACAGACGGTGTGGAATGTACGGATGAATCATTCGGCGCCGATCCTGCGCCAGGAATAGACAAACGCTGCTTCTTCACCAATGATGTTCCGGATGAGACACCGGTAGTGACCATTTATAATGCAGGCTTTGAAAAGCCGGGTACGGCTACTACGCGTACAGGACCATTTACAAATGGCTGGATATTTGATTCCCGTTCAGGGGTCTCTACTAATGGAAGTCAGCTGGTCAGCAAAGACATCAAAGCCCCACAAGGGCTACAGGTTGGCTATCTCAAAACAGATGGCGGTGTGAACGGAACAATCAGCCAACAATTGAATTTCCCGGGAGGTACGTATGAATTGAGCTTTGATCTGGCGACACGTTCGGGGTATGGCATACAGACATTTGATGTGTATGTAGATAATCAGAAGGTCAGCTCATTCACAGCAGATTCCGTCAATTTCCAAAAGGTAACAAGTGCTCCCTTCACAGTTACTGCTGGCAAGCATAATGTCAAGTTTATCGCAACTTCGGCAGACCCTGCACTGCCTAAGCTAGATCGTACCGCTTTCTTGGACAGTCTCTTTATCCGTCCGGCCAACAGCTTGCCCGCTCAATTGAAAAATGGCGGATTCGAGACACCAGTTATTCCGGTCGACAGCAAAGCCAAAACCAAGCCGGGACCGTTCACCAGTGACTGGGTATTTGACAGCCGCTCCGGTGTTCAGGGCAATAATAGTGTACTCGGCAATGTAACTATACCGGAGGGTGCACAGAGTGCCTATCTTAAAACGGATAATGGAATCAACGGTACGATTACGCAAAAGCTAAAATTCCCGGAAGGCTCCTATACATTAAGCTTTAAGGCGGCTCAGCGTACTAATCTGCGGGGAACCCAGAAGTTCAATGTTATGCTGGATAATCAGGTGCTCGGCAGCTATACACCAGCTTCCGGTGCATATGAAGCCTTTACAATCAATGCATTTCCTGTGACAGCCGGCGAGCATACCCTCAAATTTGTAGCAACATCCACAACGGGTGATAATACGGCATTTATCGATGATGTGAAGCTTACTTCTGTTCAATAAGTGTTTCAACAATAAGGCAAAACAGAGCCGACGCGTCAATGGATCGGCTCTGTTTTGCTGATAGGATGGGGACGGCATACTTACAGTTGTTGCCCATGAATAGCAGGAATAAATAATGGTGCACATACCGGCTCATTATAACGGCATACTTACACAGAGAAGGAGGGGATCATCATGAATACCAGGCAGCTACTCAGCAAGGATCTATTGGATCGGCAAAGTTTTGAGGCGCGATATACACCATGGGATCATCCGGTTCAGCGGCTGGAAGCACGCCCTTTGAATACACAGGATAGCACTGATTACTGGCAACAGTTAACCGGTTCGCTGCAGACTGCACCGCAGATGCTGCTGGATGGAATATGGGAAATGGTAGAAGGTGGAACAGACGAGATGCGTTTGCAGGAAGATTGGGGTAATGCAATTCCCGTGCAGGTACCGGGCAGTATTCATCAAGCGCTGGTGGATGCCGGAATCATTGGCGATCCAGCTTTTGGCGAGAATGCAGATATCGCCAAGGTATACAGTCATAAGACCTGGTGGCATCGGTGCAGCTTCACTCTGAATCCGAATCGGAAATGGCAGCACCCAAAGCTGAATTTTGCTGGCGTATCACCAGCTTGTGAAGTGTGGCTGAATGGCCATTCGCTCGGTTATCATAATGGCGCATTCGGAGGACCTGCTTACGATATAAGTGCCATCGTTCAGAAGGAAAATACATTAATCGTCAAAGTCCATCCGGCACCACTCGGCAATGAATGGAATATATGGCATTCTACTGTCGTATTCAACTGCAATTACGGCTGGCATTATGTCAATTTGCCGGCAGTGGGTATCTGGCAAAGTGTGCGGATTGAAGGTGAACCGACTGTATCTATAGACAATCCCTATATTGCGGCCTTGAATGAAGACAATGCCATAGCAGGAAGGCTTGATCTGTCGATGACCCTGAGCAGCTCATCAGCGTACTGGGCAGGTACGCTCCATGGCGTGATCGAACCGGATAATTTTGCAGGTACAGCGGTATCCTTTAGCCAGGTTATTGATGCAGAGAACGTAGCTACTGACGAAGGGAGCCTGCATCTGCAGTTGCAAATACCGGACCATCAGTTGTGGTGGCCGATTGATATGGGTGAACAGCATCTGTACCGGTTGAAGTTGCTATACATTCCGGACAATACCAAGCAGCAGACAGCGGCACAAGCGGATATAGATCCTATGGATATTTCCACCGTATTAGCCGATAGCAAGGAACTGACTTTTGGCATTCGTGATATCCGGATGGACCCGCTGCCACAGGGTCAGCAGCCGGAGATGTATAACTGGACATTCACAGTAAACGGACAGCCCTTTTTTGCCAAGGGAACCGGTTGGTGTACCATGGATGCGCTGATGGATTTCCGCCGGGAGAAGTATGAGCATTTCCTTGCTCTGACGGCACAGCAGCATGTGAACTTTATGCGTGCCTGGGGAGGGGGGATGCCGGAGACGGATGATTTCTATGATCTCTGTGATCGTCTCGGTATTCTGATTATGCAGGAATGGCCGACTTGCTGGGGCAGTCATGCCAATCAGCCATATGATGCACTGGAAGAGACCGTAATCATCAATACACTGCGTCTACGCAATCACCCATCACTGATTATGTGGGGTGGAGGCAATGAGACAAGCAGTGAGCTGGATCATGAGTCCATGCAGATGATGGGGCGCTACAGTATCGAGCTGGATGGGACACGCCCATTTCATCGTACTGATCCGCTGGGCGGCAGTACGCATGATCATATCGTCTGGAATGGCTGGACACCGGCGTACAGCTTCGACTATTATGCAGGGCTGGACGATAGGATGCTGAGTGAATTTGGACTTGCTTCGTCTCCGAATATGGAATCGGTAAAACGGTATTTGCCGGAAGCCGAGCGCACGGTATGGCCGCCAGAACCGGGCAAAAGCTTTTATCATCATCTGCCGGCATTTGATACCCGGGACGAGATGCGCATTCTGTCCGAGTTTGCCGATTCGTTTGTTCCCTGTGATTCACTGGAGAATTTTGTTACCGGTACCCAGATGGCGCAGGTGGTCTCACTGCGGCACAAGATGGAGCGGGCGCGCTGCCACTGGCCGGAGCAGATTGGCGTGGTGACGTACAAATTAAATGACGTGTATCCCGGTGTCTCCTGGGCAACGATCGACTGGTATGGCGCGCCCAAGATGTCCCATTATTTTACCGCAGACGCGTATGCACCGCTGATGGTCTCTATTGTGTTCGACAAGCTGAACAGTCCGGAGCATCAGCAGTCGCTGCCCGTATATCTGCTGGATGACCGGAAGCAGTTAACCGGAGAATGGACAGCAGGAGTACGGGTATATGATGCGAATCTGCAAGTGATGTTGTCAGAGTCTTGGCAGGATAGTGGCAGTGGTGGGCAGGTACGCCAACTGGGACAAGTGGATATTCCGGCGTGTTCACTGGAAGAAGCGCCGCTGCTGGTCGTATCCGAGCTGATACAGGCAGGCAATGTGCTGAACCGTACCTTTTACTGGATAAATTTTGATGCAAGACAGGGTGTGCTGATGAATCTGCCGGATACAGAGCTGGATCTCCATATTCAACCGGATCAGGATAAGGAGAAGATAGAGCAGCAAGTAGAAGCAGAGCAGCATAATATAAAGCAGCATAAGCAGCATAAGCAGCATAAGCAGCAGAACGGAATGGAACAGGCAGCTGATTCCAACAGGCAACGTGGTAAAGTGGAGAGTCAGAGTCAATATCCGTATCAGGTGACTGTTACTAATCGGGGGAATTACCCGGCTGTAGCTGTAGAATTGTATCAGACTGTAGATTATCAGTTGGTTCCGGGAGAGGCAGAGTATCACGATGAACCTCCGTTCCTGGCAGAGGATAATTTTATCTGGCTGGACAGCGGTGAGAGTCGTACACTGCAGGTCAGCAGTATCCAAAATATAGCGGTACGCGCATGGAACAGCCGTTCATGATTAGGCGATCAGCCAATATGCCAATGAACTCATACGGGAAAGGCGGAGATATTCATGCACAGATCCGGACAACGATCTGCAAACGGCACTTCTGGCTACAACAAAAATACTGATTCCAAGATGTTAAATCAGCCTGTTCCGCAGTCTTTATCGCCTTCATACTCCGCTGCGACTGAGCAGAATCCGAACAGATCTTATTCTGATCAACATGCCGAACCATCAACCGAATCAATCTTCAGTCATCTGGTTGATCCGCCTGCTGTCTACCGGGCTATTCCATTCTGGTCGTGGAATGATCGGCTCGATCCGCAGGAGATTCGCAGACAGGTACGCGAGATGAAGCAGGCAGGACTGGGTGGATTCATCATGCATGCCCGTGCCGGACTCGAGACACCTTATATGGGCGAGGAATGGATGGAGTGTATTGCCGCTGGCATCGAGGAAGGACAGCAGCTGGGAATGCAAGTCTGGTGTTATGACGAAAATGGATGGCCGAGCGGTTTTGCCGATGGAGTCGTTCCCGAGCTGGGACTGGATTACCAGCAAAAATGGCTTCGAATGGAAAAAGTTGATCATACACCAGCACATTCCCTTGATCAACAGAGTGCTACAGCTGCACATCAAGCAGCTGACACGGAGAGTGAAGGGCATAACAAGTTGGATAACGAGAATCAGCAGCAGCCGGCAGCAGCAGAGGATGATGGTCGCACTATTGCCTGGTATAGATATGAGGATGGACGTTATATACAGATCTCTCATGAGCAGCAGAATCGGGCTGAGCTGAGATTATATTATGAAGTGAATCCGTATTATATCGATACGCTGAATGCCCATGTTGTAGGAGCATTTATTGAATCCACATACGAGAAATATGCTGACCGGTTCGCAGCGCATTTTGGCCAGTCGGTGTACGGTATATTTACCGATGAACCGCAGTACGGACGCAATCAGATACCATGGTCTTTTACCCTGGAAGAACAGTTCCGTGAGACCTATGACGAGGAGCTGCTGGGGATCCTGCCATTATTGTTTCTCGAAAAGGAGGGCTATGAATCGGCGCGGTACCATTTCTGGGAGTTGGTTACCCGTCTGTTCTCGCAGTCCTTTATGAAGCAGATTGGCGAATGGTGCGAAGAACATCAGCTGCGGCTAACTGGACATGTTGTGTGTGAAGATCATCTGACTGCACAGACCGGATCAGTAGGGGATGCCATGGCTTCCTATGCGTTCATGCAGACACCGGGAATAGACTGGCTCGGGCGGTTTATTAGCGATCCGCTGACACCGAAGCAGGCCAGTTCGGTAGCACGGCAGCTGGGACAGAAGTTTGTCTTGTCCGAGACATTTGGCTGCAGTGGTTGGAATGTATCCTTTGCCGATCTGAAGTGGATTGCCGAATGGCAGTATGTGCATGGGATTAACCTGATGTGTCAGCATCTGGAAGGCTATAGTTTGCGTGGTATTCGCAAGCGCGATTATCCGCCATCTCTTTATTATCAGCAGCCGTGGTGGGAAGAATATAGCCGGTTCAATGATTATTTTGGACGGTTATCGATGCTCTTATCAGAGAGCCGGCAGCATGCGGATATCTTGCTGCTGCACCCGATTCGTTCTTCCTGGATTGCCTATAATAATCGCACGAGTGAAGAGGGCGAGCAGATTCACCAGGATTTTGTACAGATTAGTGAATGGCTGGGCGCTATGCAGTACAGTCATGATTATGGATCGGAGAGCATCATTGCCGATCATGGGCAAATACAGGGCGAACAGTTTGTTATTGGCCAGGCGGCGTACCGGTTCGTTATTCTGCCGCCGATGATCACTATCGCAGCACATACACTGGAACTGCTGCAGGAATGGATCAACCAGGGAGGACAGGTGATTGCTCTGGGTACATTACCAACTATGGTCAATGGACAGCATGATGGGCGATTGGCTGAACTGGAATCCAGTATTTCCTGTCTGCCGCTGAATCGCGAGTCTCTCATCACTTACCTTGATCAGCATCTCCAGCCAGACATCATTATTCGGGATCTTGTCCCTGCTTCGGATCATTCCTCAGCTCGCCTGCAGCCGTCTCTCATCCCGGTTGCGCCAGAGGAGATACCGATACGAAGCCAGGTGAGTACACTGGGCGAATATACGCTGTATTATCTGGTCAATACAGACCGCACGGGTAGTTATAATACCGAGATGATATTATCCGGGTCAGGCGATTGGCAGCAGATCAATCTGGAAAATGGACAGATTACACCGCTTGCTGATCATTTCGAATATCAATCCGTCCAAACTAACGAGGAGGAAACATTCCGATCTGGTGAAAGTATCGTCGTCAGACTTTCCTTTGCCCCTGCGCAGTCGTATATGCTGCGTCACTATGCAGGACATATGGAGGGTACGGAACATCCTGCGCTATTACCTGACTCTACTCGAACAGACAAGACAGCCGATTTATCGGTTGCTTCGGTTTTGCGTACAGCTGATCAATGGCAGCTGATTCAGAGTGATCTGAACAGTCTGACCCTGGATACTTGCCGACTGCGTATCGAGGGAAGTGACTGGTCGGAAGTGCAGCCGGTCATTTTCCTGCAGGATCAGTTGGTGCGCTTGGGACATCCGGTAGAGATTGAAATGGAATTTACAGTAGAGGCACAGCCGGGAGATTACCTGAATAGGGACATGTATCTGATCATTGAGCAGCCCGATCAGTACAGAATCAGTATTAATGACCGTATACTAGACCAGCGAGAGCTTGGTTGGTGGAGGGATATCGCATTTCGCAAACTGGATATTACCAGCTATCTGAGAGCGGGACATAACCGGATTGTACTGGCACGGCATTTTGCCAATTCCGCCGAGACCTATGCGGCGGTAGCACGAGCACAGGTATTCGAATCCGAGAGTAACAAGCTGTTCTATGATACCGAGATCGAGAGCATCTATTTGCTCGGCAACTTTCATGTGCATAGTGATACTGGATATATACTATCGGATGATGGCGAGATTTATACCGATGGGCATTTCCGATTACAGGAGCCTGTGCATACAGTACAGAGTGGAGACCTGACGACCCAGGGGTTGAACTTTTATGCAGGTAATGTCCAGCTGCTTCAGCAGCTGATTGTACCGGAGCTGGATTCCGGGCAGCAGCTCTGGATGCGCTTTGAACGACCGGATGCCGTGCTGTCCCGGCTGTGGCTGAATGGGCAGGAAGTGCATACTTTTATGTGGGCTCCTTATGCAATAGAGATTACCGACTATATCCGGACTGGCGATAACGAATTGATGATTGAGCTCATGTCCAGCTGTCGTAATCTGCTTGGTCCCCATCATCATGTACGCGGCGAACTGACCATGGTAGGCCCGGACAGCTTCAAGGATAAGCCGAGCTGGACAGATGGAGATCATCCGGAAGAACATATCTATACCGATCGTTACTGTCTGACTCCTTTTGGACTCAAAGGTCATGTAGAGGTCATCCTGTATACGTAGCACAAATAGGCTGGATATGGAACCTTATACGCTGCCTGACAACCGGCAACAATGACAATTATGAAATGACAAAACGCCAGAAATAATCTTCATGAAGCTGCAAGTATCGACCATACCGTTCGCTATGCAGAGAAGCTTTCCATTCCAATCCCGAAAGGATGATTCCCAGTGACCTCCTATCCATCTCTGCCTCGTCTGCAGATCAGTACCAATCAGCGATTTTTGATCACCGAGGAAGGGGTGCCTTTTTTCTGGCTGGCGGATACAGCCTGGGAGCTGCTGCACCGACTGGATCGGGAGGAGATGCAGCACTACCTGTATACCCGTGCCAAACAGGGATTCAATGTGATCCAGACTGTTGCACTGGCCGAGCTGGATGGCCTGCATACACCCAATGCCTATGGTCGTGTACCTTTGCAAAAAGATTCCTCAGGTCTCCCCGACCCGCTGCAGCCGGATCTGGATGGAGAGTATTCTTACTGGCATCATGTCGATGAGATGATCCGGATGGCTGCTTCAATGGGGATGTATACGGCCTTGCTGCCAACATGGGGAGACAAGTTCTATCGGATGTGGGGCAAGGGGCCGGAGATTTTCACACCGGATAATGCATTTGTATATGGCAAATGGCTGGGTGAACGTTACCGTGATGTTCCCTCGTTAATCTGGGTGCTGGGAGGAGATCGTCCGCTGCAGACTCGCCGTCATTTTGAGATGATCCGGCAGATGGCACTTGGTATCAGGGAAGGGGATCAGGACAGGCATCTGATGACCTTTCATCCCAAAGGCGGTGTATCGTCATCGCTGTATGTGCATGAGGAGTCATGGCTGGATTTTAATATGGTTCAATCCAGTCATAGTGCCGGAGTACGCAATAACTATCGCCTGATCCAGGCAGATTATCATCTCGATCCCGTCAAACCTACACTGGATGCCGAGCCATGTTACGAAGATATTCCGATCGATTTCAACCCTGACAATGGTTACTTTGACGAAGCTGATGTAAGGCAGGCTGCCTATTATGCCGTATTCAGCGGCGCAGCAGGTCATACCTATGGTCATCATTCGGTCTGGGCTATGGCGGATGGAATGTACAGCTCTGTTGATATGGAGCAGCAGGGAGCTTTCTTTATAATGTCATGGCAGGATGCCCTGCAGCGTCCAGGAGCCGGGCAAATGAAGTATCTTCATCAGCTGATGACAAGTGTAAACCTTCTAACTGCGCATCCTGCCGGGCATCTTTTGGAAGCACCTCTATCGGGAGCCAATACACCGATGGCAATTAAAGGGGATGATTACATATTCATCTACTGTCCTCAGGGTCTGTATGTTAAAGTTAGATTGGGAGCGCTTCCAAATTATGATCTGACTGCCAGATGGTATTGTCCGCGTACCGGACAGCATCAGGGTGCAGAGCAGGTAGAGAATATCGATACCCGGCTATTTACTGCCCCTTCCAGCGGCAGGGGCAATGACTGGGTATTGTGCCTATACTCGGGAATCAAGGAGTGACATATGGATGTATACGGTGATGATAGTAGAGGATGAGATGCTGGTACGAATCGGACTCAAAAATTCAGTCGACTGGAACAAATTTAATATGAAAGTAATTGCCGATCTGCCGGATGGGCAGAGCGCATGGGAGACTTACATGCAGGACAAGCCGGACCTGATTATCACTGATATACGCATGCCCCGGATGGACGGCATGGAACTGATTGCCCGAATCAGGGAGGAAGACAAGCAGACCCGTATTGTCGTCCTGTCCTGTCTGGAAGAATTCGACCTAGCCCGCAGGGCGATGTCGCTGGGTGTATCCGGTTATATTCTCAAACTGACGATGACCGAAGAAGAGATTGAGAGTGTACTATCCGGTATTCAGCATGAATGGAACGAACAGCAGCTAGCGACAAGTGAGCGTACCAGTGGATCGCTGCTGCCTGCCAACCTGGAACTGATCAAGGAGAAATTTCTCAAGGATTTTCTGTTGTATGGCATTTATTCATCGGAGGAATGGGAACGGTTTGTTGTACAGAGTGAGATGCAACTGTCACCGGTAAGAATCGTTGCCTGTACAATCGAGGTCGATAACTACTCTCGTCTCAAGCAGAAGTTTAAGGACGAACATGGACATCTGATCAAAATGACCCTGCTTAATATACTGAATGAAATCACATCGTCTGTGAAACGGGGCGAGGGCTTCTATGTAGATGAGACTCATTATTTGCTGCTGCTGAGCTTTGAGGATGTATTATCCGAACAGGCGATCCGCCAGCAGATTGCCCATATTCTTCAGCGGGTACAGGAAGTGATTCGTACCTACTTCAGTAGTTCGGTATCTGTTGGCATCAGCCAAATGGGTAACGCATACAAAAGTCTGCCGGGACTGTATCATGAGTCCTGCCAGGTGCTGAGTCATAAATTCTGGACAGGTACCGGACTTCATCATATACGCGGTGAACAGATTGATCTTCTGCCTATAGAGAATCAGCTGGAGCAGATCCGGCAGTATGCGCCTGTACGTGAATTGCTGTCCCCTCTGCGTCAGGAACGGTATGAAGATTATATTCGCATTCTGCGCAGCCATTTGCAGGATGATCGCAAATCGATCCAGCATCTGCTGTTCCAGTTTATCCAGTGGGTTAGTACCAGTCTGTATGATCACCATCAAAATGAGAAGACGTTGTTGTTCAATATTACCGATCAGTTGGAGCAGTGTGATACCTTGCCCGAGATGCTGGATCAGGTGATGGAATATCTGTCCGAAGTAGTGGAGTATTCACGGAACCTGCTGTATATGAGTAATGAGATTGCCAGAGCACTTCAGTATATCAAGCAGAATTACGCCCAGAATATCAGTCTTCAGCAGGTCGCTGATCATGTGAACCTGAGCTTTGGATATTTGAGCAATCTGTTCAAAAAAGAGCTGCAGATTACGTTTATCGATTATCTGAACCGGTACCGGATCGAACGGGCCAAAGAGCTACTGATCGGTACCAATCTCAAATCATATGATATCGCTGTACAGGTGGGATTCTCTCCAGAGTATACGTATTTCAGCAAAGTATTCAAAAAGGTCACCGGTCTGAATCCGAATGAATACCGTAGACAGTGGCTCAGCAGTGCAGGCACGGGCGGTGGGGCAGGAGCGAATCAGAGCCTATGAGAGGATGGCGTCGTTCCGGCAAGACCGGCAAAATTCAGCATCTGGGTACCCAGCTGATCGTCTTTTTTATGGCGGTCAGCATTATTGTATTCTCCCTCGCTACCTATCTGCTCTATACTTTTATGCTCGGGCTGATCAAGGAACAGAATGAAAAACTGCTGTACCAGCAGTTCCAGCAGATCGATCATAATATACACAACTTGATCAGCGATGTAGATCGTTTATCCAAGCTGTTCCTGCTGGATAACGATGTGCAGAGCTATATCCAGAGCAATGCTACCCGTTCCCAGCTGGAGAATATCGACTTGAAAAAAGATATTTACGGACGGATCGCCAACTTTATCAGCAATTACAGCTATATTCACTCCATCTATATTATCTCGGACGCCAACGGGGCACTCGGTGGAGATGCGACCCGGACATTGGTACACTCTGATCGCGCCTGGACAGACAGCTTTTTCCAGTCACAGGGATATGAACGCGCCAAGCAGTCTTTTCCGAATCTGACGGTAGAGGGTGGAATGACCGAATCCTACTATAATCCGTATATTAGTGGCGAGCAGGACGGCAGGCTGATCAGCCTGATCCGGGGTGTGCGCGCACTGTATGATTCACAGACCAGTGCGACGCTGATCTTCAATATGGATGAGCAGTATCTGGCTTCGACCTACTCGGCATCATTGGATATGGCGGAAGGCAATATGTATATCGTCAATGCAGACGGACAGATTATCTCCGGCAGCAGCCCGGAAAGTGTAGGTCAGCAGAGTCCTTACCTGCCTCCGGCTCATGATACAGCTGCATTTGGCAGCTATGATGCGGTCAAGAATGGAGACCCGATTCAGATTGTCTACTACAAACTGCAGGACAGCGACTGGTATATGATGCGTGAAGTGCCGCTGGGGCTATTCTCCCAGCAGATCTTCTCGGTACAGCGGATTATGCTGCTGGTATTCGGTCTTAGTATTCTGGTTATTTTTGGCGTATCGTATTTCTCGCTGCGCCGGATGATCCGTCCACTGCATCTGCTTGCCCACAAGATGCGTGATGTGAGCAAAGGCGAGCTGGGTGTAACCTTCACCGATATTCCCAATAATGAGTTCGGTACTGTTATGCGCAGATTCAACGAAATGTCGCTTAGTATCGTTGAGCTGCTGCGCCATAACAATGAGATTCAGGAGAACAAGCGCAAGCTGGAGATCGAAGCGCTGCAGTATCAGATTAATCCGCATTTTCTGTATAACACGCTCAATATGATCCGCTGGATGGCCTCCATGGTCAAAGCGGACAATATCGTCAACAGTGTGGTTGCTCTGGGCAATATCCTGCGCCCGGTCTTCGCCAGCAAGGACAGCATGTGCACACTGCGTGATGAACTGAACTATCTGGAAAATTATATCAAAATTATTAACCTTCGCTTCAACAGCACGATCCAGTTTGAATTCGATGTCGAGCCGGATATGCTGAATTATCGGATTCCGCGTTTTATTTTGCAGCCGGTTATCGAGAACTCGATCAAGTTCGGCAGGGAAGAAGGAGAAGGAATCGAGATCAGTATCGAAGTACACGAAGATGGACAGGATCTCTGGATCTCGGTTATCGATTCGGGCGCAGGCTTTGATCCACAGCGGCGTGAGCAGCTCAATGCACGGCTGGCTGCTGGTGAGAGCTATGAGCCGCCTGATCACAGTCATCCCGATCGTCCGGAATCGGATACCGGTACAGGAGTTGGATTGTACAACGTGAACAAGCGGATTCAGCTTTATTTTGGTCAGGGATATGGTCTGCACGTGCCGCAGGTACCTATGGGCGCGGAAGTCACCATCCGACTACCCAAAATGGTCGAATCTGCTCAGCAGGACGGCTTGAACGACTATCGTCCTGCTGAATAATTGACGATCAACAGTAATTGCTCGGCCATATAATCCGGTGAAGCTTCAAACTCATGCTGCGCCCAGTTCATAATCAATCCCCAGATCGCGTACGCCTGATAGCTGGCGAACAGTTCGGGATGGATCGAACTGGGCTGCTTATTGTCTGCATAAGGAGAAGAACTAACCTGATTCATTCCCTGGAGACAAAGACGCTGCAGCTGACTGCATATACGTTGCTGAAAGCCGGACATGGAATGCGAATGAATAATGAGCCGGTAAAAGCTGCGGTGTGCAGCCACATGATCAAAAATAGTAATAGCTGAAGATACCAATTCACTCACATCCAGATAATTATTGCCTCCGTAAGGTTCCATATAGGAATCGGTCAGATCCTGAAGTACCTCTTCGATCAATTCGTCCAGCAGATCTTCCTTGTACATATAGTGTTTGTAAAAGGTACCACGGTTCACATCGGCTGCGTTGACAATATCGGTGATCGTAATAGCACGAAAATCTTGCTGTTCCAGTAATTGCAGCAAGGCCTGGTGAAAAGCCTGCTTGGTTTTGCGAATACGACGATCCATAAGAGATGCTCCTTTCAACACATGCAAAGTCCGGACACAGTCAGCCGGATGATAACGAAAATATGGATTCATAATACGCATCGAAATGAAAGCTGCATAAAATAGTAAACAGATCGGCGCTGCTTTGTTGATTAACCAACAGGGAAGCGTCATTTTACTGATTGAGGCGATACAGATGTGTTTGTATCATATTCATAAGGATGTTGGTTAGTCAACATTTGTTCATTTATAAGATTGGATAACAAATGAGGAGGAAATATAATGAGACTGGAAAATAAAGTAGCTGTTATTACAGGTGCCGCTTCGGGAATGGGTAAAGCTTCCGCAATTCTGTTCGCCAAAGAAGGTGCTAAAGTGGTCGTATCCGATCTTCGTCAGGATACCGCCCAGCTAACCGTGGACGAGATTGAAGCAGCCGGAGGTACAGCGATTGCGCTTGCGGTAGATGTTACCCGTGAAGAAGATATCCAGCATATGATCAATACGGCAATCAGCACATACGGAACGGTTGATATCCTGGTGAATAACGCAGGCATTATGGATAATTTTGTACCTGCAGAAGATCTGACCGATGAATTGTGGTCGCGCATTTTCGATATCAATACGACCAGCGTTATGCGTGCCACCCGCAAAGTAGTGCCTATTTTCAAGGCAAAAGGCAGTGGCGTAATTATTAATATCGCTTCCAACGGCGGACTGAATGGTTCCCGTGCAGGCGCAGCTTATACCGCTTCCAAGCACGCGGTTGTCGGATTCACACGCAATGTGGGCTTCCAGTATGCGACGCTTGGTATTCGCTGCAATGCGATTGCTCCAGGAGCCGTGAAGACAAACATCAATACGAGTATCACTGCACCGAATCCATTCGGCCAGCAGCAGGCTATGCTGGGCATGGGGTTGAATCCTAAAATAGGCGAGCCCGAAGAAGTCGCGGCAGCAGCTTTATTCCTTGCTTCGGATGAAGCGAGCTTTATTAACGGTACGGTACTCGTAGCCGATGGTGGCTGGAGCGCCTACTGATCATCCGTCTGTGCTTATACGTATAGAAAATGTACCAGAACGGACGCTGCATCACCTGAAGAGCACCAAGAACCCCCTTTACCCATGCCATACAGACTGGATTTACTCTTCCATTTCGGGCATGTTAAGATGAACGCATAAGCGACATTTTATAATATGCTGTATCTAGCTGTCTGGTGGTTGTATAGTAATCGAAATGGAAAAGGGAGGTTCTCTTATGCTGCTCTGGAACGGCAAGCTTGTTAATGAAGAAGAGGTACATGTATCCTATCATGATCGTGGTTATTACTTTGGGGACGGAATCTATGAAGTATTCCGTATTTACCAGGGACATTTGTTTGAAAAGGAAGCTCATCTGGATCGTCTGTATAACAGTCTCGCCGAGATCAAAATCCAGATTCCGTGGAGTCGGGAAGATCTGTCTGCCCAGCTGAATCAGCTCCTGGATACATTTGGTGAACAGGATGGGATGTTATATCTGCAGTTGACCCGCGGCGAAGCCAAAAGAGCCCATGCTTTTCCTGTCAGCAGTACAGCAGTAATGCTGGGTTACTGTGAGCCGCTCGCTCGTCCGGTCGATGCGATTGAGAACGGTATTGCTACGATTACCTGTGAAGATATCCGCTGGCTGCGCTGCAATATCAAATCACTGAATTTACTGCCGAATACACTGGCCAAGCAGGAAGCTGCCGAAGCCGGAGCGACTGAAGCTATTCTGATTCGTGCGGACAATACGGTTACCGAAGGAAGCTCATCCAATCTGTTGATCGTCAAGGATGGCACGATCTATACGCATCCCGATGGTCCGCTGATCCTTAGTGGTATTACCAAAAAAGTCATTGAACGTATCGCATCCGAATTGCAGATTCCTTATGTGGAGCGTAGATTCACCCGTGAGGAATTGATGGCCGCTGATGAAGCGATGATTACCAGCACCACGATGGAAGCAGCACCAGTCATCACGATCGATGGTCAGCCGGTAGGCACGGGTACACCGGGTCCGGTTACCCGTCGTCTGCAGGAAGCCTATCTGCAGCAGGTACATGCTTTGTTAGCCGGTGCCAGCCCAGCTTCATAAAATGAATCAACGGATAAGGAATAGGGAGATCTAATATCGTATCTGCTATTTTGATCATTGCTGTGCAGTAAGGCGAATAATCTAACCATACACCCAATCCTAGTTATTTATAGTGAAAACGGTCAGCGATATTGCTGATCGTTTTTTTGTCTGTATCCTATTTTCTAATTCTTGATCTTCAATGTTAAATATTTGTTTTCCTGATAGTTGCTTGTACATTCTGCTTAAGCGTATTTCTTTTGTTCAACCTTATCTGTAGATACTTCAACTTTGTAGTCGCAGGAAGAGACGATCTGTAGATTATTCAGTTTTTTTTACAGATTGTTCATTTAGCGTAGTCTTCCTGCATATTAAGATAAGAACACGATAACGAATGATCAACCAGGCCAGTGACTGGAAGAACAGAGGAGGCTCCGCTGTGGAGATTACGTATAAAAAAGGAGAAGTTGTACAAGCGAAAAAGCGGAAGATTCATGCAGACGGAATCAAATTACTGTTAATGACATTACCATTCATTATTTTTGTAATCGCTTTCAGTTATGTGCCTTTGTTTGGTTGGGTATATGCCTTTTTTGATTACCGGCCGGGTATTCCACTGAGTCAGACTGCTTTTGTCGGGATAGAGCACTTCCGAGAGATGCTCCATGACCGGGATATGCTCCGGGTCATGATCAATACGCTGGCACTCAGTCTGCTGTCGATCCTCGCAGCTCCGCTGCCGCTGGTCCTGGCGATCATGATCTCGGAAGTGAAGAGTGGGTTTTTCAAACGTCTGATCCAGACGACTACAACATTGCCCAACTATATCAGCTGGATTATCGTGTTCTCACTGGCATTCAGCATGTTCAGCTCGGAGGGAGCGATCAATACGATTATTGCCCGATTGGGATTGAGTGATACACCGCTCAATGTGCTGGGCAATCCCGATCATGTATGGCTCGTACAGACCCTACTGCTGATCTGGAAAACGATCGGCTGGAACGCCATTATCTATCTGGCAGCGATCGTCGGCATAGACGGCGAACAGTACGACGCAGCCAAGATCGATGGAGCAGGTCGGTTCCACAGTATTGTGCATATTACGATACCCAATATCATGCCTACCTTTATCGTGCTGCTGCTGCTGGCAGTGAGCAACCTGTTGTCCGCCGGATTTGAACAGTATCTGGTGTTCAACAATATCATGGTTGCCGACAAAATTGAAGTGCTGGATCTGTATGTATATCGTCTGGGACTCGTAACCAATGATTATCCATATTCAACAGCAGTTGGTATGTTCAAGTCGGTAATCAGCATTATCCTGCTGTTCATGATTAACAGCCTGTCCAAAAAAGTCAGAGGCGAAAGTATTATCTAACAGCAATTGTGATACGCCGAAAGTTCTGAACACATAATGATAGGAGCAAGTAATAGTGAATCTGCCAATGCATATGAATTGAGCTGGTATTGTTCATCTTATTCATACCATATTTGTACTTGTTACCATGGGTAACCGTAGGTATGGAATTACAGCCGGAAGGAAGGAATACGATGGAAAAGACAGCCGGGGTGCGTACCCGTAAACCGATCAATTGGTCGGATATGACCTTCAGTGTGGTCAATTATACGCTGTTGACGATTTTGCTGATCATCACAATTTATCCGTTTTATTATATTTTCATCTATTCGATCAGTGATTCATTTCAGGCACAGAGCGGTGTGTTTCTATGGCCTGCCGGATTCTCTTTGGAGAGCTACCGGGCGACTCTGCAGCTGAATGGATTGCAGGAAGCAGCAGTCGTTTCTGTGCTAAGAACGATTGTCGGTACGATTCTAACCGTGCTCTTCTGCTCCTTTTTTGCCTATCTGATTACCAAGCGGGAGATGCCCCTGCGCAAGCTAATCTATCGTTTTGTACTGATTACGATGTACTTTAACGCTGGTTTTATCCCATGGTATTTGACGATGAAGGCGTATGGTCTGCAAAATAACTTCCTGTTATATGTGCTGCCTACCGCACTCAGCGGATTCAATATTATTCTGATCAAGACGTTTATCGAGCAACTGCCACCTGCGCTGGAAGAATCCGCGAAGATTGACGGAGCAGGATATTTTACTATCTTTACCCGGGTGATTTTCCCTTTGTCTACGCCGATTATCGCTACGATCGCGGTATTCGCTGCTTTGGGACAGTGGAATACCTGGTTTGATAATTTCTTTCTCGTGGAAAATCCGAATCTGCAGACACTTCAGCTGGTACTGTACAACTTCCTCAACCAATCCAACAGCATCTCCAGCATGAGTGCTGCCGAAATGACCAACTCGGCGGAAGTGCGGACTATGACACCACAGTCAATCCAGATGACGATCACCATGCTGGTTACTCTGCCAATCGTAGTAGTCTATCCAATGCTGCAGCGCTTTTTTGTCAAAGGTATTATGATGGGTGCGGTCAAAGGTTGAGGCTGGCATATATTTATCCGGACAGGTAAGATAACAATATCAGGGGGTTGGGTTATGAGAAGAAAAGGTAAGGGCAGAGCAGCGGCAGCATTGTTACTTTCATTTATGGTAACGCTTACAGCTTGTTCAGGTGGCGCAGAAAATACAGCTGGTAATGCCAGTCAGACTGGTACAGCAGACAAGAACGGGATTGTAACCCTGCGTGTACTTGTCAACGAGACCGGTACAAACTGGAATACGTATCCCGACAGCGATATTGCCAAAGAAATCGAGAAAAAAGTCGGTGTGAAAATTGAATACGTCGAAGCCGATGCCAACAAAATGAATGTGCTGCTCGCTGGTGGCGATCTGCCGGATATTGTGCGTGCCGATCCGACTCAGTACGGCAAACAGCTAATTGACGGCAAACTAATTATTCCGATGGATGATCTGCTAGGCAAATACGGCAAGGATATTCAAGAAAGTATCCCGACCGTTGTGGATTATAGCCGGGATAACTGGAGCGAAGGACAGAAAAAGCTCTATTTTCTGCCACCACAAATTCAGGCGGACCCAAGTCCCATCTATCCCAATCTGACGATTGGACCGACTATGCGCTGGGATTACTACAAGGAAGCAGGCACGCCGCCTATCAACAGTACCGATGATCTGCTGAATGTACTCCAGCAAATCTCCGCCAAGCATCCGACCACCGAAGAAGGCAAAAAAATCTATGGTGTATCAATGTGGCAGGACTGGGGATTATGGCCTTACATTATTCCATTTACATGGATTACCCAGCAGAGCGCTATCGGTAGCTCGGATCTGTTCGCCAAGCCGCTCGGTGAGCATCGTCTGATCAATGTACTGACCGACGAGAATTCCAACTACTGGGTAGCGATGGACTTTTATAACAAAGCCTATCGGATGGGTCTGCTGGACCCGGATGCCCTGACAATGAAAAATAATGATTATATGGCCAAGGCAACAGCCGGGCAGTTCATTCTCGGACCGGCTACCTGGGCAATGGGTGATTATAACGCCAAGTATGCCAAGGACGGCAAAGGATTCATGGTACTGCCGGTAGGCAAGCAGGCTTGGAGTGGCGGAGTTCGTCCCGTAGGCTGGGCCGACAAAAGCTATGCCATTTCCAAAAGCTCCAAATATCCCGAAAAAGCAATGGAATTCCTGAACTATATCCACTCCTACGAGGGTGCCCGAACCCTCTACAGCGGAATCGAAGATACACACTGGAAAATGGAAAACGGTAAACCCCAGTTGACCAAAGAAACTATCGATATGAAAGTCAATGGCGGTGATGCATGGGAACGTACCGGAATCGCGCTTGATCAGAATCTGATCGGTCTCGGTGGCAGCGTGATCGATCCCAAAACCAAGACGCCAGTTAACCTGTTCTCCACCGAAGAAGCGATGGCAGCAAGTTCCACTGCATTGGAAAAAGACTTCAGCAAGCACTATGGGTCTTCTTATCCGGGAGAAGTCGTCTCCAAAATGGTGCAGGAAGGCAAGCTTCAGGACGAGAATACCCCACTGCAAAATATGACTGCCGAAGAAATTGTACAGGAGAATACGGTGGTGCTGCCTGTACTGAACGATGATCTGCTCAAGCTGGAGACCCAGCTAAAAGAACTGGCAGCACGTACCGCAGCAACGATGATCCTCTCCAAGTCGGATGAAGATTTTGCCGCAAACAAGCAGGATGCTATTGCAGCGTTCAAGGCAGCAGGTGCAGATCAGCTTACTCAATTCCTGACGACAGAATATAGCAAAGCGCTCCAAACAGCCGGTGTAAAACAGTGATCAGCCAGCATAATACAGTTCGATGGTCTTAATATCGACTTTTATTATGCACTATAAAATAGAGGCAAATAAAACAAAATGATCAAAGACAGTACCTCTAAAAAACACGAAAAGACCGGCATCCTGTAAAGGTACCGGTCTTTTGGATTGCGCTGGTTCGTTATTAGCAGCTGAGCGATTATTGGATATTTGGAAAGAGCGATGATACAGAGCATAACCTCCCAGCACAACGGTCATATAAATACTGCTGGCTATAGAGTCTGCAGATAATTCAAAATCTATATCAGCGACGGCTTGATCCTCTGGATGTGAACAGGGTTTTGTGACTGGTGCGTGTACCGGAAGTGCGTGCTGCAGGAACTGTGGCAGCAGGTACAGGAAACGCTTCTTTAAAAGAACCAGTGCAGCTGTTGCAGATTCGTCCCTGGCGAATCGGTTGACGGCAGCATTCACAAGGGAAGGTAAGCTTGGGATACGTAAAGGAAAACTTGCCTTCTTTGATAAATTGATACAGCTCTGTAATCTCCACATTAGCAGCCTGGCTGAGTTCTTCGGTTGTGCTATTTGGGTATCTCCAGAGATGATCCATACAGCGTTTCATTGTCGAATCCAGTTCGTTACTGCATCCGTTACACATTTTACGAAAGTTCTTTTGATATACCGTGCCACAACGAGGGCAATAATCTACCATTAAAGTCATACGGATCACCTCTTTCTATTCGTCATTATATTAAAATTAATTGGATAATTAGTAGTTAACTAGGTCTATGTGTTCATAGGTCTATAATACTATCTAAGTAGGGATGTAGCAACATAAATTATGTGTAAAGACTCATACATTTTAGTTCCATAGACTTATATAACTATATTTACCAATTTGACATGACAATGGTATATATACATTGGAGCATTCTCGAGAATATCCAGAAAAAAAGTAAGCAAGTGTGTTTCCATCTCATTTTTAATATACACAATTATGCAAAAACGAATCAGGTATTAATTTCCAGATTCGATTTTTCAAAGACATATCAAAAAACAGACGTACCTCGGCAGCAAGCCATGTACGTCTGTTTTTTGTGATTTTGGATAAAAGTATTTGTACGCTTCGAACTTCTTGCTGTCTCCAAAAATCAAGAAGGAAATCGGTAGAGGACAGGGATCATTTCTGTACTAAGCAATTGCTTATCAAATAGCGGTGCAGATTTCGATAAAGTGTCCATCGGGATCTGCCACATAAGCGACCGTCTGTCCCCATGGCTTGGTCATGGGCTCACGAATAACAGGAACCTGCTGACTGCGAAGCTCTTCAATTACGGCAGACACATCATCTACGACAAATCCGACTTCAAATGAACTGGCAGCAGGCACGTCTGTTGTTAGTCCCAGATCAAGCAGCTCGTTGACAGATTCGCGCGTATTGATGGACAGTGTAGTCGCTCCTGTATCAAACTCCACATACGTACCAGCTTCCATTTTGATAGGAAGTCCGAGAATATCCCTGTAAAAGCGCATCGATTGCTCAAAATCATTCACATACAAAATCACATATTTCATCGCAAGTTTCATTGTCCTGTCTCCTCTGTAATCATAATTGGTGCCTGGCATTGTGTGTACTCTGTATCAGCAATGCGGCAGGCACGCTTTCCTTTATTTTATCTGTATGTACATATGATAGATTGTAAAAAACGGTCAATCTTCTACTTCCCAGCATGAATTTACGAGCTAATCGACTTGAATCGCTCCCTATTATTCAACTTTGGCAGAAAAAGTTTACAAATCATCTGCCGATTGCCTGATCTGACTGGGTGTCAAACCATAATATTGGCTGAACGCCCGATTCAGATGGGACTGATCGTAATACCCATGAGCCGCAGCCAGATCGCTGAATCGTAGTCTCGTTATCGTATCGGCAGAAGCGGGCTGCCGTTGCCAACTATGCAGCAGGGACTGGAAGCGAATAATACCGGCAATTTCTTTTGGCGATATTCCCAGTTCCTGATCAAACAACCGGCGTAGGGTACGTTCGCTGTAATGCAGTTCTGCAGCAATTCCCGGAAGTGTGATATTGCCATGCCGATAATGGATATAATGCAGTGCCGCAGTGAACAGGGAAGAAGGAACCATAGATTGCTGCTTAAGCCTTTGGCATAGCCAACTGTCGAGCAACCGGAGACGTATGCTCATCTGATCAGCACAGAGCAAGGATTCAATCAGATCATTCGCTGCCAAGCCATACAAATCCTGCATCGTTACTTCGTTACCATATAGCAAACCAGCCGGGAATCCAAAGATTCGTGCAGCTTCTCCTGCGTATATTCGTACGCCCAGACAATGCATTGGGTGATCAATCTGCATGACTTCATGTCTGCACATCAGTTCGGATATCCAATGACTGCCTGTCAATTGTTCGGCAGTCAAATCAAAGATTATATCTATGCAGCCATCGGGAATGATGCGATGCTCCTGAGGAACAGCACCAGGAGCAGCATATGAGCACCAATGGCAGGCGACGACCTGACGCAGCATGGGAGCCGGGAGATATTCCTCATAGGTGTACCCCTGATGCAGCAGTGCACGCTGGATCTCGGGAGGCTGAAGCGGTTGGAAAAAAGTCATCGATTATCCGGCTCCTTTCTCTATTGGAATGGTATATCACCTACATATATGGGCTGTTTGTTACCAGCATAAGTGCAGCAGCGTCTGAGAAAAGTAACTTTTCCGTAGTTCTCTAGGACTTACATTATGCTCAAT
The DNA here is from genome assembly GCF_000346635.1 of Paenibacillus shenyangensis. NCBI lineage: Bacteria > Bacillati > Bacillota > Bacilli > Caryophanales > Paenibacillaceae > Paenibacillus > Paenibacillus shenyangensis. Next base: position 132,894 of record NZ_AOIG01000011.1, read on the forward strand.
GATTTTCCAGTACATCCAGTATACTCTCCTCTGCTTAAATGACACTTCCTTTTTCTGTCGCCCAAGAGAATTAGTCGATCAAATAAATACTTTTGTTATTATCATATTGATATTAACAAAAGTTCATGTTATTCTAAATCCAACAACTTATTATCATAATGTTAATAACAAGAGAGAGGGAGTATGTATAATGTTCGGATTACGATTTGCGAAATTTCAGCCCAGTGACTATGTGATGAAGATAAAGAACGGCAAGATTGTTAAAGAAGGCGTGGGATTATCCTTTTACTATTATGAGCCGACAACATCGGTAGTAGTAGCTCCTGTATCTTCGATTGATGTGCCATTTATGTTCGAAGAGATCACCCATGATTATCAAATGGTAACTGTACAAGGCCAGTTAACCTACCGGATTACGGACTACCGGCAGACGACCCGGATTCTGAACTACACGTATAATCTCAAAAAGAACAAGTATATCTCTGATGATCCGAGCAAACTCTCCCAGCGTGTTATCCATATTGTCAAAGTCCTGATGAAAAAGCGGATCGAGCAGATGCCGCTGCGGGAAGCGATCCAGTCCAGTGAATATCTGGTTCAGAATATTACGAAAGAGATGCAGGCCAGTGAAGAGCTGCAAAAGCTCGGGATAGAGATTATGGGCCTGTCTGTACTCGCCATTTTGCCCAACAAAGAGACAATGCGAGCCTTGGAAGCACGGACGAGAGAGCAGATTCTGCGAGATGCCGACAATGCTCTGTATGAACGGCGCAATGCCTCGATTGAGCAGGAGCGTCGGGTACGGGAGAATGAACTGAGTACCGAGATCGCTGTAGAGACCAAGAAACGTCAGATTCGCGAGACCCAGCTGGAGGCCGAACGATCGGTAAAAAGTAAGCAAAACGAAATGGAGCAGGAGCAGCTGCAGTTTAATACCGGCCTGGAGGAGCAGAAGCAGACGCTGATCGAACTGAGTATTGCCAATGACAAGGCTCAGGCGGATGCGCGTGCGTACGAATTGTCTGCAGTCATGAAGTCGCTCGAAGATGTACAGCCAAGCGTACTGCAGGCGATGGCCAATATGGGCATGAAGCCGGATCAGCTGATTGCGGTCGCTTTCCAGGGATTGGCAGAGAATGCCAGCCGGATTGGGCAGCTTAATATCACACCGGATCTGCTGCAGGGACTGATGGGTGATGCGGGCAGCCATTCTATAAATGCTAACGCAGAACGGGGAGGTCGGACGAGATGAATCAGCGAATGACCGAGAACAAGATTGTTCTCGTACAGCGACGTACCCGGCTGCAGGAGCTTATCGTTCGCTACAATACCATTCAGCAGGCGCAGTTCTATATCGAGCGGATGGGAGCGGATTTTGATGATTATGTACAGGAAGATCGAAGATATCATCAGGCACTGGATGCGGCACTGGCAGAGCTGCAACCGCTTGGCCGGGTGCAGCGCCTGGACCGTGAGCACGTACCCAGCTTTATTTTTGGGCCGGAAGATGTGGTTGTAGTACTGGGACAGGACGGACTGGTCGCCAATACGATGAAGTATGTGACCGATCAGCCGCTAATCGGTGTGAATCCGGACCCTCAGCGCTGGGATGGTGTGCTGCTGCCTTTTACCGCCAGAGATCTGGGAACAATCGTACCCGAGGTATTTCGTCGTCAGCGGCAGGTCAAGGAAGTAAGGCTGGCGAGAGCCGAGCTGAATGACGGACAATCGCTTACCGGTGTTAATGATCTGTTTATCGGTCGGCGCACCCATGTCTCGGCACGATATGAGATTACTATAGGTGAACGCCGCGAGCAGCAGTCATCCAGCGGCATTATCGTCTCGACGGGAATGGGTTCAACCGGCTGGTTCAAAAGCGTAATGGCAGGAGCAGCAGGCATTATGAAAGCTGCCAGTCAGCAGGAGCTGCAGATGAATAGTTACGATTCTACTTCTTTTTCCTGGGATGCACCTTACCTCTATTACAGTGTGCGCGAACCTTTTCCGAGCCGGACGACAGCTGCTGAACTGATTTTTGGAAAGATTGATGGCCAGCAGCCGCTGAAGATTGTATCGCAAATGCCGGAGAACGGAGTTATTTTTAGCGATGGAGTAGAGAGTGACTATCTGGAGTTCAATTCGGGGATTGAAGCGACGATCAGCGTAGCACAGCAAAAAGCGCATCTTGTAATTTGATGCGCTTTTTGCTGTGTCTGTATATGCCGGTTAGTGGCTTGTTCATCATCTTATTTGATCCGAACAATCTGTGTATCTTCATATGTGGATGTGCCAAGCGGCTTGACAACCACTTCGAGAGAATCGGGTTCATCCAGCAGATTGCTATAGTACACATGCTCGAATGTATAAGGGTCGTGACTGACGATCCGGCTGCCCAGCGGCTGTAAAGTAATAGACTGGCCATCCTTTTCGGAGATGACCCCTCTTGGACTAAGCCATATCTCGTCCCTTTTGGCCTGTTCAGCAGGTGTATCTTTGTCAGCAGTAAAGCAGACACGCATCTCCAGCGGAGACAGCTCTACACGGGATAAAACGACCCTATGATTGTTCCACTGTATGACCTGATTGGGATAAATAATCTCGGTCTCCTGGGTACGGAACTGGGGAGCCAGCGAGAAGTGAACGAGCAGTGTAGGTGAATAGCGGATACGTCCCGGCTCGGAGGCCGAATCGGGTGTGATGGACATGATCCGAAATTGGGCAGCGATTTCCCGTGGAAAGTTCTGACGATGATCCAGACGCATCGTTGCTGTACCAAAATACTGCTGACGGTTCTCGTTACCGTTCGTGCCGTTCATGCGCACACGGGATGCATTTACTGGCTTCCCTGTAGCAATATTGAGCAGTTTGACGCTGCTTACACGGGGAATCTGGCGGCTGTCATTCGTTTCTGCGGTATACAGCAGAATTAGCCGGTTCTCATCAGCAGTTACTGCATTGACTGTCAGTTTGTAGCCTTGCTGCTCGGCGGTTTTGTTTACCATCTGAATATAGTTATGCTCCACGGCAGAGACGAGACTCTGATTATGCACATCATCCGACTGATAAGCATGGAATGGCTCCAGTTCTCCCCAGCTGGCTGCATAAGTATTCAGATCAGGTACCGGTCTTAGCCAGGTGGTTATCAGCAGGATCATCATAACAATAGTGGTCGCTATAATAACGACCAGCAGTCTGGCATCCCACCATTTTCTTCGTTCAGGAGGATCAGCTGCTTTGCTCTGCTGTAAAGGGATAGAGTCGGATACAGGTACCGACGGATGAACAGAAGGCTGTGTTATAGGCATGCGATCGGTCTCCGCCGGCAATATTCTTTTGTCATGATCGGTCATGCGGACAGTCCTCCTGTTCGTTGGTAGTTGTCTGCTATGCAGGATAAAGCAGAACCGTCTGTTATTGATTTCATTCTAATTTTACCTCGTTCTGCATACATAGTTCCAGCTATTTCTGGTAATGTTATGCCAATTTCATGTCGTTCATTATGTAAAAGCGCCCTAACTGCTGCAGGTACACAGAAGATAGGACGCAAGAGAACCGTAAAAGGTTACATTATACTTTAAATTCGTTGATCTGAGCCTGCAGCTGTTCAGCCGTATCGGCGAGTGAAGCGGAGGAAGTAGTGATCTCTTCCATCGAAGCCAGCTGTTCCTCGGTAGCTGCCGACACGTTCATGGTACCGGAAGCTGTCTCCTCGGTGATCTGGGAAATTTCTTTGGAGAAGCGCACAATCTCTTCGGTGCTTGCAGACATTTGTTCGGCACCTGCAGAGACATCTTCAATATCGCCGGCTACCTGATTAACAGCTGCCAGAATATCCTGGAAAGCATTACCAGCGAGGGAAACGGATTGAATACCTTTGCGTACTTCCTGGCTGTTTACATCCACCGCCTGAATAGCGCGGTAGGTTTCTCTCTGGATCGTACTTACCAGCTCGGTAATCTGACGAGCAGATTCAGCGGATTGTTCAGCCAGTTTGCGCACTTCATCGGCTACTACAGCGAATCCACGACCGGCATCACCGGCACGCGCAGCTTCGATAGCGGCGTTCAGAGCAAGCAGATTGGTCTGGGAAGAAATACCCGTAATGACATCAGTAATATTACCAATTGTTTGTGAACGCTCACCCAGTTCTTGAACCACATGAGCCAGAGAAGTCATCGAATTCTGGATGGAGTCCATCTGCGCTACAGCATCACGGATAGCCGCATCTCCATCGGACGATTTGGAAGCAGCTTCAGCTGCAGATGTGGATACCGTCTGTGCACGAATCGCAATTTGCTCTACGCCGATCGACATTTCTTGCATCGCCTGTGCGGATTTGGCAGTCAGATCCACCTGGCGTGTTGTACCTTCAGCCACTTCCTGAGTCGTCTCGGCAATCTGACGGGATGCCTGGGTATTCTGCTCACTGCTCGCCGTCAGCTGCTCGGATGAAGCTGCGATCATCTCGGAAGTCGAAGCGACAGATTCAATCAGATTACGCAGATTGTGGGACATTTTATTAAAGGAATCAGCCAGCAGACCGATTTCATCACGGTTGCGTATAACGATAGGCTCGCCGGACAGGTCACCACTGGCGATTTGCTCGGCAGCATTTTGCAGGGATTTAACTGGACGGGAAATCAGGCGAGCGATGATGACAGCAACCGCAAGAGCTAACACTATTGCTACAATAGTCAGAATAAATACAATTCTTGAAGTAGAGTCAGCCGATTGTACAGCAGTAGCCGTTGTGTCTGCCGATTGGGTGTTTTCCAGTGTAATCAGTTGATTGATTGCATCATTAGCGCTCACCCAGATTGGATAGGCTTCATGATGGAGAGTAAGAGATTCTTGCGTACGATTATTCAGACCCGCGTCAATCAGTTTGGGAAGTATAGCTACATATTGATCATAGTTGGATGTGAATTGTTGAAACATTTGTCTTTCTTTATCCGTTTGAATCAATTTCTCATAGTCTGCACGTTCTTTTGTAATCTTTTGCAGAAGTGCATTGTAAGCGTCATTCAGTTCTTTTAACTTGGCAGGATCTGGTTCATAGAGGATATTCAGTGATAGCCGCTCTACATCGGAGATATCGCCGTTCAATATGCCGAGTAAGGCAACACTTGGCATGGATTTGGAATTTATTTGTTTCAGTTGTGTTCCCAGATTATTGATTCCGCTTGTAGATAAGAAACCTACAAGGGCAAGCAGTAAAACTACAGCGATAAAACCGGACAAAAGCTTTGTTTGAATATTAAATCTCATAAATTCACGCTCCAGCTATATAATATAATGTTGTGTATGTTAGTCATGTATATATATCGTCCTGATCATCTAAAAATTTATACATAAAATTGCAATTTAGCCAGCAAAGAAGAATTTGAGTAAATACATCGAGAGGGAAGCCGTAGATTCACCAAGTAAGCATATACAATACAAAAATATAAATTTATTCATATAAATGTATACTTTAGAATTGAATTTCAATACAGTAAGCGTTATCATCAGGAGAAGAAAGCAGTTATTAATCATCCGACGAAATGGAGTGTATACATATGCAGCATCATCAATGGGCACCTTATCCGCCACTGGGCTGGAACAGCTGGGATTGTTATGGAGCCGCTGTTCGCGAAGAGGAAATTCGAGGAAATGCCGAATATATGGCAGAGCATTTGCAGGCATTTGGCTGGGAGTATGTAGTGGTGGATATTCAGTGGTATGAACCGGGAGCAGTATCTTCTGCGTACCGCTCTTTTGTCCCTCTGGAAATGGATGAATACTCAAGACTGATTCCGGCTGTTAACCGTTTCCCTTCTGCAGCAGATGGACAAGGATTCAAGCCGCTGGCAGACTATGTACATAGCCTGGGACTGCGATTTGGTATTCATATTATGCGAGGGATACCGAGACAGGCTGTACATCAGGATACACCGATCAAAGGAACTTCCGTAACAGCCCGTCAGATTGCACACCCTAATTCGATTTGCCCGTGGAACACGGATATGTACGGGGTGGATGCTTCGCAGGAAGGTGCCCAGGAGTATTATGATTCGCTATTTGAGCTGTATGCGCAATGGGGTGTTGATTTTGTCAAAGTGGATGATATCGCTGCTTCCCGTCTGTATGATACTCATTTGGCAGAGATCGAATTGATTCGCCAGGCGATTGATCGCTGCGGCCGTCCGATGGTGCTCAGTCTGTCTCCGGGTCCGGCACCGCTGGAATATCATGAGGAGCTGGCAGCAAATGCGAATATGTGGCGGGTGACCGATGATTTCTGGGATATCTGGCCGCTGCTGCATGCCATGTTCGAACGCTGTGAGAAATGGGCACCGTATGTAGCAGAAGGACAATGGCCAGACTGTGATATGCTGCCTCTCGGTCATATCGGGATTCGCTCGGTGGATGGAGGCGGAAGTGATCGCTGGACACGATTTACCCGTGATGAACAGCTGACGATGATGACGCTGTGGTCGATTTTCCGTTCTCCACTGATGTTCGGGGGTGAACTGCGGGATAATGATGCATGGACACTGTCTCTGCTTACTAATGATGAAGTACTGGAGGCTAACCGTAGTAGTCGTAATGCCCGTCAGGTTTTCCGGGATGAGCAGGATCGGATTGTATGGACTGCAGAGCAGGAGGGCAGCGAGGACCGTTATGTAGCACTATTTAATGCAGGCGATGAAGAGGCGTTGGTGCGTGTGACAATGGATCAGCTGAATATCCAGGGAGCGGTGCAGCTGCGCAATCTGTGGGAACGTTCAGATGCCGGTGTCGTGCAGGGAGAGATTGAAGTGAAGCTGGCACCGCATGCGGCAGTCTTTTACCGATTGAGCCAGGTATAAGCCTGTCAGGTAAGCATGGATAAGGATTAGAGTCTGACTGTAAAATATGCTATGATTCATGGATGTGTGCAGCATAGAGACAGGAGGATAACAATGGCTTATCAGATTAGACTGGAGACCGATGATGATTTTCAGGATGCGATGGAGCAGCAGTCGGTTCTGCGCATTTTCCGCGGGGATGATTTGATAGAATCTTCGGTGAAGATTGTGCGTTTTGATGAGAACCGGATTGTAGTTCAGGCGGATATTAGTGATATGAAGTATTATGATAGATCAGAATGCGAGTTCTTTGAGCAGCGCAAGCGGCGATAACAGAATGAGTAAATAGGGATGGCTGAGTCATGGATCGTACAATAATAATATGTATAACAAAAAGAGCGGTATCCTCACGGGGAACCGCTCTTTTTGTTAGGAAGAGGGTGATTGAGACATTAGATGAACGATATTATAGGGCTCAGTTATATGACAAGCTTCTGTATTTATCAGGCAAGGAATAAGTCAGTATTCATTTCAGAAAAGAATAACAACATGTTCTCCGATCAAGCCTAAAGATCCTGGGATTAGATATTATAAATGGCGATCATAAAGATTAAATCCAAAGATGTAGCATTCTGCTTCTAGATCTTAGCGGAGCTTTAATGTATGCTTTTGCCCATCTGCTAATGCAATTTGCAAAGTATCGGGTTGTGATAGTAGGTCACTTCCAAATTCATATTCTATTTCGAAACTGCCATCATCTGCTGTGCCTCCTGAATTTCCGCCGGAACGATTGTCTAGAGGCGTGCGTTTTCCACCTTTTTGAGCTAATAAATAAAGGTTGGGGAAAACCGGGTAAGGATCCGATTTAGCAGCTACAGGATCAAGCACTATTTTAATCTTAGTAGATAATGGTGATAATTCTACTTTGGTTACTTTTAAGGTGCCTTTACTCCATTTATAAACTAAATCCTTTGGATAATATATTTTGGGTTCTTGAAGACTGAATTGTGGAGCCAAATCAAAAGGGATCTTGAATATAGGCATGATGTTAATGTCACTTTTTTTAAGTTCCAGATTATGATGATTTAAAAAGTCTATTTTTGTGGTTCGAAGCTGAAAACGTCCAATCATTTTGTGAGGAAAAGCTTGTCCTTCTTCTAGTCGAATCATACCCATTCCTTTATATAGTCTGGGATTTTCCGGAAAAGCGCCTCCCCATATGCTACTGCCTTCACTAATTACATGACGATCATCCGGACTGATAAACCGGGATATACTGGGAGCCATAACAGTTAAATTTTCCTGACTCTCAATAGTGAAGAAATAGATGATTTTCTGGCGATCCGCGGTTAAGGCGTGCAGCGTAAACGTAAGTCCATTCTGTGTAACCGATGTGTTCGTTCGCTGAATATAGTTATTTTTAATAGCTGAATTGAGTGAATCATAGATATTCATATGACTGGATAACTCCCGGAAAGGTTCCAGATCTCCCCAGTTATCATTCGCTTGTTGCTCTTCTTCCGACAGAGCTGAGGTCTTAAACAATGGACTCCACTGATTGACTCCCGCCAGAAGAATAGCAATGACCATTACAGCTGCAACTGTACTGACCACTACACGCGACGAGCGTCTCTTTAAGACTCTTCCTAACGTATGCGTACGTCTTGCAGGCTGCTGCATCCCTGCACGAATCGCCCGGATCTGCTCGAAGTCACCTGCAGGAGGCTGTTCAGTGCGCAGCTGCTCTGCATCCTGCTTCAACATCTGTTCCACATCATGTTTCATTATACCAATCCTCCTGTTTGTCCATATGCTTGCGCAGCTGCTTGAGTGCCTGGTGCTGCCAGGTTTTGATTGTGCCTTCTGGTTTGTCCAGAATACGGGCGATCTCGGGGACGGTCATGTCATTGTAATAACGGAGCAGCAGGATATGACGGTATTTGGGCTTGATCTTCTCCAGCACCGACAGCATCTGCATGCGCCGGTGATCCAGCTGCACAGACGGTTCAGGCATCTGCTCGGGTATAGGAGAGATGCGTTTGCGGCGGCGCTGTTCGTCAATACATATGTAGATCAGAATACGAATGATCCATGGTTTGAAAGCTGCCGGATTTTTGAGTATTTTACGCTTTTTCCATGCCCGGAAAGTTGCTTCCTGGATGGCTTCCAGCGCATCCTCCTTATTGCGTAGATAGCTACAGGCAATCTGGTAGAGCTGGTTTCGGTGAGACAGCACCGTCTGGTAGAATCGTTCTTCTTCGCAGGCATAATCTGCATCTACCGACAAAGTATGCAGCTCGGTGTCTGCTTTGGATACAGTCACGATGGTTCCCCCTTTTGGATATCTATACAGTATAGACGAAGCAGACAGGTCATAACGTTTTGATAAAATGACATTTATTACATGGGCAAATACAGAAATAGGATTATAATGAATATAGTTCCTGAGAACTAGAATACATGTTAAGGAGAAGAAGGTATTGAAAAGATGGACAGCATGTATCATTATACTGGCTTTGCTGCTAAGTGGATGCGGAGCACACACTTTTACCCGCCAGTCGGTTCCTAACTTCAAAGGGGACCCATCGCGCGATTACGCCAAAGTGATCCGCGAAGCGGACACGATTGTATTAAAGACAGATCAGGATGGAAGCTTTATTTACAGGGTATACGTAAATGATGAGCCTGTCGCACGAATGGATATGGTTCGATTGAAAAGGTCGGGAGACCGGTTCACCCTGTCAGATGCGAATGGAAAAAAGTTGCTTGTCGAAAAGCATCTTCGCCGTGGTATGCTGGGTCTTGCCCGTCTGGGTACAATGAAAGATAGCAGCGGGGCGACGGTCGGTTATATGAAGGAACAGCTAAGAGGACCTTTGATTAAGTCGGGATATTCATTCCAGCTGCTGGATCGCAACAAGCAAAAGATCGGCAGTACCTCCCTAATTCGCATGCCCTTTAACACAAATATCGAATTCATGAATACTCGGCATGAGCAGGAGTACAGTATTACCAAACAGTCGGGAATGAATAATACATATACGATCAAGAAATTAAGCAAGCACCCAGCGATCAATCCATTGCAGGTCATTATGATGATCTGTGTGCAGGAAAAGATTCATGTACAGGACAAGGAAGAAAACTGGAAAAAGAAAAACCAGCGTGAAGAATATGAGCGCAAAAAAGAGGAGCGACGACAGGCAAAAGTGAACAAACAAGAAAGAAAAGCAGAGAAGAAAAAGAAAAAACGCAGCAGTTCTCATTATTAAAAGGCTGGTCTTGGATAATCAGCGATATAATAATCTTACGATCTCAACTATTCAATGTTATTCTGGTAACCACCTATTCAAACAGCAAAATTCGATCAGCATGTATAAGAGTCTATAAAAAGAAAAAAGGCTTCCATCCGATTAGGGTGGAAGCCTTTTGCATGGTTAGACCGATGATTATACCTAATGACTACTCATCTATTCTTGTCTGCAGCTCACTAGAAAATAGATTGTTCGATAATGAGGTAATAGTTACAAGCTAACCATAGCAAATACTCAATCTATAATGCTGCTGAATCAACTATCCATTGATCCGCAGCTAATGTTCGTGTTATTTCCTGTCCAATCAGGCTGTAGTATGTGCAGCCGACAGGGTGTTACGCTGGATCGCACTCCAATTGTTCTTGATCCATGCCAGAGCCAGTGTACCTTCACCCGCATGAATACCTGCCACCGGGATAAAGGAAGCAATCTCAATCTGCAAACGCGGTGCCAGATGCGCAATCTCTTCTTTGAGCTTAAAAGCACCTTCCAGATTGTTGGCGTGCATAATGCATACATCGCGAATATGCTCCACATCTTTTTTCAGGATATCAAGCAGACGCAGCTTGGCTTTTTTCATCGTACGGATCTTGTCTTCCACAATGACTTTACCTTCTTCAAAGCGCAGCAGCAGATGAATCGACAGCAATTGGCTGATCATCAGCTGGGTGCCAGATACACGACCACTGCGATGAAGCTGGCTCAGACTGGCCGGAATCATGTAAAAGGACATTTCCTGAATCATACCGTCGATCTGTTCCTTGATCTCGGCTGCTGTCATGCCCTGTTGCTGCATCTCGATGCCCTGCATAACCATCTCGCGCAGTGGGAATGCACCGACTTTGGAGTCGATACCGATGACACGCACTTCGGCCATCTCGGCAGCCTGCAGGGAGGAGTTGTAGGTTCCACTTAGTTCGGATGAGCAGTGAATAGCAATAATATCATCGTATTGATCCTTGAGTTGTTCATATAATTCTATAAATTCTCCGATCGGCGGCTGAGAGCTACCTACACGGTCATGGATGCGCATCTTCTCGTAAAATTGTTCAGCGGTAATATCGATGTTCTCACGATATACTTCATCACCTGCAATCAGGCAAAGCGGAACGATATAAATATGATTCTCGCTTGCAAATACAGGATCGATCATTGCGGTGCTGTCGGTTACCCAGGCGATTGTTCTCATAATAAATCACTACTTTCTCATAGAAGATTCAACAATTCCCTGAAAACCAGCTTAGCTAGCCGCTATTTCCAAAGATTGTGAGCATATGCTTTGCAATAATTAAAGGTGCAATATTGCAAAAAATACATATGTAGTGCAAAACCTTGTGATATAGTTATTATAACCACATGTGATGTTGATTACAAACTTGATGCAAGCAGATTAGAATGATATCAAGTTACTGCAAGGCAGTATATCCGTTATAATAGAAAGAAAATCGCAGCGCTATAACAAAAGACACGTTATACGCTTAATTCGTGGCAATCAGGTGAACAGGGTCGTATACATAATGAATCTATATCCTGAATATTCCTACGAGGAGGAGAATCCAATGAAACGACCGACAATGCACTACCCCCTTCTGGATGAATTGAAGGAATGGGGCGAAGCCAAGATTAATTACCGGTTTCCCCGCTGGGAGCAGCTGCCCCAGATTGAACTGTATATGGATCAGATGGTCGCGCTGCTGGAAGGGCAGTTTCGCCAGTTCCCCGGAGATACGGGCAGCAAGCTGATTACTCCATCAATGATTAATAATTATGTCAAACAAAAAGTCATTCCGCCTACTGTGAAAAAGCGCTATTCGCGCACGCATATCGCTTATCTGATCATGATCTGCAATCTCAAACCGGTCCTGCCAATTGCCACCATACAGGCGATGATTGAAGGACAGCTGGAGGTTCGTACACTCGGCGAAATCTACAATCATTTCTGTGATGAACAGGAAGATGCCTCCAGCTATACGATGGAGCTGGCCCGCGAGGAAGGCCGTGCGCTACGCGATAACGCCGGTTCCCAGCAGGAGATGCTGTCCAGCTTCTCACTCAAAATGGCAACCCTCGCCATTGCAGGCAAGATTCTGGCAGAGAAGATTACTGGACTCGAAATGAATGAACAGGCTGAGAAAGAAGTAAAATAAATCCTAAATAGCAAGTCTGCTGTGCATGCAGCAAATACTACCTTGGGACATCCGTAAACAGGATGTCTTTTTGGTTTAATCGATGCCAAAGTGCAACATTGACTGCTTTATCATCGTTTACTTAATATGGTAATTAACCAAAAGTAAGGAGAGTGATGCTGATGATGTATATAAATAATCGTTTTGTTCCCAAAGAAGATGTGTTGATTATAGATGGTGAAGATATTATTTTGCGGGAGTTCCGAGCTGGGGATCTGGATGCCCTGCATACGCTGACATGGCAACCCGAAATCTATGGGTATCTTCCCGGCTGGAACGTTCCCAAAGAGGTACGGGCAGATTGGCTGGTCCACTATGAGATTCCCGAGAATCGACAGTTTCTCAATGCAGTGCTAAGCGGTGAAGATGTACAGGATCTATACTTGCGTCTAGCGATTTTTTCCAAAAATACAGGTGAGCTAATCGGCTGGTGCTGTACAGGGATCAAGAGTGAACTGCCTTCACCGAACCGGGAGATTGTATATGCTATTTCCAGAGATTACAGAGGTAGAGGATATGCAAAACAGGCTGTGCAGGGCATGATTATGTATTTATTTGCAAATACCAAGATTCCACTGCTCAATGCGGTAGCACTGACCGAGAATATCGCATCCTGCCAGGTCATCCAAAAATCCGGATTCACCTTGCGGGATATCATCCACATCGAAGGCGAAGAATATCATCACTATGTACTGGATCGTCAATCCTGGGCAGAGCATATTGGACAGCGCCACTGAGAAAAGCAGTTTATGTAGATTCTATACCTCCTATAAAAGGTTAATAATGGAAAGTTAATATAATTCACATTATTAACTAATATACTAATGGGAGGTATTCAATTGCATATGAACACCAAATGGATAGCTGCAAGTATGGCATCACTGGGACTGGGATTGATAAGTGTGACAGGAACGATATCCGCAGCCGATATTGTGAACTACCAGGCGTCTACCAATTACAGTTCCACCCAGGGTGCCAATCATTGGCAATATGAGAAAGCATCAGGAACCACATACAGCAAGCTTACATATCAGGCGGCGAGCAATCGCTGGGATAACGGTGGCACCTATCCATGGGTATCGGCGAATGCACAGCATCCGGGTAACGATGCCGATGCTGTCCGTACCTGGATTGCACCAGCCAACGGAACGATCACCATCACCGGGGCTATAGAAAAAGGAAGTGCCGATGGAGATGGTATTCTCGCGAGTATCCGCAAAGACAATACAACTCTCTGGAGCCAAAAAGTCCAGTCTACAGCAGGCGTAACACCGACCGGTGTAAGCCAGATTGCTGTGCAAAAAGGAACAGCGATTCACTTTGTGGTTAACAAAGTCGGCTCGATCAGCTTTGACCATACGCTCTGGAATCCGACGATAGCTTTTACCGAAACAGCAGATGTACCAGATGATCAGAGTCTGTCGATTGTACAATTTGGCGCTGTAGCCGATGATGGCAAAGACGATTATGCTGCTGTTAATGCGGCTATCGCAGTTGCACGCACACAGGGCAAAGACGTATATGTACCAGTTGGTACTTTCCAGCTGAGTGATATCGTAACAGTTAACGGTGTTACGCTAAAGGGTGCAAGCAAGGAAAAATCCATCCTGCTATCGACCAATCCCGAGCGCGGTTCGATAGATCTTACAGGAAGCAATCCAGCGATCCGCAACCTGAAGCATGAGTATCAAAGTGTAGTCCCTCGTGGAAACGGCGAGAATGAGAAAAATAGCATTACTGTCAGAAATGCAGCCGATTTTACAGTCGACAATATAATAGTGAATAAAGCCAGTACCGCCGGTATTTATGTGAGCGGATCTGCCGGAGGAACAATTACCAACAACACTGTACAAAATACGAATGCCGATGGTATCCATACGACAGGCGGCAGTCATAATGTAACTGTAGAACAAAATATTGTTCAGAATGTAGGCGATGATATGATTGCTGTAGTCAGCTACGGCGATGATCTGGATGCGGCAGGCAATCCGGAAGCTACGTATGATGTTCGTATTTTGAATAATCAGGTTAGTGATGGTAATACTCGGGGGATTTCTGTAGTGGGTGGTCATGATGTACGTATCGAGGCTAATACTATTCAGCGTACACAGATGGCAGGAATCTATATTGCGACAGAAGCGGGTAAAGATAAGCAGTATATAACCCAGCCCGTAGATCGCGTTACGATTACTAATAATACATTGGATAGTGCAGCATTGAAGCCGGATGGTGGTCATGCGGATATGCTCGTGTATGGAGGATACTCTGCTGATTCGGACAGTATAGTAATCGACAATATAACCTTCACTGGAAACACTAGCCGCAATTCTACTAAATTCCCGGCAGGTGTATGGGGAAGTGCCAAAATCGGCAAAGTTTCCTTTAGCAATACGACTATTGTCAATGCTCCATATGAAGAGAAGTACAAATTTGAAAATGGAACTGTTACATGGGAAGGCAAACAGGAGTATCCAAGATAACCAATTGTCAATATGGATAGCTGTTGAAAAGAATCATTAATAATATCCTCATATGAGGGTTATCTATCTTCGATTAGTTTGTGGTAAGAAGACTATGAATGCCTTATCTAAAATACAACGTTATTGTAAAAATTACGGTATACAGTTAAAAACAAAAACACGCTAAAGCCAATGGCAGCAGCGTGTTTTTGTTTGTTAATAGTTGCTCTTGTTATAAAATCCTATCGACATCAAGGCCAGGTACACACCCATTTCCACGGTTTGTCATCATCCCATCCGCATACTGGCTGCGGATCAGGCTTGAAATTCACCGAAAGGCTATAAGGCACAGTCGGATCATATTTGGATGGATTCGGTGCAAAGACACGTGTGTGATAATTATCGAGTGGCAATCGGAACGTCTTGGTTGTATTTTGATACACGGTTTCGATTACGTTTTCTGCCATATCCAAGACTTCCAATTTATATACGCTCTTCTTGGATGGATTATTAAGATTAATTGTAAAAGTTCCCTCTACATCAAAAGTCAGTGAATCCCAGTCCTCGTCAAATGGATTGTCAATCGTGTGCATCATAGGATTGGAATGGTCTGCGAGATAGGCTTCCGTAGTGGGACCGTCATCCCAATATTTCTCGTAATTATCATATGTGTCCGTTAAGATCACTTTGAAATTGAAGGGCAGGGTAAAACTGCCATCCGTTTTGTTCGCGGTAATGAAAAAGTAATAAGTGCCAGGCTCTACAACATGGCTGACCAGCTGGTAAGGGCCTTTATTCCGGTAAGACACTGCGACTGCATTCACATCCGCTGGCCCGGAACGTTCATAATAGATATACAAGTTGTAATTCAGACTCGGTGGGGTCAGCAATAGGCCAGTAATTTTCTGGGGTTTGTCGACTTTTACTTTGTACCACACACCACCTGGCCAGAAAAAGCAGCCTGGCATATCCGGAGGCAGGTATCCTTCTACCGGGGTGTTCGGTTTCACCTCAATCGCAGACTCTGAAGATATATTGGTAGGCATATGAGGAGGCGCGGTTCCCTTTTTCATACTAGGAGCAGCCAAGGATGAGTCAGTCGAATACGTATCTACGGATACCGTATCATCACCGGGTGGATCCACCGGGTTGGAATACGGCAGACAATCGGATACATCGCCCTGTGTGGTTACTGTATTCGTCTGGGCGGTACGCTGTAGCGCAGGTGCCGGAGAAGAACCAGCGGCATCAGCAGCCAGACTGCTCATAGGCATGCAGGCGGTCAGCAGCAGAGCTGTTATTGTTTTGAGCATTAACGGTCTGAATTTCATGAGGTAAGCTCCTTTGCGATTTGGGATAAAGGCAGATGTGCTTATGATTCATAACAAGTGCGATAAGGTGCGTCATCTCTCTTTATTTAGGCCACGTGCATACCCAAACGTCGCCTTCATCCCAGTCACAGACTGGCTTTGGAGGCGTCTTGAAATCCAGGCTTAGCGTATAATACACATCCGGATCGTAAGAGCCTTTGGCAGAATAGACGCGGGTATAGTATCCATTCATCGGAATATCAAATGTTTTTGGTGCATTCTGATAGACAGTTCCGATGAGCCTGGAGTTTTGATCATATAACTCTGCTTTGTATACGCCTTTGGAGTTGGATGGATTGTCCAGAGACAACGTTAATTTACCATTTTCAGGGATATTCAATGCTTTCCAGTCCTCATCAAAAGGATTATCGATCGTGTGGCGTGTCGGACCCCAATCATATACTTCCGTGACAAAGGAATCGTCGGAATACTGCTCATAGTTATCGATTTTTGGACTGAGCACCAGTCTCAGGTTGAATGGCACTGTCAGACTGCCGGGCGTACCACCTTCGGTAACTTCCAGATAATATGTTCCCGGTCCGCCGACATAGTTGAGCTGCTGGTAAGGACCACTGCTGCGGAATCCGGCAGTGGACTCCATGAACATATGGTAATTAATTCCTGGCGGCATGAGCATCATGAACGTCATTTTCTGTCTTTCTGTTAATGTGACTTTGTAATACAGAGCGCCGCCGCTGTAATTCCCATGGCCATCCGAGCTGCTTGGAGGAAGATAGGACTCGATGGGAGTATCGGGCTTGATCTCAATCGCAGTTTCTCTGGTCGTATTGGTAGGTGGCGTCACCACAGCGGGAGGCAGAGTAGGCAGGCTGCTGGTCAGATAGGTGGCGGCAGCAGCTGTTGGTTGTTCAGACACAGGTACTGACACATTGCTTGGCTGAAGCGAATTGGTAATCGGATCGGCAGGGATTGTAGCGATCGTGCCAGTATCTGGTTGATCCAGACCTGCGGCAGATGTGAGCGATCCCAGTGTTCCCGGAGCCCAGCTGACTACCAGCAGCGCAACCATAATTTTGGATAGGAATGGATTTGATTTCATCGAATAATCCCCTTTAGGAGTTGGAATATAGATCAGAATTTATTACCTTTAATGTTTTGGCGTTTACCATTTTTGCTTTTAGCCACTTGGTTTTTGTGGAGGCAGGATTCTTTTCCTTTATTTGATCAAGGCCCGGTACATACCCATTTCCATGGTTCTTCCTCATCCCAGTCACAGACAGGTCGTGGATCATATTTGGTATCCATGGTCAATGTATAAGGCACATCCGGATCGTACTTGGACGGGGCATAGACACGAACAAAATACGAGGTGACCGGCAGCCGCAAGATTTTAGTCTCATTTTGCTTTATGGTGGCAATCACATTGTCTTCCCAGTCCCAGATTTCGACTTTGTATACGCCTTTGGAAGAAGGGTTATCCAGGCGAACCGTGATGGTACCCGGGTAGTCGAGACCGAACATTTTCCAATCTTCGTCATACAGATTGTCTATCGTCTGCACCGAAGGTCCCCGGTAATAGGCATCTGTCGCCGAACTGTCGTCGGAATACCGTTCATAATCATCGAACTTGTCAGACAGCATGACTTTCAGATTGAACGGTTGAGTGAGACTGCCACGCGTATGTCCTTCGGAGATGCGCAGATAGTACGTTCCCGGCTGGGCGACATAGCTGAGCTGGTCATAAGGACCCTTGTGTCGAAAAGAAGCCGTGCCTTCCAGATACATACTGTAATCCAGACCCGGCGGAACGAGCATCAGAGCAGTAATCTTCTGTGTCTTGGTGACGGTGATTTTGTAATAGAGTGCATGCTGGAACCAGACGCAATCCTGATCATCCGGAGGAAGATAACCTTCAATCGGTACTCCTGGCGTCAGCTCGATAGCTGTTCCGTAGGAGGTGTTAACAGGCAGGGGAGCCACTGTAGAACGGGAGGAAGGAGGAGAGACAGTCGTGTCCGGTGTTATGTATGTATCTGTAGTGGTAGTTGCATCCGCTGAATCGGAGGTCAGATAAGGAAAACACATGCCACCTCCTCCGGTCGATCGTGTACCTGGTTGGGATGAACTATCTTCAGCGGGCTGCGGTGTACCGGCAGCATTGACGGAAGAACTGAGTTCCGGGGATACCCAGCTGAATAATAAGAGCATGATTATTGTCCTCAAAAGAACATAAGTTAACTTCATTGCATCGTCTCCTTTGTATTGGATTGCGAATAGGTGATTTCGAGTTGATTATAACTGATTTATGAACGTTTTCAACTTATATTTTACTTTAGTGTATAAATTATCCAATTATTAAAAAAGTGTGTGATTATGGTTTGCAAATGGGCTTTGAAAGGCGGTTTTAGGGAGGATTTACCAGTTCATTTACAGTTTCTTTATACATTCCTAGTTAGCGAGAAATAGTCACCTATGAATCTTATAGAGTAGGATGAGGAGAGTAGGATGAAGTGAAAAAAGATAGGAGAGATAATCAGCATAAATTTTGTCATTGTATAATTGTTACCTTTAAATTCCAAAAAAAATGCATATAAAAAAGCTACCTACATCCTGCTCTGTTAGAGGGATTTAGGTAGCTTGTGTTGTATGAAAGAGATATAAGAGCGAATACATATGTAGATCATTAGCCAAAACGGCAAAGTCTGTGTCAAAGCCATCATCCTAACCACCGAAACTGTTCTGTCTGTTTATACTGGAGTCGGCATGGTCGAGTCGGTATTTACTTTAGGCGTCTTCCACGAAGAGCAGCGAGCGATGGAGGATCTGCTGCGGTTTCGCCAATATCCAGGTCTGATCGTTATGTAGCCTTTCCACATCCAGCCGGATCATTGAAGATCCAGCAGCAGCTAAGTAAAGGCAAAAAATAAACCCCAACATAAATACAAAAATGCCGGAACCCATACAGGGCAGCCGGCATTTTATTTATAAACCTTCATTTGCTATCGATATTCACTAACAGCAGCTTAACCTTTTCGATCGCTTCGAAATTATCCGGCTCCCGGCCTACCTGATCCAGGCCAGCTATGAACTGCTGCATCTGGGTATCCGTCATACTACGTTTCTCCGCTGTATAGTTGGCAAAGAAACTCTCCAGCAGTCCGGTCAGTGCATTGATCTGAGGCTGATTAATATAGTAAGAGGTTAATCTGGAAAAGGCATTGGCTTTGGAAGCGTGATTTTGCAGCATATACAGATTTTCTGTAATAGAATCTGCATGTGATCGCTCCAGCTGATGCTGTAGATAGCCAATTTGAGAAGTGAATTCCCGGTCTATTTTCTCTTGTAGATCGCTGCTTTGTTGTTGATAGTGATAAGCGATGCCTGATACAACAAGCGTTAGAGCCATTGGTAAGATGATGTATATTAATTTGTTTTTTAATAAATAAATGGTGAGCACCACCTTGTTGTAATTCTACGTAATAGAGTTAATCCTCCGAAAAACGTAGTTATTTGAAAATAGCAGTGGAAGGTAGAAATGTCAAAAAAATATCTATAAAGAAGAGGAGTAAAGATGAATGGATTATTTCCATTTACCTCATTAATTTTACAAATTATGGATTATGTGATACGGTAGAAAGGATTTTAATAATGAGAGGAGACATGTAGAATGAAAAAGAAAATAATTGCATCTGTTATGTCCCTGGCTTTATTACTACCAGCCACTTCCGGATTTGCTGCCGCTGATTGGTATTGGACCAACAGTGTTACCCGTTTGGTAGCCTCCAATCAGGCGTGTGGAACAATTGTACATGATGATGGTAAAGGTTACATCGGTACACTTACTTCATATCAATATTCTACCTACGGCAATGAAAGACAATGCTGGTATCAGGGCCGTATGGAATACCGTTATTAATTCATCTCTCTATCAAATAAAACGATACAAGAACAGAGTCTCTGGCGAAGTTACAGCCAGAGGCTTTTTTATCGATGCATCAATTAGTAGGTTCTGCATTTTAGGATAAAGCAGTATTTATTTCCCTATTATCGTATTTAGCAAACGAATAAAGTTTGTTATATTCCTTTTGTAAGCGCTCTATCTGTTTGGAAGATTTACCGTATAGCCTTTCCTTCCGTATGCAGATGTTCGGTTCGTTATACCTATATTATTCCAAGGAGTGATGTAAATGAGCAATCTCAGACCGTTTACGATTGGTATTCTCACCGCTATGCTGGCGTTCACACCTACTCTTTCCGCCATGGCAGAATCCGGCAGTACTTCATCCACGCCAACCATCACCGAGAGTAGCAAGTCCAGGCAACCCACCGTTAACCTCGCCGATCACAATGCTACCCGTTCTACACGTTCACTATTTGCTTATCTGGATCAGCTGCAGGGCAAGGAAATCATCTTCGGTCACCAGCATGCGACGACCGAGGGTATCGCTATTACTGCCCATGACGGCAGCCAGTCGGAGGTGAAGAATTCGGTCGGTGATCTACCAGGGATGTTTGGCTGGGATACGCTCAGTCTGGAAGGCAAGGAGAAGCCGGGCATATACGGCGGTAAGGCAGAGCAGAGTCGGGATGAGCTGGTACGGGTGATGAAGTCGGCTTATGAGCAGGGTGGCGTGCTGGCACTGAGTTCGCATATGCCGAACTTTGTGACTGGCGGCGACTTTTACGATACCAAGGGCAATGTAATCAGTCATATCCTGCCGGGTGGGGACAAACACGCAGAATACAATGCATTTCTGGATAAAATCGCGGACTTTGCCCTGCATCTAAAGGATGATCGTGGTGAAGAGATTCCGGTCATCTTCCGTCCGTTCCATGAGCAGAATGGAGGCTGGTTCTGGTGGGGTGCGCCGTACCGGACGAACGAACAGTATATCGAGATCTATCGCTATACCGTTGAATATCTGCGGGATGTCAAAGGGGTACATAACTTCCTGTATGCCTTCTCGCCGAATGTTCCTTTTAACGATAGCCGGGAGACGTACCTGGCGACTTATCCGGGAGATGACTATGTAGATATTCTTGGCCTGGATGCTTACTATGATGGCAATACCTCTACCTGGTACGACAATGTGGTGAGAGATGCACGACTGGTCGTCCAGCTGGCAGAGGAGAAAGGCAAAGTGCCGGCACTGACAGAGTTCGGCTATTCCAATGTGAAGCCGACAGGTACCAAAGACTTGCAATTCTATACCCGGCTGCTGTCTACACTCAAAAAGGATCCCGAAGCGAGCAAGCTGACCTATATGCTGACCTGGGCGAACTTTGGTACCGATTCGATCTTCGTACCGTATCGCAATGCGCCGAATGGACTCGGTGACCATGAGCTGCTGCCGGATTTTACCGACTTTTACGCGGATCCGTATACAGCGTTTGACCGGGAAGTGCAGGCTGCACAGCCATATGATCTACGGGTGAAAACAAAGCAGGAGCAGCCGTTCCTGCATATTGTCTCCCCGACCAATAATGAGACGGTACGGCTAAGTAAGCCGTCGACACTTCGTGTGCGAATTCTGGATGCCAAAATAGACCGGGTGACTTACCAGACGCGTACCGATGCGACCGAGCACAAGCTCACCCGTGATCGTCAGGGAATGTATTATACCGCCAGCTGGCAGCCGGATGCTGCACTTGAAGAAGACGGTACTCCGCTGACCGTCAAAGCTTATCTCAAAAATGGACAGGTGCTTACGCAAACGATTCAGGTCTATGTAAGCGATAGTGACGGCAGCGTCGATCCACTGGTTGTGGATACTTTTGAGACGTACAAAGGAAGCAATGAACTGCTGGATAATGCCTATACCCCGGCAGGCGATCCCAATACCATCTCGCTGGACGCCGGGAACAAGCAGGATGGACGCTATGGTCTGAAATATGACTATACCTTGGCTGCTCAGGGCTATACCGGCGAATCGCTGAATATGCGGGGGGCCGATTGGTCGGGAACAGATGCGCTGCAATTCTGGCTGAAGCCGGATGGCAGTGGCAACAAGCTTGTGATTCAGATCAATGCAGGAGGAACTTCTTTCGAAGCGTATCCGTCACTCCGTAGTACAGAAGCAGGCGTGGGGAAGATCCCATTTAGCGAGTTCAAGCCTGCCCCATGGGATACGGCGAACGCTGGCAAGAAAATGGATGCAGATGCGCTGCGGGATATCCGTATGTTCTCGATCTATGTGAATAAAGCGGAAGATGTCGATGTGCCTGCGGGTACGCTTTATTTTGATGATATTCGTGCGTATACCCAAGGAGCAGCAGTGAAGTAGTCTGCAGTGAAGATGAAGATTGGCAGCATAGGCAGTCGTTCCTCAAGTGTGACAGGATGCGCGGAATTTGACTTCCTTTTGCGGGGGCTTTTATAATATGAGTCATCCGCAAAGGGGAACAGATGCTGAGTAGTGGGTAATATACTTGCGTGAAACCAGCAGACTGTCACAAATCAACGGAGGTGCGAACATGAGCCAACCTATCGAACTATTCGCAGATTATGAGCAAATTATAGATTATTATACGATTGTCGGAGAATGGGAGATCTGGCTGCAGCACGCCAAGCTGGGCAAGAGCCGGGTAGCTATCCGCATCAAACAGGATCGCAGTGGACAGTATTTCCATGATGTGAGCCACTTTTACCAGCCGGGCAAGCAATCGGCGCCGGATGTACTGGAGCAGCCGGGACAGCATAGCCCGGAAGCAGCAATTCGACATGCGATGAATCAGCTGCTGACCCATTACCGCGCAGATGATGCCGACGCTGAATGGATTGTGAATGAGAATTACTGAACAGCCAAGCAGATAAAGTAACGATAGAGCAAACAGGATATCGTCCTGAAGCTCAAGTGAAACGAAAATGCCGGGAGAAGGAATACCTTCTGCCCGGCATTTTCGTTTGAAATTGTCAATCGAGTTGTTTGATAGGTCGTTTGTTTAGCTTGGTAATATCACTGTATAGAGATGGGTTTGTTCGGGTTACTATAATAGGTAGCTAACCGTTATGTTGTACAGTATGATTGGCTGCTGCTACAAATGGCCAGCGTTGACAGCCCGATTCGCATATATAGTCGATAGCCAGCATTAGCGAAGTGGTCGGGCTATGCGGCGAACAGTCAGCGTCAACGGCTCGGTCCGGATACGCGCCGAATCGTCAGCAGGTCGGCATCAACCTCGACTGTGATATCATAGAAATGGTCGCTGAAGCCATCCATCCAGTTCTCAGGACCCTCTTCGGAGTAGAACCAGAAGATCAGCGAGTGACCATGTTCGATATGACATTGTTCCGCACAATCAATCGAACAGAGCGATAGATCCATAGATAATGGATGAGACCACGGAAGAGACCATTTCGAAGTTATCGGTGCCAGTTCAGCAGCTTTCTTCTGCGCAGCTTCTACAGCCAGAATGAGGTATAGCGCATAATCTTTCCCGGCGAGCTGTTCTGCGATCTCGTCCTGCAGATCTGTTCCTATAGCAGATAAGAGAGCAGGCATATACTCGCGATTAATATTGAAGATACTGTTCGGGAATTTCAGATCGGATGGGGACATAGGGTCAGGTGCAGACATAATAGTCACCTCAATGATGAGTTAGTTATTTTTTGATACAATACCAATGTAGTTTATTTTAGTAGGAAAAGAGGATTTAATTTATGAAAGACAAAGTTAAAGGATTAGTCATAGGTATAGCGATAGGCTCTCTGCTCACAGGCGCTACAGTGGTAGCTGCCCAGGATGTACACGTACAGGCGATTAAGGAGAAAATCAGTATGTTTGTGGACGGAAGTTCCAAAGGTAGTACGCAGGCACTGATCTATCAGGGAACCACGTATGTACCGGCACGTAGCATCAGCGAATCATTGGGCAAATCGATTGGTATGTACGATCAGAATCTATACATAGGCAAGCAGCCTGTTGTAAAAGTTACTGAAGAGCAGGCTATTCAGCTGGTACGCAAGAAATACAAGATTGCTGAATCTTCTTATCTCTATGTAGAAGTTGATTCCGAGACGTCTACCAAATATACAGTACATGTATACGAAGTCGTCCAGGATGATGCAGAGACCAGCCACACGGCAACTTATGGCTGGTATGATGTGGACAAGTTCACTGGTAAAATCACTTCCATGTTCTAAATAAGAAGAAATAGCCACTTGATAAGGCTACTTTGCATCACATGGCATACCAATTTTATTGTTGTTCCTGGTACCGGAGAATATGGAATAGGCACTAATGCATACCGTTATTCCAGTCTATGCACACTGTGTAGATCCTGCATTAGCCGAATCATATCCCGGCACTGGATACCATTTTCATAGATCGGTTCTTCATAATGACGGACGAAAAAATCCGGATCGACGCCGACAATTCGAAATCCGCATTTCTGATACAGAGCGAGCTGGGATACACTGGAATTACCGGTACCCAGCTCTATCGTATCATATTGCTGCTCTCGTGCCGTTTGGATCGCATGTTGAACAAGCTGCTTGCCGATTCCTTGGTTTTGATGAGATTCGGCAACCGCTACATTGACCAGTTCAACCGTCTTTAGACGCGTTGGCAGTAATACATACACACCGATGATGGTCTGATCCTGGCGAGCAATATAGCACTGTCCGCGAGATAGATAGTCTTGGATAATAGCAGGTGAAGGATCGGCAGATAGCAGTAGCTCCATAGGTGGAGACTGTTGGGGCGATAAAGATTGAATAAATGTCATGCTTTGCACCTCACTTGGTATGTAAATAATTCTCATCTTTCATAATAATGTAAGATTTCTGGCTGCACAAATAAAGTATGTGGTGGAATGGGAGGATGACATTATGGGATGCGACATCACAATATTTTGTGAAGGGTACAAGTGGGGAAAGTGGATAAATATTGACTCCTTTTACAGAAGCGATGGTTGGGCAGAATATATGGTTACAGAGGACCAGGGATTCATTCGGGATAGTCTGCTTCATGGGGTTCGTGATTATGGGCTTTTTTTTCTGCTAGCAGGAGTTCGAGGAGATGGAGACAAAGAGAGCTATCTGCCTATTGATTTTACCAGGGGTATTCCGGATGCTATGGATCAGTTGATAAAAAGAAGATATGAAGATGACTATGATATCGATTTTAATAATGATTTCAATAAAGGAAATGGAGATTTTCATCATGCCTCCCACTATACCCTTAAAGAATTAAAAGATAGTGGATATGGTGATATTATGCCGCTGCAAGGATGGGTTCACCCTGAAGATTATGCCAGACATGAAGAATGGATGGCAGATGGAAAGAGATATGCGTTGCCTTTTATTGATGTCAGATGTGGCAAGCCGGACGATGAAGAACTGATCCTCAAAGAATGGAATGGCTATCTTAATTTGAATTTCACTGACTTGATAGAGAAATTGGAAAAGATGAAAGAGAAAAATTTGATCCGCAGTGATAAGGAAATAAGGATCATCTTCTGGTTTGATAATTAAATAGCTACAATTTACAAATGAACAAGTTCTAAGCTGCTGATGGTTTAGTGAATACGGTATTACATTTTACGTAGTAGAGAAAAGGGCTAATACTGAAGAAAATCGTGATGCTTTCTATTATAACTTTATTATTTATAGCACTTCTTATTTTTTACAAATTCCCAAAAGAAATTCATGTGACTCGCTCTGCTATTCAGTATGTTCAAGGTAAGCCCAATTCGGCAAGGACAACTTCTGTCCGGATAGATGGTCATATGTCCCATCCTCTATTTGGAAAAGACAGCTTTACTGGCACGGTCGTTATTGATTCGCTTCCTTTTACCAAACAGGATACTATGCTGGACATGATCGTGTCGGAGAAAAAGAATGATATCGATCAGGCTAATTTAACCTACCAATCTAATCAATCGCCTTATATGGTCTCCAACCAAGGTCTAATCTGGTTTGATCGAGATTTTGAGAATATCAATATATGGGGATCGGCCAAATGGTTGGATGAAGGGGAATCTTCGGAACAGTTATACATTGTTGCACCAGCTTCCAATGTGAATGAAGCAGTACAGGTGCAATCCCAGATGCGCTCATCATTTGGCGAAGACTTTGTTCCAAAATCCCAAGTACAATAAGTATAGTAAGTCTATTCATAGTAAATGAGAACAAATGAAAAACAAGAAAAAGCTGCTATGTACTACAGCGGCTTTTTCTTGTTTTTGATAAGATTGCAACTACAATCCATTTTGAATACGAATACGTACCTGTTACCCCTTCACTGCTCCAGCAGTTACCCCGCCAATAATCCATTTCTGTGCGAACAGATAGAATAGCATGATCGGAATCATCGACAGAATAATTGCGGCAAACGCCATGTTAACCTGCGATGTATATTCCCCGAAGAACTGGAACTGCACCAGCGGCAGTGTAGAAGCTTCTTTTTTCTGTACCAGAATCATCGATACGACAAAGTCATTCCATGCTCCAAGCGCACTCAGAACCAGAATCGTCGAGTTGATCGGCTTGAGCAGCGGGAAGATAATGCTGTAGAACGTCCGGTATCGTGACGCTCCGTCAAGCACAGCCGATTCCTCCAGCTCCTTGGGCACGGTCTTGATAAATCCTACATACAGAAAAGCAAAGTACCCGATTTGCACCCCGGTTAGCGCGATAATCAGTCCCGGAATCGTATTGAGCAGACTGAGTTCGCTCCATGTTTTGTACAGCGGGAACATCAGTACCTGGAACGGCAGCATGATGCTGGACATGAACAGATAATAGAAGAAATTATAAAATCGTGTATTATTCCGGGCAATGACATACGCTGCCATCGAGCAGACAGCAATCGTCAGGGCTACCGTACCAACAGTTGTCAGTACACTATTACGCAGCGCGAGGAAGAAATTCGATGCTTCGATCGCTTCTGCATAGTTGGACCAGGCGATATGAGTCGGAAAGGCTAGTGGACTCTGCGCTGTCTCGACCGGTGTCTTGATCGAGTAGACGACTGCAATATAAAAGGGAAACAGGAACAGAATCGCGATCAGATACAGTAGAGCGACACGCAGAATCTGCGACCATTTGCGGCGCGGACGAGGTTCCTGTAGCTGTACAGCAGCAGCGGCTGGATGAGTTGTATTCAATACTCCACTTCCCTTCTGCGGAAATAGCTGGTAATAATGACGGTTACGATCAGGATAAAGATAAACAGCACCAGGGCTGCCATTTGTCCGTAGCCGGCTTTGAAATAAGGGAATTCATAGTTATAGACATACATGGCGAGCGTCTGGGAAGAGGTACCAGGGCCACCTTTAGTCGCGACCATCGGATAATCGAACTGTCTCAGTCCGGTACCGATCCAGAGCGGAATACAATAGGTAAAAGCCGGCAGCAGCAGGGGTACCGTGATTTTGGTAAACTGCTTGTAGCTGGTGGCACCATCGATGCGGGCTGATTCATACATGTCTTTGGGAATCGTCTGCAGTCCGGCATAGTAGATCACCATGGCAAGACCGATTTCTTTCCAGACACAGATAATGGCGATCCCGATCATGGCGGTCGTCGGATTACCGAGCAGTCCGCCATCGGTTTGGAATAGAATCGGGAAGATATCACTGTAAATGTAGCGCCAGATAATCGCTGCCAGCACAAGGCTGATAACCATCGGCATAAAGATAAAGCTTTTGAGCAGATTGACACCGGGGAACTTGGTGTTCAGTGCCACGGCGAGCAGAAGGCCGAACACATTGATACAGATCGTGGTGACAACGGTGAACAGGAGCGTATTCTTGATCGGATCGAGCAGTTCAGTATCGGTGAACAACAGCTGCAGATTGCGCAGACCGACATAATCATACGTCGGTGCAATACCGTCCCAGTTGGTAAAAGCAATATTCAGGCCGCGTATAAACGGAAAAACCACGACCAATACAAAGAACAGCAGAGCAGGGACGATAAAGGTAAACTTGACCCATTCATCCCGAATTCTATGCGTCATAACGCTCACCTCCATGGTTCATCAGGATTGGAATCCAATACATAGTCTGGCTTGTATGTAGCATCAGGCTGAATATCCATGAAGAATGATATTCGCCTGATACTGTAGATCGTAGAGTTAATTCATCCGGTTAATTTTACCGAAATCATCATCCATTTTTTGCAGAAGTTCATCGACGCTGCGGGTAGCCGGATCGGAGACGAGGAAGAACGTCATATCCTGTCCGAAGGTAGTATCATACTGTCCATACCAGAGTGGTTTCACCTGGTTGTTGACCACTTTACCTGATTTGAAGATTTCCTGGAATTCGCTGGCAATCGGGTCTTGTTCCTTAGGTTTGATATCGTCAGAGATCGTGCTGATCGTCTGTACGCCATCTGCCCAGATCTGTGCACCTTCATCGGAAGCCATGAATTCGAAGAACTGCTTGGCAGCATCCAAATGCTTGGAGTTAGCGCCGATCATCCATGTATCATCGGTAGAATAAGTCATTACATTCTCATCCGGGTTGTCAGTCGCGGGATACATGAAGACACCGAAGTTGCCTTCCGGATTGTAACTGCGAATCGTACCGATCGCAAAGCTGCCCATAATATCCATAGCTGCTTTACCCTGTGCGAAATACTGCAGTGAACGGTCATAGTCGATATCTTTGGCATCTTTGTTAGCATGGCTGCTCAGTTCATTGAGACGCTGCAGGAAATCACGATAGCCCGGGATATCGGAGAATTTTTTCTCGCCGGACATGATCTGTCCAGGGTAATCTGGGTTATCCTTGAGCAGGTTGCCGAACATATCCGGGAACATGAAGCTCATGTAAGAAGCGCTATCTTTCCAGGAAGCGGCAAATGGCGTGATTCCTTTGGCTTCCAGCTTTTTGGTCACATCGACCAGCTCGGAGTAGATTTTAGGCACTTCTACACCTGCTTTTTTGAACAGGTCTTTATTGTAAATAACAGCGTTGGTCATCAGATCAATCGGCAGGCCATATACTTTGCCATCATAGGAGACATTGGGCAGGTAATCCGGTTTGACCCGTTTCATAAAGGATTCATTGGTTAGATCGAGGAAGGCACCGGACTTGGTAATATCGACCATTCCCTGAGGACGTCCAAAAATGATATCCGGCTGATCATCGGCAGCCACTTTCATTTTGATATTGTCGTTATACTTGTCTACCGGCATAACCTGGATATCAAAATTGATATTCGGATGAAGCTCGGTAAACGTGTCGGTCAGTTTTTTGAAGGTATCGACTTTGGGCTTCTCGACCATATAGTGTGTGACTGTGAGTGTTACTTTGCCATCCGCGTCACCATTTGAGCCCGAAGATGCTCCGGAATTGCCGCATCCTGCAAGACCAATCGAGCATACAAGCAGCAGTGATAAAAAGAATCCGGTTTTTTTCATTATTCAACCTCCAACAATGTATTATTGTAAGCGCTTTATTCGTGTATTATAGAATGCACCATCCATAATTTATATAATCAATTGGTTATAAATTTATAAAAAATATATTTTTATATTAACTATGAATTTAGTATTGAAAGCGTTAACATTTTGTAAGATAATGTCAGCACTAATATGAACGTGCAATGGAGGAGAGAGTTGTATACCCCTAGAATAATTAATAGATAACACGTATAAACGTATATTTGTACCAGCATATAGGATTTCTATTTTCAGGAAAATGAGGTGGTAGTTAATGAAAAAGATTCCTCTTTATAAACAGATCAAACAGCATATCCAGCAAAAAATCACATCCGGTGAACTGCGTTACCGTGACCGTGTACCTTCGGAACAGGAGATGATGGAAGAATACCAGGTCAGCAAAATCACTGTCAAAAATGCAATGATCGAACTGGCTGAAGAAGGCTGGGTCAAGCGAATTCAGGGGAAAGGAACTTTTGTGTCGCTGGAGCCGGGAGCACGTCCTCTGACAGCTACCCAGACAGGAACCGCTTATTATCCCTATAACCAGCATGCTGCTCCAGCTCCAGTAATTGGTCTGATTATTCCGACTATGAAAACACGCGTAATCCAGAAGCTGATCGATTATACAGAGTATTATGCCAACCAGGCAGGCTACCAACTTATTCTCCATATTACACGTGAATGCGCTACTAATGAGACGGAAGCGATTCGCCAGCTCACGGATCGTCATGTGCAGGGAATCATTGTTTTTCCAACCGAGGACGAGAAATACAGCGAATCACTGCTCAGGCTGTCGCTGGACAAGTTTCCTTTTATATTCATGGATCGGTACTTACGCAATATTGAGACATACCGGGTAACCTCGGATAACTTTGCAGGTGCCTACCAGACCGTATCGTATTTGCTGGAAAAAGGGCATCGGCATATTGCTTTGATCTCGCCGGACAATACGAATACAGCGATTCAGGATCGTACACTTGGACTGGAGCATGCTTATATGGATCAGCATATTTCGATTGATAAAAATCTGCTCTGCCACGTACCGCTGGATATTTTAAGAACAGCTGGAGCGCAGGAGTATGTAACTGATTTTTTGCAGCGTTATCCGTATATTACGGCAGTATTTGCACTCACGGCAGAAGCAGCAGATCTGACGCTGGCTTCTTTGCACAGGCTGGGCAGGGTAGAGCAGACCGAGATTATTTCATTTGATGATCCGGGCTTACCGGGTGTCGCCTGTATCATGCAGGATGAGCAGACGATGGCGATGTGGGCAGTCAAATTGCTGCAATCCCAAATGGAAGGAGAGTACAGCCCTCAGGAATATGTAGTTCCTGTACGGCTGAATTTTCTGGAAAATACACTATAAATTACGGTTATACGTAATATATTAATTAAATAAAGTGAAATAATTACAGTAAAGTTAGATTCAATGGGTACTTATACAGGTGAATGATTGCTAACAGATTGAAATATCAATATAGATGACAGGATAGGAGGAGTGAGAAAAATGAGCTGGGCTGAAGTAATCTCCCAGAGATACCGAGTGCACAAGGAATTCAAGGAAGAGATTGAGGAGGTACTGAAGTCATGCTTGCAGGAACTGGAGGATTTAAGTGTACCTACCAGTCTTAGTCTAACCAGCCATTACCCACTGGAGTGGATGGTTTGTATTGGTCTCAAAAAGTTTATTCTCAAAGGCGATGACATTTACCGTGCCAAGGAAATGCATGATGGCAATGGGCTAGTGCATAGTCATGATCGGGATACGCAGGAAGTCATACAAGAACTACTGTTGGAGGAATTCTCCAAAAAGTTCTGAATGATGAACATGAAATCCTGCGAGGCTAGTAGCAATCATTCGGCAACTAACTTCAAATAGACTACATATAGCATCCGCGAGGGTGCTATTTTTTTGTCGTATGATCCGGTATGCTGGCGACAATCAGGACAAATAGAGAAGATCTGCAGTACAGCTAGTCTGGAAGGCGCATCCTGGTTTATGTGAACAAAGTCGCGAAAATAAATAACAGCAGAATAGCCGTTTACGCCAGAGGGCAAAGGGTAATAATACACTGTAATATATTACATTATATGGAATATTACAAAATGACTTCAAGGAGTGAGCACAATGGCAAATGATAATGATAACAAAATGAACAGAGAAGAAGCAGGACGTCTGGGTGGCGAAGCAACTTCGAATAATCATGACAAAGAATTTTATCAGGAAATTGGCCAAAAGGGTGGAGAATCCACTTCTGAATCTCACGACAAAGAGTTCTATCAGGAAATCGGTGAAGAAGGCGGCAAGTCCCGCAGTGACTCCGATGGTATGAGCCGCGAAGACGCAGGACGTAAAGGCGGACAGACACGTTCCAATAATGATATTAATAATATTAATAACAACGACTAAGTACTGTTATGGATTAGATGATCCCAATCATATAGAAGAACTGAATACACAGCTAGAGTTAAACGGGCCGTTATCCTTACGGCTCGTTTTTTTGTATACATAGTGTTATGAGTCTATTCTGCCTATCGAGATCGCAAAAATTACTGCAGCTGTATATTTAAGGTTTATGAAAGGTTGGCATCAATAAGGTGTAAGGTTGCCCGCCTATACTTATCCTTGTGAGCACGAACAAGGAGGAATATACATGACTACTATGCTAAAAGCGGTAAACATTCAAAAAACATACGGCAGCCGGGGCAATCTCTATCCGGCATTAAACGGGATTGATCTGGAGATTCAAAAAGGGGAATTTATCGGTGTAATGGGACCTTCCGGAGCAGGAAAATCTACGCTGCTTCATGTGCTGTCCACTATCGATAGCCCTTCATCCGGTGAGATTCAGATTGCCGGTCAGCAGATTCTGTCCATGAATGACAGCCAGCTGTCCGACTTCCGTCGCGAGTCACTCGGATTTATTTTCCAGGATTATAATCTGCTGGATACATTGACCGTACAGGAGAATATTGCACTTCCGCTGGCACTGTCCCATGTGCCGGCGCGGGAGATCAAGCAACGTGTGCAGCAGATAGCGTCAACCTTTGGTATAGATGATTTGCTGGATAAATACCCGTATCAGATCTCTGGCGGACAAAAGCAGCGGGCCGCCGCTTCCCGTGCCATGGTGAGCCAGCCGGAACTGATTTTTGCAGATGAGCCGACAGGAGCACTCGATTCCAAATCAGCTGCCAATCTGCTGGATAACCTGGCTCTGCTGAATGAACAGGAACAGGCGACGATTATGATGGTTACGCATGATGCTTTTGCTGCAAGCTTTTGCAAGCGGGTGTTGTTCATTGTAGATGGATGCATAGCGATGGAGCTGCACCGAATGGATAGCAAGCGGCAGCTATTTCTGCAGCGAATTCTCGATGTGCTTGCTTCATTCGGAGGTGATCCGCAATGACGCTGCTCCGGCTGGCGAGTCGCAATCTACTGAATAATTTCCGCAGTTACTTTTTGTATTTTGCTTCGATGGTATTCAGTGTATTGATTTATTTTATGTTTGTCTCGTTAAAATATGACACTACGATCCAGCAGCAGGTAAGTGGATCGCTCAAGATTGGTTCTGCATTTAATGGAGCTTCGATTGTACTGATTATTTTTGTGGCTATATTCATCTGGTATTCGAACAGCTTTTTTACACGCAAGCGCAAAAAAGAAGTAGGTATGTATTCCTTACTCGGTGTAAGCAAAAAGCAGATTGGCTGGATGTTATTTTATGAAAATTTCATGATGGGTGTGCTTGCACTGGCTGTAGGAATCATCATGGGTGCTTTTCTGTCAAAATTCTTTGTGATGCTGTTAATGAAAGTAATGGGCTATGAAGCAATTGGGCATTTTGTGCTGTCTGCGCCGGCTGTTATCAATACAGGTATCGTCTTCCTCATTCTGATACTACTGACCTCGCTGCATGGTTACCGGCTCATTTATCGATTCCGGCTGATTGAATTATTCCAGGCCGATCAACGTGGCGAGTTGGCACCTCATGCTTCCCTGTTGCTGGCGCTGTTATCTCTGATCATGATCGGTACGGGGTATGGACTGGCTCTTCAGAATTATATGGAATCAGTCATCTGGCGACAGCTGGGATTTGTGATGACACCCATGTTAATTCTGATCCTGGTGATCTCCGGTACGTATCTGCTGTTCAATACGCTCACTGTGTATCTGCTGGGATTAATGCGCAGCCGCAAAAGCTACTTTTGGCGCGGGATTCATCTGGTCAGCATCTCTCAGCTGCTCTACCGGATCAGGGGAAACGCGATGATCCTGACAGTGATTACCGTACTTAGTGCCACTACACTGACAGCAGGAGGCATGGCATACAGTCTGTATTATCAAAATGAAAAGAGCATCTTGCTCTCCGATCCCAACAGTCTGATGTTTCTCTCGGGGGGCGATGCTGCAGATACCAAGATCGAACGATTGATTTATGAAAGTCGGGGAGTGGATGTACGTTATCATGAGAAGCTCTCTGCACTGGAAATGACTGTAGATATGAGCTCGATTCCCAGTGCGATTACCGGTTCCAAGCAGGTATTTACAGTTATTCCGGTGAGTAGCTATAACCAGCTGGCTGATTGGCAGGGGAACAAGGAGCAGCTGAATCTTCATGGTGAAGAAGCGGTAGTACTGGATGCAGGTTATTCACAGCAATTTTCACCCGCTTATCAAGGGGCATCGCTTCATTTGCATGCCGGTAAAGTTACTCGCAATATTCATGTAATCCAGCTGTGTCCCTATAATGTACTGAATTCAGGGATAGCAGGAACGGTCATTGTACTGCCAGATGAAGCCTTTACTATTCTGGCTGCACAGACGACTCCTGTACCGATGCAAATATACGGCCTGGATGGAGGTCGTCAAGAAGCTCGGCAGCTTGCAGATACACTAAAGCAGCATCTGTCCGAATCTTCCCATTTGTCCAGCCAGGCAGAAGATTATTCTGCAGGCATGCAGGTATTTGGAGTATTGATCTTTATGAGTGGTTTTCTGGGTCTTGTATTTCTGGCGGCGACAGGTAGTATTCTTTATTTCAAGCAGCTGACCGAAGCGCATGCCGAAGTAGATCGTTACGCCGTTCTGCTCAAGATCGGGGTCAAGCGCTCTGAGATCCGCAAATCCGTGTATCAACAGATGTTGTTTATTTTCGGACTTCCTCTAATTGGAGGGATGGCTCACTGCGTTGTAGCCCTCACCGGTATCTTCCGGCTGATGTCTGCCAATATAGCGGTTCCGGTGACCATCTGTATGGTGGTATATGGCATACTCTATCTTGTATATTACCTATTCACCGGTCATCAGTATTACCGGATTGTTACACAGTCCGCAACCCACTAAATGATATTCAAGGAGACTGAAAATGATGAAAAAATGGATGATACCCGTATCCGTAGTGATCGTTATTCTTATGGCAGGTGTTGTTATTCTTCAGAATGTTAATTTTAATCGTCTGGGCACAGATCACTATTATGTACACACCCAGGGACAAGGCAAGAAATCGGAAGACCGAACCAGTAATGGCGAGATTTATACCAGTTATGAATATACATTGCCTGCATCCGATACCGACGGAGCAGGGATGACGCTTACTTTTACTGCTGGCAAGCAGCTACGCGAGGGAGCCTGGCTGATGGTATATGTCAAAGATGGCGTAGTAACTTCCTATCAGGAGGTACAGCAGGCTGACGTGCCGGCTGCGGCGCAGAGCAAGTTGGCTGCGTCCAGTCAGGAGGGAACGCAGTGATTCCATCTATTCCGCAAAAAGAACGTATTGTCTCACTCGATATTATCCGTGGTATTGCCCTGTTCGGTATTTTACTAGTCAATATCAAAGGGTACATTGTCTATACAGAGGAGTTCCCATCTTTTCATGGTATCAACCACTGGCTGGAAATGCTATTTGATGTGCTGATCGAGAAGAAGTTTTTCTCTATATTTTCTTTTTTGTTTGGTGTAGGATTTTATATATTTGCTTCACGGGCAGAGCAGCGGGGAGATCGTCCACTATGGCGATTTACCCGCCGCCTGATAGCGATGCTGCTGATAGGTATTGTGCATCTATTCTTTTTCTTTGGCAGTATTTTGCCTGTATACGCTGTGGCAGGACTGGTATTGCTGCCATTTTACCGTGCTCGTGTGGTGACTATAGTCTGGTGGCTGATCGGTCTGGTGATTGTGTATGAAATGGGAGCAATCGCTGGCTTGCTGCTGCAGCTGAATGATATTCCAGGCCAGCTGGTGCTGCCCTGTCAGTATCTGAATAGTCTCAGCAACGATTTGTTATTGATTATCATTATGTTTATGGCTGGTTTTGCGGCAGCCAAGTCAGGCATGATCCAACATATGGATCGCTATCGTCATCGTCTGGGTCGCATCAGTCTGGGTGCGCTGCTACTCTTCCTTCCGCTAGCAGCCGGCAGTTTTTATACTGCTATCGTGTATGGATATGAGCTGGAACAGAATATGCTGAGGCTGGAAACGATACCGGGAACCGTTTTTTACCTGGCTTCGCTGTTTTGGATCATGAATTCGTCCCGGATGCAGCAGATGTTCCAGCCAGTGGCTCGTGTAGGGCAGATGGCACTGACCAATTATTTTACCCAGAATCTGATCGGTAATGCTATGATTGCCCTGATGGGAATGACTATAATTTCTCCACTGGCTTCAATAGGTATGGCACTGGTAATTTACGGTATACAAATGGTAGGGACATTGATATGGTTCCGATACTTTACGATGGGACCAATGGAGAAGCTGTGGCGATGGATGACGTATGGTCGTCAGTTGCCGGTCAAGAGTCAGGGTTGACGCTGTATAGTTATTCGAATAATCAGGAGGGGTGTCATGTCTGCAGCTGGCAGGAAAGTATTAATTATTGACGATGAAGAAGATATTCGAAAATTACTCCAGACTGTTCTGGACAAGGAAGGTATCCCGCAAGTGATAACCGCGGGAAGTGTGGCGGAGGGAATGCAGCAGTTCCGCGAGCAGCAGCCGGATCTGGTCCTGCTTGATATCATGCTGCCGGATGGAGAGGGATATGAAGTTTGTCGCCAGATCCGGAGCATCTCACGGGTACCGATTCTGTTCTTGTCCGCCCGGAATGAAGAAGTGGACAAGCTGCTTGGTCTGATGATCGGCGGCGATGATTATATTACCAAGCCATTCAGCCCGAGAGAAGTAGCTTACCGGGTAAAGGCGCAACTGCGTCGATCGGAATATTTGCAGCCGGAAGCCGAACAGGATTTCATTTTGGAAGCAGGTCCATTTGTATTCAATGAGCAAAAAGCCGAACTTGTCAAAAACGGCCGTATTATCGAACTCAAGCCCAAAGAGCTGGGGATGATGAAGTATTTTATGCAAAATATCAATCGGGTAATCAGCAAGGAAAGGCTGTATGATGTCGTCTGGGGAGAGGACTTTATCGGGATGGACAATACGGTAATGGTGCATATCCGCAGATTACGGGAGAAAATTGAAGAACAGCCATCCCAGCCGGAATATCTGATTACGATCAAGGGACTGGGCTACAAGCTGATGATCGGGGATTGATACATTATGAAATGGAAGCTTACCGGACGCTATCTGTTGTCTGTAGTGCTGGTCGTTATCGTGGTTGTAGGGATTAATCTGTTACTCTTGATCAGCGGTCTGATTATGCGCAGTGCTGTGCAGGTACCTCAGCTGCTGTCCAGTTCCACAGCAGCTGAAGAGTTTACCCGTTCTTTTGGCGATCAGATTGAGAGCAAGGCCGGACAGGTAAATATTACACCAGAAGGAAAGCACCAGCTGGAGCAGCAAAATGCCTGGGTGCAGATATTGGATGAGCAGGGCCGGCAGCTCTATACTTACCGAACCCCTGCCGATTTGCCGCAGGCGTATACGCCCGCCGAGATTATCCAGATGTACAAGTACAAGGAGCTGGATATGGAGACGACCCTGTTTATGGGCAGTCGGAGTGAAGGGACGCACAAGTACAGTTACTTTATAGGTATTCGTGACCGTAATTTAAGCCGGTATGTATTTTTCCTCGATCTGGGCGCTTTTCTGTCTATTGCCCATATTGGCACCTATATTATCGTGCTGGATATACTGATCGCACTGCTGATCGGTTGCTTTTTCAGTAAGCGGTTGACTCAACCCCTGTATGCATTAATGGATAAAATCAAACGGCTGGCGAGCAGTGATTATTATGTGGATGATGCTCCCAAAGGAATCTATGCCAGTGTATTCTCCAATCTGAACGATCTGTCCAACCGGTTGCAGGCCAACGAAGCAGAGCGCAGCAAGCTGGATCGTATGCGCGAAGAGTGGATTGCCAATGTATCTCATGATATCAAGACGCCGCTCGCATCCATCCAGGGATTTGCCGAGATGCTCCGGGATGCGGATTATCAATTCACGCTGGAGGAAATCCGCGAATATGCCGGGATTATCGAGAACAAATCCGTATATATCAAGGAAGTGATTGAGGATCTCAATCTCACCACTCGTCTGCGCAACAAGGTGCTGGTACTTAACAAGCAGGAAGTCAATCTGGTTAGTCTGCTGCGCAGTATACTGATCGATATCATGAATGATCCGCAGTATGCTGCGCGTGATCTGGAGCTGGAAGCCGGAGAGGAACCGATCATGAAGCACGTGGATGAACTACTGCTGCGCCGAGCCATCAACAATCTGGTGTATAATTCCATCCTGCATAACGAGCCGACCGTACAAATTAGAGTAACTGCCTATCAAGCCGAGCGGATTCATATCATTATCCAAGATAACGGCAAAGGAATCAGTCCCGAGGAGCTGGATCAGATCTTCAACCGATACTACCGGGGAACGAACAGCGGCGAAGCACACAAAGGCTCCGGACTGGGTATGGCGATTGCTAAAGATATTATTCAGGAGCATAACGGCAGTATTTCGATTCAGAGTACACCAGGGCAGGGAACACGTATCGAGATTGTTTTATAAAATGGTAAAGGATAGTCGGAAATTTCGTTGTAGGCTGTCCGTTTATTTATTTCCGCTTAGTTCCAGTTCAGATGTTCCTTCTCACACGTGATATTTAGTAGAAAGCAATTCTACAAAATGAAATACTTTCAGTACAAATGGTTGTATCGAAGCAGCTCCCAAACCAGAAGGGGATGGAGGTAATTGATACAGCCATTTTTGTTATGCCACCGTATAGAAGAATAAAATTGCAATCCTGTACTATCCATGTTATATTTTGACCAGAAAACCAAAATAGTTTTTTGGTCAAAATATAATATTAGATTAGATAAGTATAAGATCTATAGGAGTAAAAGTATGATAAAGCCTGGCAATGGCGGATGGTCTGTTGTGTACAGAAATGGAGGGAATCATGCAACAAATGGACGATATGGATCACACGATCAAACTATCATTTATGCTGGATCATTTACCTGAGGGAGGATATACACAGATGACCGATCATCGTTCAGATGAGAGATATATCAAAATTATCAATACAGCGCGGGAGGTATTCTCGATGCTGGGTTACAAGGCAACGACGGTTGACCGCATAGCCAAAAGCGCAGGTATCAGCAAG
Source organism: Paenibacillus shenyangensis (assembly GCF_000346635.1). Classification (NCBI taxonomy): domain Bacteria; kingdom Bacillati; phylum Bacillota; class Bacilli; order Caryophanales; family Paenibacillaceae; genus Paenibacillus; species Paenibacillus shenyangensis. The sequence goes on from NZ_AOIG01000011.1 coordinate 171,986, forward strand.
GGAGCGATTTATCTATTTTTTGAGACCAAGGAAGAGATTCTGATTGCAGTTATGGATAATTATATCCGCGAGATGATCAGTAATGCTGAAGAGGCAATGAATGGGGAAGGTACACCGACGGAGCGGTTATACCATGCCATTCATGCCTGTATTGTCTATCGCAAAAATCTCTGCATTGTCGACAAGCTGCTACTGGAACAGGGACAATTTGGCACACCGGTATCACAGAATGCATTGAACAAATTCAGCGAAGCAACGATCTTTTCCGTCCAGCAGTTACTGGACAAAGCCATCGCGCAGCAGCTGATCCGGGAGCAGAATACGCAAGTGGCGGCTTTTGCGCTGGCTCATCTGTATGAAGCGCTCACTTCGCAGTGGGAACTGAGCCATGAACCGCTGGAAGATAGTGTTATTTTTGAAATGCTGCGCAAAGTATTGATGTGATATACAAAAAGTGCAGCCGCCGGATGGGAAATAGTCATTGTACAGTGAAGGAGTTCATATACATGAGTAAAACATATCGTTCCATATGGATCAGTGGAGTTATGCTGAGTATGATGCTGACAGGATGTTCGGCAGCACCTGCTGCTGTTCATCCAGTCAATACGGTATCGCTGATCCAGGTCAAGGAAACACCACTGACGACTATTTATGATCTGTCAGGCACTCTGCAAGCCAGAACGTCTTCGCCGGTATCTTTTGAAATGGGTGGTACTGTCGATTCACTTGGCGTTGATATCGGAGCTACGGTTAGCCAAGGAACCATACTGGCCAGGCTGGATACCGATGATCTGGATCTAAAAGTAGCCGAAGCGCAGCAGGCTGTACAGCAGGCGGCTGCCGGTCGGAGCAGTGCTACTGCGTCGCTCAGCAATGCACGAGCTGTACGAACAGCCGCCGAAGCCAGTGTAGCAGCTGCTCAGGCGCAGGTAGAAGTTGCACGTAGCAAGCAGCAAGGTGTACTGGATGGAGCACGTAGCCAGCAGAAAGCCCAGGCCCGCAATGCAGTCAGCAAAGCACAGGCAGCCTATAATCAGGCTCAATCAGCAGCCAAGCGGGCAGAAGCACTGTATCAGAATGGCCTGCTTTCCCAGCAGGAAAATGAACAGGCACAGACGGCGTTATCCAATGCAGAGGCAGCATTGAACGATGCCAAAGAGCAGCTGTCCCTCACCCTGGAAGGCGCAAGTACTTCCGATCGTGCCAGTGCCGCTGCTGCGGTCAAGCAGGCCCAGGTTGGTATCGAGTCTGCACGTGCCAGCGTATCACAGGCAGAAGCAGGCATCCAGCAGGCAGAGGCTGGTGTCGAACAGGCCCAGGCCAGTTATGATCAGGCAAGGGTCGCGCTGGATCAGGCACGTCTTGCCCGCTCCAAGTCAATACTGAAGTCGCCTTTAAGCGGCGTTGTTTTGGACAAGACCATTAGTGCAGGACAGGTAGCTGGTGCAGGAACAAGCGCATTTACAATCGGCGAGATTGATCATCTCAAAGTGCTGCTGCCTGTACCGGATAGCGAAATCGGTCAATGGAAAAAAGGGCAACAGGTAAGTATTACACTCTATGATGAACAACGTACCGGTACAATCACAACCATTTATCCCAAAACCAACGACAATACCGGATCGATCAGTGTAGAAATACAAATTGCCAATCCCAAGCATGACTGGAAGCCCGGTCAGGTGGTCAAAGCTTCCCGCCAGATCGGAGCGAAAAAGGGGATTATGGTACCTATCGCCGCCGTGATCAGCACGGATGATGCTCCCTATGTATTTCGAAATATCAATAGCAAAGCAGTACGTACTCCAGTTCAAACCGGCAGTCTCTATAATAATCAACTGGTCATCACGAGCGGTCTGAAGCCTGGCGATCAGATCGTCACATCGGGAGCGGATCGGTTGTTCGATGGTGACCCCATTCAGGGACAGAGCCAGTCGTCTGCACAGGGGGCTGGACAGCAATGATTGAATATATTGTTAAAAAGCGCAAAATTACGCTGTTGTTCTTCGGCATGCTCATTCTGGTAGGGGCTGTTAGTGGATTCGGACTGCCCAAGCAGCTAATGCCTGATATTATCGTCAAACAGGCTACGGTCACTACTACGTATGCAGGAGCTACACCGGAACTGATGGAGACGACGGTAACCCGTGTACTGGAATCGAAGATCAAGGAAGTATCCAATCTGAAGACGGTAAGTTCCATCTCGGGAGCAGGTGTATCGGTTATTACGCTGGAGACCCAGCCAACAGCAGATGCACCGGCTGTATGGAATGAACTTCGCAAAAAGGTAGAAGACGCAGAATCCGATTTGCCGGATTCCGCCGACAAGCCGGTTATCAATGATAATCTGACCAAATCGTTTGTGCAGTCATTTGCCATTTACAACAAAGACTATAATCGTCTGCTCGGACTGCAGGATCTGATGACAGACTGGAAAGATCAGCTGCGTTCGGTAGAAGGCGTGACTGATGTAACAGTCAATGGACTGCCGGAGCAGCAGGTGCGTATCGAAGCGGATATGTCCAGACTTCAGCAGTATGGTATTCCCTGGGAAGCGGTTATGAAGGCTATCCAATCCGAGAATAACCGGGTACCTACGGGTACGCTGGACTACAAGGATCGCAGCTACCAGCTAAAAGTACCGCTGAATTATCAGGTGGATAGTCTAAAGGATATCGTGGTGTTCCGATCTTCCAAGGGAACGCCTGTATATCTCAAGGATGTAGCTACAGTCAAAATGACGACCGAAAAAGCCGAGTATATGAGCTATTATAACGGCCAGCCGTCGATCTCGATTCTGATTAACAGCGAAGTGGGTTCTGACGTGCCACAGGTCTATGAACGCGTCAATGCTAAAATGGCAGAGCTGGAGCCGACACTGCCTGCTTCTATGAAGATTACTTCGTTATTTGCCCAAAAAGACGAGACGGATCGCATATTTGGCAATCTGCTGCATGAGACCATGATTGCGATTGCTGTAGTTGTCATTGTATGTATGCTCGGTCTGAACTGGCTGACCTCATCCTTTGTCGCTCTGGCGATTCCGATCTCGGTTGCGATTGCGATGATCCTGCTGCCTGTAATGGGAATTACGCTCAATCAGATTACGGTGGTCGGACTGATTATTGTACTGGGGATTCTGGTCGATGATGCGGTCGTCGTTAATGACAATATTGAGAGGCGGCTGTCCGTGCTACGGGAGAATCCGCATGATGCCGCTATTCGCGGAACCAAGGAAGTAGCGATCTCGATTCTGACCGCTACTTTATCTACGATCGCTGCTTTTGCGCCTCTAATGTTCCTGAGCGGGGATGTGGGTGCATTTATCAAGCCGATTCCGGTCGTTATCTCACTGGCAATGCTTGCTTCTATGGCGATGTCGCTGACCATTATTCCGATTTTTCGGGAATGGTATGAACGCCGCAATCTAATAAAAGGAAAAAAAAGCCGCAGCGACAAGCCGGTTGGCCTGCTGGGCAAACAGATCCAGATGGCATCGGATGCATATGCCCACAAAATGATGCCGCGTGTATTAAAGCGTCCTACGCTGATTGCACTGCTTGGGCTGATTATCAGTACAGCCATATACGGATTGGCGGTATTTACACCTGTTCAGCTGTTCCCGCGCTCCAGCAATGCGGAGCTAACGATGGATATTACGATGCCTACCGGTTCGTCTATCAAAGATACCAACAAGACCGTACAGCATATTGCCGCTTGGGTCAAACAGCAGCCCGGTGTACAAAATATGTCCTATTCTGCTGGAGGAACAGCCCCGCCGCTATTTTATAATATTACGAATATTGCCAGTTTCTCGACCAACCATGCACAGATTCTACTTAAGGGAGACAATAATCAGCTGGACAGCACGCAGGCAGTTACCGATTGGCCACTGCTGCTCAAGCAGAAGTTCCCTCAGGTTAGCACCACTGTCAAGCAGACCGAATTGGGTATTCCGGTAGGTAAACCCGTCTCAATCCGGGTCACTGGTACCGATCTCGAAGAGCTGCGCAAGCTGACCGAACAGGTCAAAAATGTTGTTGCTTCCGCCAGTGGTACCAGCAATATTACAGACACTATGGGAATTCAGAATTACACGCTTGATTTTGAAGTCAACAAGCCTGCTCTGGATCGTTACAATGTGAGCTACGAGAACCTGACCCGTACACTGCTAATGATGGGAACGGGTGTCAGTGTAGGCGATTTTGATAATGGCAAGGATCTGGTCGATATCAAAATTTTTATGAAAGATGCCTCTACGGTCGATCCGTCAATTTTGTTCCAGCAGGTCAATGTGACTAACGCCGATAATGTACAGGTGCCGCTGTCACAGCTGGTTGAGATTCGTCCAGCCTTTTCGATCAAGCAGATTAATCACTACAATCTGTCACGTGTCAATACGATTGAAGCGGATGTAACCGGTCGTACCGCTACAGAGGTTATGAAGGATGTGAAAGCTGGACTGAACCAAATCCAGTTCCCGCAGGGATACTCATGGGAAGCAGGTGGAGAGACGTCCAAGCAATCGGATATCTTTATTGATCTGGCCAAGCTGTTCGCTGTCGTGGTTGTACTGATCCTGATCCTGATTACGATGCAATTCTATTCGCTGTGGATTCCGCTGATCGTGATGACTACAGTCTATCTGGCTGCGGCAGGTGGCGTACTGGGGTTATTTATCAGTCAGACGCCTATCGGCTTTATGTCGATTATGGGGATTATCTCGCTCGCAGGTATCGTTGTACGTAACGGTATTGTATTGATTGAATTTATCGAGGATGCCCGGAAGGAAGGAATGGAGATGAAGGAAGCGATTATTCAGGCAGCTTCTGCACGTTTCCGTCCGATTCTACTGACATCGCTTGCGGCGATTGTAGCACTGCTGCCTATGGCGACAGTAGGGGAAGAGCTGTTCCGTCCACTGGCGATTGCGATTGTGTTTGGACTGGTTTTCTCGACTATACTGACATTGTTCGTCGTTCCGTCACTCTATATGGTACTGGCTAGACGCGATGACACACGCAAAGCCCGGCGTGTGCAGGAAGAAACGCAGTATCAGATCAGGCTGGCTGAATCTGGCAGAGAAAAATGATCTACCTATAGCAGCAGAGAGCGCATCATTCTCCAATGGTTCCCATAATGCTGTGGATTGATATCCATTACGGCATGCCAACCAACGATTTGATCTACACTACGAAAAATAAAAAAAGCAATCGCTCGATCGCGGGAATGACAAAGCTGCTGTCATTTCACCAGATCGGGCGATTGCTTTTTTTGACATACTCTCTATCTTTGCCAGTCTTAACGGGAGATGCCGACAATATTAGTCACGACTTTTTTATCTTCCATATAAACCGAGAGATGAGTGCCGTCGGGACTCCAGCGGGTCGACTGATTATATTCCTGAATCTCGCTCGTGAGCGGAATCGTCTTGCCTGTACGCTGGTCGAAAATGTACAACCCTTTGAGACCCTGCTGACTCTCCTGATAAATAGTAAAAGCAAGCAACTCTCCATCAGGAGACCAGGCTGGACGTCCAAGCAGCGTTCCTTCGCCGATCGTTCCTTTGACTTTGCCGCTGCTATCGATTACAAGCAGCCGAAAAGGCTCTGACGTATTCCATTTGACCTCCTGGATAACGATAGATTTACCATCTGGAGCGACAGAGAAATCGGCGACATTGGAAGCAACCATGGTAGCCTGCAAGTCATCCGTCGTAAAGCTGTTCAGCGTAGTATATCCTTGACCGTCACTTGCCAGATAATAGATACGCTTGCCGATCTTCTCGACATGCTGGATGGCTTCGGTGGCATGAGGTTCATGAAATTTCAGTAGAGTGGAATTCCCTTGCAGATCGATCAATCGGACGCCGGTTCCTGTCGATCCGGCGATCAACTGCTCATTGTCTGCCCAGTGGACTTCATTTACCATATCCATGTCTCCGATTTTGGCAATTTTGCCGGTAGTACGGTTCAGGATATATCCATGAATCACATATTTATCATCTTCTCGGCCCTCTGTAAAATAAATATGTTTGCCATCGGGAGACGCTTCTGCCAGATACTGAGGAGCTTGGCGATCCGGCGTCAGGGGTGTGCTTTTACCGGTAGAGAGATGATAGACCAGCAGCCGATTATCTTTGTTAAGCAGCAGTTCATCGGGGCTGAGCCAGGTACGGGCGTATACATTATACAATGTATCAACAGAAGTCAGCATCACATTGGGCTGTTGTTCGGCAGAGGCGTCATCCGGTACCACAGTCAGCTGCTGTCCTGAGCTACCTGTTACGGTCGCATCGTTGCCGCATCCGCCAAGCAGCAGCATCATGGCCAGCATCGCACAACCTATTGCCGATACCGGTAATAGTGAAGTGTGCGACGATGAAGTATATTTCGTAGAAGATTGTCTGAAATTACGCATCGGCGCATCTCCTTTATTAGTAGACTGAAATTACTGTATGGTACATACAAGTCATATGCACAGCAGCATTACAGCCATCATACCCATCAAAAGTTGCTACAATATATCGAAATGTATCCAACTTGTAAATAAATCAATCTACAAACTTTCGTACAGCAACATACAAATGGTTCACTTCATGCTATCATTAGATCATGTATGACGCTTACATACAGCCAGCAGATCGTAGGATACTCTGGCTGGCGATGAACGCTGCACTGGAGGTGAATATATCCATGACGATTGAAGAGAGAAAGCAATTGCGAACAAAGCTGCTCCATGATCTGTATGATTACCACTTCGGCCCGGATGAGAAGTCTTATAATCTGCCTGGACCGAAAAAGAATAACGGTCCTCTTACGGACAAGGAGACAAGGCTCGCCTACGACTATCTCAGCAAAAAAGGATTGATCGAGATCAAGGATGTGGTCGGGTTTATCCACTTTTCGATTACGCCCTACGGGATTGACGTGATCGAAGAAGCTGCCGGCCAATCATGAGAATGTAATATATTCCCCAAGTCGCTCCCGCTTTTGCCGGAACGGCTTTTTTCATATGCGTGGCAGTTCCAGTATCATCTGGTTCCCTTCAGGATTGGATGATGCAATATACAGACGACCGCCCATCCGTTCTGCCAATCGCCGGGCGAGCGGAAGACCAAGTCCGGTCCCACTGCCAGTCCGCGAACGATCGCTGCTGAGTGTAGCATAAGGCTCGAAGACAGTCTCCCACTTTTCCATTGGGATATGTGGACCGGAATTGCTGATCACTATCTGTACATAACCTGTGGAAGTAACGGTATCATCGACCGGGGCAATATGAATCCAGCCGTTATCCGGCAAATTATACTTCACCGCATTATCCAATAGATTGAGTAAAATATGCATCAGATGTCCATAATCGGCTTGCACCTCTACAGCGACTGTTTCGGCGGTAAGCTTAATTCCGGCAGCAGCAGCCTTGCCGCGCGTGCGTTCGATTGCTTCCTGCAGCACGATATCCAACTGCAGCTGCTCGCTATTCATCTCGAAATCGTACTTTTCCAGCAGAGAGAGACGGATCGAATCCTCGATCAGGCTGATCAGCCGCCGAATCTCGGAAGAAATGCTGGTGCTTGCTTCATGAACCAGCTGGGGATCATCCCCATACATCTGTAGCAGATCGGCATAGGCCTGAATAGAGGTTGCAGGTGTTTTCAGTTCATGACTGATATTGCCGATAAATGCTTTTTGCAGCTGCTCCAATTCACTCAGACGTGTGACAGCCTGCTCCAGTTGCTGCTTCTCACTTTGCAGCTCCTGGATACTGCGACTGATTATGCCGCCCATATGCACAATACCATCACCGAGCTGCCCGAGTTCATCGCGGCGTCGCAGCAGGCTGTGCTGCTCGTCCGGATAATGACCGTTCGCTATTGAACGTGACTCGGCCATCAGTGTCTGAATATCCGAGGTCTGCCGCCGGATATAGATCCATCCGATTACAAAGCTCAGCAGCAGTACGACTGCTCCGGTCCAGATACACAGCAGCAGGGTATTATGATAAAAAGTCTGCTGCTCGAGAATCGATAGATGCAGCTGTACAGCACCGAGCAGCCCATCCGGTCCCTGTACCGGAGCCAGATAGAGAATAGAGGAACCCTGCGTAATATAGGCTGTTTTGCCTTGCAGGGCATACTGCAGTGCTGAGGTCACATCGGTCCGGCGAGCGAGTGGGAGTGAGTCGCCAACCAGCTGTCCGTGTGCATCATAGAGGATCACACGCATATTGCCGGACAGGCCCAGATCGACAGCCAGCTCGGAGCCGCGGCGCTTCATGAATTGCTCCGGGGTCAGACGAGTACCGGTGAGATATTCCTGGCGAATGCGCATCTCCATATTCTGACTCTGGTACTGCAATTGATATTCGGTCTGCTTCTGCTGATTGGCACGAATACCGGATAGAACGAGCGTACTGAGAATCACAATAGTAAATACAAGCAACGCTCCAAGAAAAAGCGGAAACTTCCAGCGCAGACTAAGGCCCTGGCGACGGTTTACTGCTGTATGAAATGAATCGGACGAATGCGTATTCCTGGCATTGTCATCCTGACGCTGCGTAGCAGAATCGGAAAAAGGAGAAGAAGGAGAGTGTCTGGTCATTAGACCGATTCCGCCTTGTAGCCAACTCCGTATACCGTCTGCAATATTCCTTGATCTTCACCGAGCTTTTTGCGCAGCCGCTGGATATGAATATCGACAGTTCGTGTCTCGCCGGGAAAGTCGATTCCCCAGACCAGCTCCAGCAGTTCCTCCCTGGTATAGACACGACTCGGATGCGTAACCAGCAGTGCCAGTAGATCGAATTCTTTGGGAGTCAGTTCGAGCGTTTGCTGTCCGGCTGTTGCCCGGCGGCTGGATAGCTGTACTTCTACAGCTCCCAATCGCTGCGGGCCGGGAAGCGAATCAGGGGTGTTTTCACGTTCCACACGCCGAGCCAGTGCTTTGATTCGCGCGATCAGCTCGCGGATATCAAAGGGCTTGGACACAAAATCGTCTGCTCCCAGCTCCAGGCCAATCACTTTATCCACGATATCCGATTTGGCTGTCAGCAGCAGAATACCCAGCCCTTTACGATGGTCGAGCTGTCTGCATACGTCATATCCGTCCATTCCTGGCATCATGACATCAAGTACCAACACATCCGGACGAAAGGTAGATACGCGTGCCAGCGCATCCCGTCCATCTTCGGCCGTTTCTACAATAAAATGTTCTCTTCGCAGTGCATAGGCAATCGAATTGCGGATACTGACTTCATCATCCGCGACTAGTATTTTTTTGGACATATTCATCTTCCTTTGATCTGAATGGGAGTGTTTTATTTATGGATTCCTTTGTTATACCATACACAGTCTTATCGTTAACAGGAAATGATCCATTTGGACAGAGAATGCATACATACTTCCTCGGGTATGCCAAGAAGCCCTGCTGCAGAGCAGAGCTTCTGTATGGTTGGACCTTTTCGATGATATACAAGATTGGTATCCAAATGATATCTGTTTACTCAGACAATCGCCAACCTTGCATCAAACCGCAATCGTCGAGACGAGATGGTTAATCGGTAATATTATCGGTATAATAGGCGATGATATCCTTACGGCGAATAATGCCGAGGAAGATTCCCATACTGTCGACGACTGGTACAAAGTTCTGATCAGCAGCCAGCGTAAGCATATCCTCCATATTGGCAGTAATCTCTACGCTTTCATTATGTACACGCCGCTGCAGCTGACTGATAGGGATATCACGCATTGCTTCAAAATTCAGGTTAAGCGAATTTTTTAGTTTCCAGAGAAGATCGCCTTCGGACAGGGTGCCCACGTATTTACCCTCTTCATCGATGATCGGGATCGCCGTATAGTGATGCCGTTCCAGATCTTCCATGGCCTCCATCATGGATATGGAGGAAGTTATATAGGCTACCTGCTCTTTGGGAAGCAGAAAGTAGGATATTTGCATGGGATGACACTCCTTTACATTGAATGTAATCAATAATAGTCTTATTAAACCACATTTTGGGGTTCGTGTGTAAAGGTTTACAGCTTTGTATCCACCATCACCAGCAGGAAGGAAGATTATACAGATTACAGACAGGACTATACTACACAAAAAAACGACTGTATACATACCTGTTTAATCCAAACAGCAAAAGAAAAATAAGCCGATTGTCTGGATATCTAACTTCATCTCGTCTTCAACTCAATCAAAAACAATAGATCCAAATGCTGGCTGTAATGTTGTATTCTTTGGCTATCCAGACATTATATTTACAAAAAGGAGAATAGGTATGACCATAATCTATACCGAATCACAGTTGATCCAACAGATTATCGATCTCCTGCAGTTAACAGATATCTATCAGGAGAATCATCCTGAAATGGTTGCCAGTGCATTTAGTCATACTTGGCGAGGGGATTTGGAACCTCATATTGAGGTGGAGCCAGAACGTTATCGTATTCAATTGTATGAGCGTGGCATATTGTCGGTTGATCGCCCTACTCTTGAAGCCGCGGATGTGATCTATTTTGTGCTGGAAGATATTATTTATGCGACGGTTCATATTGGACTGCTGCGCAAATATAAAGTAAATAATCGAGATCAGCATTTGCAATATACGGCAGATGTGCTCGCTGAGATTAGCGAAGGGGTGGATCATGCGTTTCACCAGATTGGCGGGATCTATGAACAGTGGCACCGGGCTGGCAGGCGCCATGAGCTATAACAAGGATACATACAGAAAAGGAGTGCAACTATGATCATAATGATCAATGGCGCGTTTGGCACAGGTAAGAGCACAGTAGCCGAGAAGCTCCATACTATGCTGCCCGGCAGTATGATTTATGATCCGGAGCAGGTAGGTTATATGCTTCGCGAGATCATTCCATCGGCTATCCAGCTTTCCCACGAGCAGACAGGTGATTTTCAGGATATGGATATGTGGCGATTGCTGGTTGTACAAGTTGCAGCGTCGCTGCGTCAGCAATACCATCGCCATCTGATTGTGCCTATGACCCTCTACAGTCAAGACAATTTCCAGTGGATTCAGCAAGGTTTTACAGAAATGGACCCACATACTTACCATTTCTGTTTGCTGGCTTCCAAATCGGTTATTCACCAGCGGCTTCGGGAGCGTGGAGAGGTAGAGGGCAACTGGTGTTTCCAGCAGACCAACCGCTGCCTGGAAGCATACGATGCAGGAGGCTTCGAAGAATATATTCAGACCGATCGGATGAGTATCCTGGATATCGCTCACTATATACAATCAAGGATAACCATCCCGAATGAATGAAAAAAAGCGGCTGAGCTCAGCCGCTTTTTTATGATATAAAATGCATCGTTGTCAGATTAACTTCGTCTATGATTTACATGTACAACCCAATGTACAACCATATCTATCTATTTGTTACTTCAGCATGTCTTTTTAAAAATCACGCAATTCATCAAAAAGGGCATTAAGCTGTTCCCTATTCATCGCTTTCGACTTATTATGCTCATTCAGACGCTGTTCTGCCTGATCCAGCAGCTGCTGCAATATCGTATCGATTTCTTCACATTCTATCGTTTCGATAAATCTTTTGCGTTGATCCATTTTGTTAAAAGTCATCGTGTAGTCGGTTACCATAACGGTTAGCTGCTCCAGGATAGAGGCATCTTCTGCTTCCATATCCAGTTTGCGAATACCTCTCAACACTTTTTTATAGAGCTGTGCTGCTTTGCGGGCATGTGCCGCAGTTATAGATTCACGACCCTCCCAATCCCGAAAAGGATTGTCCACATTTTCTTCCAGCCACTCCGGTTTACGGGGCTTGGTTACCGACAGATCCAGTCCGAGCGGCACGCGAACTTTATAGATTTTTTGGATATGTCTGGCTGCATCGGCTGGCAGACTGCTAAGCCATAGTCTTGACAGATGATGCAGCTGATCCGGCGTAGGGAATTCTTTGCCGGTAAAGCCGAACAGGTCATGCGTACTGAAGCTGGAGAGATCAGTTAGTTGTTGTAAGCTGTTCACATGGTGCAGCATACCTGGTTTGCCTTGGAGCCACAGCTGCTTCAGATGAGGGAAGCGCCGAACCAACTGACGGATATCCAGCTGCTCTATATTGTTGATATACAGACTTTCCAACTGTTCCAGCCCTTTAAAACAAAAAAGAATATCCGGATTATTTACAGACAAAGTCATACCCTGACCTTGATCAGGAGCCGTAATTGTCCACCGCGCTGATGGGTTGCCTGACAGATTCAACTGCGTCGTATTCTGGTTGACCATCAATTTCTTCAGATGGTTAACATGATGGATACTCAGATCGCTGATATGTGTACTTGAGAGATCCAGAACAGAGGGATACTCACCGGATAAGGATAATCTGATCCGAAATGGATTGCTGAGCAGGTAGGCGAGCAGTTCTTCATCATAACGGTTGGTATGAATCTCGGTCAGACATGGTAATTTTTTTAATTCTGACCAGTCCTGCAAGCCTTCTAGAAATGATTCGCTCAGGCGATGCGTGCGTCGAAGTACCGGTACTCCACCAATCTCCACTTCACTGTAATCGTCGGCTGCTTCTTTGAACTTGCGGCGCAGTGCAGGATCAATCTGTTCCCATTGATGCTGTCGGTAGACACTATTTCCATTGCTCCATCCGCCACCATAGCTATTGGTCTTCTGGGTGGTAAGCGGCGGAATATTACCCACATACATGTAACCATTGGGTACCTGGGCTTTTACATAGCTATGATCGAGCTTGTCATTCCAAAAGTAATAATTGCAGATCAGGGGCTTCATACGATACAGCTGATCGGTATCAGGCAGTTCCTTGCCGGTCCAATCCAGCGTCAGTACCGCGGCGAGCAGGCCAGTGCCTCCGGATTCATCTTCCTCATAATCCGTTACCTGACATGCGGTATACTGCTGAAGTTGCTTTGAATAGACACAATATATATCTCCGATTTGTGGGATCATGACGAATTCCTTTCTTTTCGAACTATATGACACATTGCCTTACAGTATAGTATGTACCGTTCCGTGATTTCAACACCTATGCATAGCAGGATTACCCGCAGATCGAGAAGAGTATACTTATTTATGAATAGATAGCCAAAGAATGACGTTTGCTTCCATTTTCGTTCTATCACAACCTCACCTCTTCGCAACTTCTTCGTACTTCTCAAAAAAGGGCCGTGTCAGTCACTAAGTGAATCAGTGTCTGACACAGCCCTTTTTCTAATGATTCCGAGTCGGTTATTAAATCTCCCGGTGAATTACCTGATTCTGTTCAGCGGCTTCAAATAATGTCTCGATCAGCACCAGTACACGATGAACTTCGGTATTTGGTACTGCTGGCTTGGCTGTACCTTCGAGTACAGCGACGAAATTATTATAGAATTCCTCGGGAATTTTCTCGGCACGTTCGATCGGACCACGAATCGTGGATTCTTCCGAAGGTGGAGCCATTGTCTTGGTCAGGCCGCGTCCTGCCTGAATAGGTTTGGGTTCCACTTTCTCGACATTCGGATTACTGCGCACGACTTCACCGCTTAGATCCCAATCCCGGATGACCGCGGTACCTTCAGAGCCTTTTACATACCAGCGCGGCAGCTTGATATAGTTGGTAGTACCGACTTCAACCAGCGCGGTTAGCCCATCTTTGAAACGGATAAAGGCAGTGAATCCGTCGTCGACTTCGGTATCCAGAATAGTACTCAGGTGGGCAGATACGCTGTCGATCTTACTGTCAGTGAGTAGCAGCAGCTGATCCAGCAGATGCACGCCCCAGTCCAGCAGCATACCGCCGCCATAGGCTTTGAGCTGACGCCAGTCACCAGGAATACCGTTTGCGCCCTGTACACGGGATTCCACGTGGAATACATCTCCGATCGTATGCTTTTGAATAAGTTCACGTACAATGAGGAAGTCTTCGTCCCAGCGGCGATTCTGGTGAACCATGAAGACGCGGCCGGTTTCTTCGGCTACTTTCATAATGTCCAGCAGGTCGGCACTGTAAATGGTAACCGGCTTTTCGCAGATCACATGTTTGCCGGCACGAAGTGCTTCAATAGCCAGATCTTTGTGCACATCATTGGGTGTAGCGATCAATACAATGTCAACGTTCTCATCAGATAGTACAGCCTGCATACTGTCATAGGTCTCGTACCCTTTGCCTTTGGCCAGTTCCATACGATAGTCGGCAGTATCAAACACCCCGAAGACATTCAGACGATCTGTTTTCTCTATCAGTTGTCCATGGTAGCTGCCCATGCCGCCATATCCGACAATGACAAGATTGTAAGCCGATTTGGTTTCCATAGTATATTGGACTTCCTCTCTGTATTTGATTAGATTCATTGTACTCTTTTTCCAAATATTTCAAAAGAATGATTCTACAATTTGTAGATTGGCAGGTCTACAGGCTAATTGTGCGTGCAATCAGCTGCCGCAAGTCAGCGATACGAACAGGCATGGATGCTGTCGAGTGGCTCAGCATATCCAGCAGAGCGATCAATTCCTGCAATCTGGACAGTAGACGCCACTGTTCATCCAGCTGTCCACCAGCCTGACGATAAGCCTCGATAAAGTGCTGCTCGTACAGTGACTGTTCCTCTTCATAACGCAGCATATTGCCAATATCCACATACCGGCTGCCCGAAAAAGCAAACTCCCAGTCCAGTACAGCCGATACCTGAATTCCATTCGAATCCGGTATCATCAGCACATTAAGACCATTAAAATCCGAATGTACCAGTATCGGCGTCTCCACGGTACCGGAGAGTAGAGGAGCATGCAGCAAGCAGAAATCCCATAGCGCTTTCTGCTCCGCCTTGTCCAGCCATTGACCGGCTTGTTCGGTCTTCACACTATCTGTAATAAAGGAAAGAAATCCGTCCGCACCCATTTCCAGAGGATGGGCAATATGCAGATCCGGTGCCAGAAATCCATGGCTCGCAAACTCGTATTGGTGGATGCGAGCCAGCACGGTACCTACTGCTGTCGCAGCATCAGCAATTATCTGATTGTCGGAAGATTGCAGCAGATCCCGTAGCAGAACCCCTTCTTTCCATTCCAGAATAGCCCATGGCTGCGGGAAAAGGCTGCCACTTGTATCCAGATGAAGATAGCGGGCTACCGGAACATTAGCGTCTATTCTCTCGGTAATTGCTCGTTCCATCAGGGCGACATCAGCATGACCGGCCGAGATACGCAGCAGATAATGAGTGTCTGCATGTTCCATCCTTATTTTGTAAGTTCCGCTGCTAAGTCCGGTACCCGTGCGCTCCGCCAGGAGCAGCCTTTGCTCGGGAAAAGCAGAAGCTATCATTTTTTCCAGCTGTGGCTTTGCCATTTCTCTGGCGCCGGAGGCATGTTCCCAGTTTGTTTTCATTGGATTCGCTCCTTTACTCAAACAATTGGACACCAGGCTCGATCTTCATTACATGTACCATCATGGCATGGAGTTGTCCACGATGATGATAGAGATGGGCCTGGGTATCCAGCAGCCACTCGAACCGGGTATGAACACCTCCCCAGAACGCCGTAGTTTGCTGCATCAGCTGTTCGTCACTTAGTGCAGCGATACCCTGACGCAGAAAATCGTAATTGTCCAGCAAAGCTTGTTCCAGCGCGGCCGTTTGCATAGACGGCTCGGCTTGCTCATAAAATAAATCTATTTCTTCTTCTGTACCCCCGGCACCAATCAGGAAATCCGCTTTGCAAAGTACAGCAATATGCGCAATCAGCTCACCGATCGACATTTTGCCGGGAGTCGGGCGGAGCTGCAAATCCTGTTCATCCAGAACACGAATCAGCTCTACCATGGATTGAATAGCCATATCCATCTGTTCGAAAACGCTTTTGCAGTATGTATTCACCAATCAGACCTCATCTCAGTGAAAGTGGTATGTATATAGCTTAATCGTTTTCCCAGCAAAGAGGAATGAACGATCTTGCTATTCATGAACAATCTGGCTAATGACTTATTAGGATCTTTTTGGAATTTATTAAAATTATAGTAATCATTATCTATATTTTGCTTTATAATGGGTAATATTGGTACTTAGGATTTTAATTGATATTGCAACTGTTATAATGCAGCAGTACAAGCAACTCACCAATAGATGCTGGAGGGTCCCTATGGAAAATGTAAATCAGCAGGTCACAGATGAACTGGTTGTACGTGCTTTGCAGGATAATCTGGCAATTATAAGGTTTGACACGAATCATAAGATTGCTTATGTCAATCCGATTTTTGCCAAGGTAGTTGGTTATACAGTGGAGGAAATGATAGGGATGTACCATAAAAATCTTTGTTTCCCCGAATTTTATAATAGCCCGGAATATGGTCAGTTCTGGAATAACCTGCTATCCGGCAAAACGTTTCATGATAAGATAGAGCGCCGCAACAGTCAGGGTAATGCCGTCTGGCTGGATGCTACCTATATACCGGTCTGGGATCAGAGCAGACGCAATGTACTTGGCGTAACCAAGGTGGCGACAGATATTACCGCCCGTCATACCGAGCTGTCTTCAGTGGTGGATGGACTGCAAAAAACAGCCCAGGTGCTGAATATACGCTCTGCTGCAGGTATTGAGCACAGTGAGGGGCTACTGCACAGTATGAATCGCATCGTCGAATCATCAGGTGTAAATACAGCGACTCTGAGTAATCTGCAGGAGCAGGCATACGAGATTCAGGATGTAGTGCAGACGATCCGCAAGATCGCTTCTCAGACCCATATGCTGGCGCTCAATGCAGCGATCGAAGCGACTCATGCAGGGGAGTTTGGCAGAGGATTCAATGTAGTCGCCCGGGAAGTACGCAAGCTGTCTTCCATGGTGGAAGACTCTATTATTCAGGTCAAGCAGAGTGTGGATTCGATGAGTGTAGAAGTACAGAAAATAGTCAATGGTACTACCGATGTCCAGCAGAGTGTGGAATATGGACAGCAGCAGGTACAGACTGCTATGGAAGCTTTTAATGCGATTGCCACGTCGGCGCATGTGCTGGATGAACAGGCACAAAAAGTAGCGAACCGGATATAATCAGAGATCCGGCATCTGATCTTATCAGACACTGTTGAAACATAAATCATTCGGATCATCAGTAATGATAATCAAATAATATAGCGGCTTACCCATATAGATCCAGCCGCAATCCTGCTAACCCTGATATTGTACCCGGTTAAAAAGGATTGCGGCTCTTAGGCTTGCTCCGGCACTATAACCAGTATCCGAAAATCTGCTGCAATCTGTCTTGATTGACTTGCAGTTTACCATGCCAGCCGGCCCAGGGCATCTGCATGTCCGAGCGTCCACGGGTATTGTTCAGCTGCAGCTCCCCATCCAAAATAGTCTCCCGATTCGTCCAGCGGTCTGGAGATAATTCTACGATGACATTGGGCAGAATCCCTATAGTAGAGAGTGACTGCAAAATACCACGTCGTATTCCTTTTGTTCCTTTGATCAGTTTAAGCGAAGTAAGCCTTTTTTCCAGTTGTCCAGGTGTTTCTTCCGGATCTGCTTCTTCCAGTAGTTGCAAAAGTCTGCGGAATACTTCAATATCTTCTGCAGAAGGATGTACAGGCTGTTGATCCTGAATCACAGTCAGTTCATTTAGATCAGTCCATGCGCCAACCGGATCACTGCCATAGGTATTGCCCAGATAAAGAACATAGCGCAAATAGGATAGATTTTTCCAGCCTCCACTATAGGTATTGAATCCGCATACTTTGCAGCATACAAATCGTTCTGCCTGTTCATAGGGATGGGCATATGCATGAATCATCCGGTGATAGCTTTCCAGGGAGGAAATACCGCGCAGGAAGCTACCACCTATTCCGGCGAGAAATGCAGCAGTGACTGACTCCCATGATAGACCGGGATGAGATTGTAGTGTGATGAGCCGTTCATGAGTATTCTCATGGGTAAAGTTGTCCAGCTCATTGGCTTCCCATTGGTGCTGCTTTAGCAGTTCCTGCTCTGCCGGGAGAAGTGTATCGGTCTGGTAAATACTGACCTTGCGATCTGCATCATACGTATAGTTGGAATAGTTGTATAGCTTTTTGAGTACTTTTAACAGTTTGGGGTCCATGGGTTACTCCTTTATGAAATGAGAATCGTTTATCATTGGGTTATCTGAATATTGTACCATCCAAACCGATACTTTTATCAAAATAAAATGAGCAAGGGAGGTCAATCATGCGAGCAGTAATATGTACCCGGTACGGATCAGCCGATTTTCTGCAAATGACGAATCTGGATACTCCGGTTCCCGGTAAAAAAGATCTGATTATCCGGATTCATGCGACGACGGTATCAGCAGGCGATATACGAGTACGCAAGTTTCAAAGTCCCCCTCTGCTCTGGATTCCGATGCGATTGGTACTGGGGCTGCGAAGACCGAGAAATCCGGTGCTTGGCGTCGAATTCGCTGGTGAGGTTGTCGACTGCGGCAGTGAAGTTACACAATTTCAGCGGGGTGATCGCGTGTTCGCACTTACAGGTATGCGTTTCAGCGCTCATGCCGAGTACATACGTCTGCCTGAACATGCGCAGATTACACATATGCCTGCCGGTATGGACTATGAGCAGGCAGCGGCGTTACCATACAGTGGTACATCCGCTTTGTGCTTTTTGCGCCGTGCACGTATTCAGCCTGGCCAGCGTGTATTAATCTATGGAGCATCAGGCGCAGTAGGGACCACTTCGGTCCAGTTGGCTGTCCATTATGGAGCAGTCGTAACAGGTGTATGCGGTCCGGATCATGTATCTCTTGTACGTGAGATGGGGGCTTCAGAGGTACTCGATTACACTCAGCCTTCGTTTCGCGAGCAGCTCAAGCGATATGATGTGGTCTTCGATGCAGTAGGGAAACTTCCAGAAAAGCAGGCGCTCAAAGTATTGGTTCCGGGCGGAACTTATATTACTGTCGATGGACAGGGAATGATTCGTACTACGAGAGAAGATCTGATATATATTCGTGAGAGAGCTGAAGCAGGTGAGATCTGGCCGGTTATTGATCGCTTTTATACGCTGGATGAGATTCCCGAAGCACATCGGTATGTAGAACAAGGACATAAAAAGGGAAATGTAGTTATCCGCGTACAGCCTCATCATTCAGAAGAATAGTTTTAACGTATGTATAAATTTATTAATAAAATCATATATTATTTTAATATGTATAACTTATAATGATAATTATACCAAGTTAAGGAAGAATAGGTGCTAGGAGGGATTGGAAATGTTTATTTGTTCACAAGACAAGTTATCTCTTGTTGAGTTGAAGGAAGCGACAGTAGATATCTCGCATTCTCCATGTATTGTGCGAATCAATGGACAAGTGTACGGCAAATATAGTCAGGTTCATGCAGAGAAGATCATCGACGATATTGTCTATTATTTACGAAATGGCGAAGATGTTTATCATATGCCAGAAAACCGATAACAGGAACAATAGGAAAATAAGACGTGCAATGTATCTGCACAGAGTAAGGCATACAATAAAACAAAAAGATACGTAAAAGTGATTAGCGATCAATACTTTTGCGTATCTTTTTGTTTTGATAGTACATAGTTTTAGTGTATCATTCGCATGTGAAAGTAACTTATTATTCCCTTTACTGGAGAATTAATGATATTATCTAGAAAAGATTCCAGTTACTGAGCAAGCATAGTATGTCAAGCAATATTTATTACATAATCTGGAGGAATCAGATGATCAGAAAAATGAAATTGGTCCTAATGGTATGTATTATGACTGTAAGCGCCATAGTTGTATATGGGCAGTCAGCTCACGCAGAGGCACAAGACCAGACTTTTCGTCTGGGTGTAGAAGATTTGCCAACATCGTCCCGACCATGGGAAGCAATAAGCAACACGGAGAAGACGTTAAGCAAGGCTCTCTACGAAGGACTGGTTCGACTGGATCGTCAAGGTAACGTCGTATCTGGCATGGCCCAATCCTGGGTGGTTTCCGAAGATGGCAAAACCTATACATTTACCTTACGTCCGGATGCTCGGTGGAGCAATAATGAACCGTTAAAAGCAGCCGATTTTGTGAATGCCTGGAAGCAGGTAATGAAGCCGGAGGAATTCGCACCATATGGCTTTTTGATGGAGGGGCTGGTAAATGCCAAAGCGTATAGACAAGGTAAAATCAAAGACTTTACCCACGTCGGTGTCAAAGCACTTGATGATGCTACGCTGCAGGTGAAGCTGACACAGAAGACTTCGTATTTTCTAAAGCAGCTTGCAGAGCCGGTCTATGATCCGGTCTATACGGCATCGATTCACAAGGCCTCTGAAAAAGCTTATGCGGCGGGTACATTGGTATCTAATGGTCCATTTATGCAGACAGGACATACCGACAACACAATCACACTTGTCCCTAACCCCTATTATTATAATGCGAAATCTGTCCGGCTGAAACAAGTTCAGTTCATAGCGACTAGTGATCCGATCACAGCTTATAATCGCAATCAGATAGACTGGACAGGAGGATCTTATAGCTCGGAAAAAATGTATCCCCAATTCCGGCTTCACCCCGATTTCATGGATTATTACTCACGTTCCACTTATTATTATCAGTTCAATTTTGATAAAAAGCCTTTTAACAATCTGAAAATTCGTCAGGCTCTGGCGATGAGTATCCAGCGTTATGATCTGGGATATGGTATGCCGGCTTATGGATTTGTAGCACCGGGAATCCATGGAATCGAGCAGGACTACCGTTACGAAGTCAATGATCATGCCTATTTTAAGGAAAATCTAAATAAAGCCCGTACGCTGTTAAAACAAGGATTGGCGGAAGAGAAACTGAAGAAGCTGCCTACAGTCATCATTACGCTTAATGAAGGCAGTTCACATACAACTGTAGCCCGTTCGATTGTTCGCGATTGGCAGCAAAACCTCGGAATATCTGCTAAATATGTAGTACAGCCATTAAATAAATATAGCCTTACCCGTAGTAATGGTGATTTTCAGTTATACAGAGATGGGTGGAGCGGAGATTACAATGATCCGGCTGCTTTTCTGAATTATTTTACCTCTGGCAGTCTTGAGAATAATTCGGGCTGGAGCAGCAAGACATATGATCAATATATTCAGAAAGCTCGTCAGACTGATAATAATACGACTCGTAATCAGCTCTACCACAAAGCAGAAAAGCTGCTGATCGATCAAATGGTTCTTTTGCCAATCTATTATTATCAAAATTATTTCATTTCCCGATCGAATCTTCAGGACGCCTATATCGATTACAATGATAATTTGATACTGAATGAAGCTTATTTCAAACAAAATTAAAGGTGTTGCAGTAGTAGATACAGATTAAGGTATTGCCGGAATGTGGAATGACAGGGAGAATAAATAATGAACTCAACGTACTACAACAGTGAAGAATATGATCAACCTCAATTATATGACGAAGAAAATGGCAGTTATACCGAAGATATTGCTTTTCTTCGACAGCTGGCAGAACAGGTACAGGGACCAATCATCGATCTGGCCTGCGGCACAGGACGTGCTACAATTCCGCTTGCACGGGCAGGTTATCCGATGATCGGGATCGATATTCATCAAGGCATGCTGGATCAGGCCAAAGCCAAGTCTGCTGTTTTGTTAAAAAATCATCATCATAGTATACAGTGGCTGAAGCAGGACTGTACTTCCTTTCAACTGGATCAGCGCAGTGATTTCATTTTCACAGTAGGGAATTCTTTTCAGCATTTTCTGACGAACGAAGAGCAGGATGGACTGCTTCACTCGGTAAATCATCATTTGAATCCCGGTGGATGGTTTGTATTCAATACACGATTTCCTTCGGCAGAAGAACTGCTTCAACCCGAGACAGAAGAATACTGGCGTAGTTATACAGATACAATTACCGGGCAACAAGTAGACGTGTATACGATCAGCCAGTATGATCCACTGGAGCAGATTCAGCATTATCAGAACATCCGGCGATTCAGAGAAACTATAGATCATAGTGCCGATGAACGAACTACTCATATCTACTTGCGTTATGTCTATCCGCAGGAGATGAAGCGGCTGCTCCGTAGTCATGGGTTTGAAGTCGTGAATTGTTACGAAGATTGGCAGAAGACACCACTTTGTCCGACCAGTGAACATATGATCTATGTATGCAAAAAAAGATAAATGCGTTTGCCGAGAAGGTTTAATAACTCTTTCAATCTATCAGTAGGAGGCATTTTGTTGGCGAATACCGTTTATCTGACCAGCCATAATCGAATTGATCAGCCGGAACTTGATATGAGCAATGTGTTAACACGGATATTTATCGATACTCTCGTACTCAGTGGTTCCTTGTTGGCAGAGACGGATCGGGAGAAAGAATTCGTCATATGGTTGGCTCAGCATGATCAGTATGCAATGGGTAATGGAACAGTGAGCTTTAGTCTGGATGAAATGCCGTGGGAACCGAACCATTTTAAAGAAAACAAATTTTTTATGCTGCGGATGATCGAACAGGCGCTGCAAGGAGCAGGCTGGGAGAGGTTAAGTTATACGCCAATAGATAAAGATATTCGTTATGCATTAACTGCATTCCGAGAATTGATATTGTTATTTGGCAAAGACGATATCGACACGAATCATTATAAATATTGGCGTACAATGGAGGAAGATGATAACGGTCACACTATTTCTGAAGGATATCCCAAATGTGACAAACATGAAGTATACTTGTCCTGTTTTGGATGTGTCTTATGTAATGGTGAGACTTAATCTGCATCTTCTATGCTACTCTAAATACCGCAAAGCACTATACAGAACTTACTAAATAGACAATAATGAATCCTTACAGAAAGCCCGCAATTTCTCTTCAACGATTGGAGAAGTTGCGGGCTCTTTTCACCTTATTTAACTGCGGGCTGTATGCCCAATACCAGTCAGAAATACTTTCCATACAATAGCCAGTGTCTGCTCATAAGCCTGTCGGGTCTCATATACCAACTGTACATCAAGTCCATCCAGCATTGTGATGCAGGCGACCATACATTCTTCGGGTGGCAAATTGCCAACTTTTGCTTCAACAAATAGTGTGATTAATTCTGTTTTCAGTACAGCCAGATAGCGGCGATACTGGGTCAGTACAAAATCATGAACTTCAATAGGTGTAGTAAAAGAGAAGACGAACATCAAGTGCACATTGGGGCTGGTCAAGAAACGATTTTTGTGTTCAATAAGAAATCCATGAAGCCGTTCTTCCCAGGCTATATGTACATTCTTGTCAAAATAATCGCGCACAAAATTAATTTCTTCCTCGACAATCTCTTCGTATAACTCCATTAGCATCTCTTTTTTACTCGTAAAATGATAGGAGAGAGATTGCTTGCGAATACCGGCTTCTTCGGCGATTTGTACCATTTTGGTGCCTTCATAACCATAACGGTTGAACAACGCAATCGCCGCATCTTTGATTGCTTTTCTACTCACGAATAGACCTCCGACTGCGAGGCTAAGCTTTTTGGATAACCTCAGCCTTCTTTTTCCCGGTATGAATGGCATATCCTGCATACATTAGCAGGTAGGCGACCATAACGACGATAGCTATATCATACACCAATTTGTATGAAAATGCCGAAGCAAGCATACCCAGAATGACAGCACCTCCGCCAATGCCCAGATCGAAAAAGTTAAAGAAAGAAGCCATCGCATTCTCATGCTCATGTTCTTCTACCAGATTGACACACCAGGTCTGGATCGCCGGGAATACGGCTCCAAAGCCTAAACCATACAACGCCGCCGATAACAGAAATACGGTTTCACTGTTGGACAAAGTCAGTATCCAGATTCCTGCAATAATCAGGAAGGCAGATGGAACCAATACCGAACCCGGTCCAAGTCGGTCAAACAAACGACCCGATACGAGCCTTACCAGAAAACTTGCTGCAGCGACGATAAAGAAAAACCAGGCGACTGTATAGAATCCTTTTTCTGCAGCGTATAGAGCGATAAAGGACATGATCGAACCCGCTGCAATGCCGACAAGCAGAATCAGCAGCGAAGGGAACAGAACTTTCCGTTCGATCCATTTGATAGAAGTGCCTGCATGCAGCGCAGCTTCTGTTCCAGTATGTTTTTTGCGGGAAATGAAAAATGTCATGACCAGTGCCAGCAGCAGGATAGATGCGCCACCAAAGAACAGATAATGAAAATCATAACGCAGCAGAATGCTCATCCCGATCAGTGGTCCAACCGAGACAGCGACCGTCTCGCCTACACCAAAGTAACCCATGCCTTCTCCGCGACGTTCTTTGGGAATATTCTCGGCAGCGAGTGTAGCAAAATACGTAGTAGCCAGACCAAATCCAGCGCCATGCAGAAGTCGAAAGATCAGCAGCATGCCAACGCTGGTAGACAGGTAGTATGCTCCGGTCATCAGAGTACAGATAGCCAGACCGATCACTAGCAGGTATTTTTATCGATTTTCGTTGCCAGTCGTGCTGCGAATGGGCGAATCATAATGGCAGAGTCGGCAGCATCATTTCAAAGATCATGAACAACAGAGCATTGGCTGTCATGATCAGAATAAACGATAGACTTCATAATCGGAGTGTCCCCGTGTCTGTTGCTTGCATGTTTATTCTTCCCTTTATTGCTGTTATAGCATTATAAAATGTGAAATCTGGGCAGCTTCATAAGAATTCATATTAGAAGATAACAAAATGTAGAATCATTTCATATCGTTAGGGAAAGAAGATGATAACAATCAGGAAAAACACTTCGTGAAAATTCAGAAGATATTCCTTTAGATATTTTCAAAAGACGAATGAATTATGGGTGGATATAATTCATAGTTCGTGAATAAAGATGAAAAACACGAAAAATCATTGACATTAGCTGCCGAATTCATTAATATTCGAAAGGGACATCAAGTTACAAAATAATAAATGCCTTAATTTTATTCATACATTACATTTCGAAATCCTGTTACCAATACACCCATGTACGAACGCGGTCTTGTGGAAAAATCAGGATTTTTAAGCTTTGATGAATAACCAATGGCGTGGAGGCTGGCTTTACATGGATAACTGGTTCAAGCTCAAAGAAAGAGGCACCACCGTTTCAACAGAAATCATCGCAGGACTGACTACCTTTTTTACGATGGTGTATATTGTTATCGTAAACCCGGGGATTCTGAGCAGTACGGGGATGGACTTTAATGGCGTATTTATTGCTACTATTCTAGCCAGTATTGTAGCGACACTGATCATGGGGTTATGGTCCAACTATCCGATCGTACTGGCACCGGGAATGGGACTGAATGCATTTTTTGCCTATAGTGTGGTCAGTGGATATGGAGCATCCTGGCAGGTTGCGCTGGGTGCGGTATTTATTGCAGGTATTTTGTTTGTTATTTTATCAATTACGTCTTTCCGGTATATGCTGCTGGATGCCATTCCAGCCAGTCTAAAGCATGCGATTACAGCAGGGATTGGACTTTTTATTACCACGGTAGGATTGCAGAACTCAGGTATTATTATTGCTTCCGAATCCAACCTGATTACCATCGGTAATTTGGCATCACCAATGACGTATCTGACGATTATTGGATTGCTGATCACTGTTGTGCTGATGGCGTATAATGTCAAAGGCTATCTGTTTATCGGTATGGTGATTACAGCGATTCTGGCATGGATACTAGGACTATTCCAAATGCCTGCATCAATCGTGTCCATGCCGCATGGTCTGGCGACAACCGCATTCCAGCTGGATCTGTCCGGAGTATTCTCAAGCGGACTGTATACCATTATCTTTACATTCCTATTGATCACTTTGTTTGATACGACAGGAACGATGCTCGGTGTAGCAGAGCAGGCAGGCTTGCTTAACAAAGATGGCAAGTTCCCGCGCTCCCGTGGCGCGCTGCTTGCAGATGCAGTCGGAACAACGGTTGGTTCTTTGCTCGGTACAAGTCCAACCTCAGCGTATATCGAGTCCAGTACAGGCGTAGCGGCAGGAGGAAGAACCGGACTGACAGCGGTAGTAGTGAGTGTACTGCTGGCGCTGACGTTATTTTTCTCTCCGATTGTAAGTGTCATCTCCGGTATTCCGGCGATCACTTCACCGGCACTGATCATTGTAGGTTTCTTTATGATTAGCGCGATCAGCAAGATCGACTGGAAAGAACTCGAAGAAGCTTTTCCTGCTTTCCTGATTATTATTCTGGTACCACTGACGCACAGTATTGCGACAGGTATCGGCTTCGGATTTATTTTCTATCCGGTGCTCAAGCTGCTTCGCGGTAAAGGCAAAGAAGTTCATCCCATCTTTTATATTTTCGCAGTATTGTTCCTGATTCAATTAGTCTTCCTGGATCACTAGAATAGAGCTTGATTGAATTTGATTTAGAAGGAGAACTATCTAAAAGGATAGTTCTCCTTTTTGCATCTTGTTTTTTTGGATTTGCTGAGTGTACTTATTAATACATAAAGTCTTTTTTTCTTTCTATACATATTCGGTTATATTATCAATAACAAACACGAGGAGGAATTAATGATGCGCGAATTCATCGAAGGAAGTCACAAACATACGAATAGTCTGATTCACGAAAAATCTCCTTATCTCCTGCAGCATGCTCACAATCCGGTTAACTGGATGGCATGGGGCACGGAAGCCTTTACCAAAGCCAAACGGGAAGGGAAGCCGGTATTTCTGTCTGTAGGTTATTCCTAGTGGAGATATACATCTACATGCCATTGGTGTCACGTCATGGAGCGCGAGAGCTTTGAAGATGAAGAAGTGGCTGCGCTCTTAAATGAATATTTTGTTCCAATCAAGGTTGACCGCGAAGAGCGACCGGATATCGACAATTTGTATATGGCTTACTGTCAGGCATTGACCGGACAGGGCGGCTGGCCGCTGACCGTCATGCTTACTCCGGAACAGAAGCCCTTTTTTGCCGGGACTTATTTTCCGAAAACGACACGTTACGGCCGGGTCGGTGTGATGGATATGCTCAACCAGATTCGTGAGAAATGGAGCGGAGACCGCGACCGTGTTCTGCAGGCAAGCAATGATATCGTCGAGCGAATGATGATGTATGCAAATGAGACCCAGCATGGGGAATTTGGCGAAGATATCATTCATCGGGGGTACAAGTCGTTCGTCAGTTCCTTTGATGAAGTATATGGCGGCTTCGGTGCAGCACCTAAATTCCCGACACCCCACAATCTAATGTTCCTTAGCGCCTATTACCAGACGTATCAGGAGCCGCAGGCACTGGAAATGGTGAAACATACCCTCGACAGCATGTACCGCGGCGGGATTTATGACCATATTGGATTTGGGTTTTCCCGATATTCGACAGACGAGAAGTGGCTGGTGCCGCACTTTGAGAAGATGCTGTATGATAATGCGCTGCTGGCAATTACGTATCTGGATGCGTACCAGCTGACCAATGAGCGGCAGTATGCCCAGATCGCCGAATCGGTATTTACGTATGTACTGCGTGATATGACTTCTCCGGAAGGTGCTTTCTATTGTGCAGAGGATGCCGACTCCGAAGGGGAAGAAGGCAAATTCTATGTATTCGACCGTGAAGAGATCGAGGAGGTATTGGGTCTTGAAGAGATGCACAAGTACTGCAATATCTACGATATTACGCCGGAAGGCAATTTTGAAGGCATGAGTATTCCGAATCTGATTCCTTTTACTGCTGCCGAGATCGCCGAACAGCGTGATCTGAATGTACTGGCTCTGCAGACCGATCTGGAAGAAGCACGTCAGAAGCTATTTGAATACCGGGAACAGCGCATTCACCCTTCCAAGGATGACAAGGTACTCACCTCATGGAATGGTATGATGATCGCTGCTCTCGCCCGCGGCAGCAAGCGTCTGCAGAAGCCCGAATATGCACAGGCAGCTGTGCGCGCAGCGGAGTTTATCTGGAATCATATGCGCCGCGAAGATGGACGACTGCTCGCTCGCTATCGGGATGGACATGCCGCTTATCCGGCGTATCTGGACGACTATGCCTATCTGATCTGGGGATTGCAGGAATTGTATGAAGCAACAGGCCAGACGGTGCAGCTGGAACGTGCGCTGGTATTAAAAGATCAGCTGATTCAGCTGTTCTGGGATAGCGAGAATGGCGGGTTCTACTTTACAGGAACGGACAATGAACAGCTGCTAACTCGTACCAAAGAAACCTATGACGGCGCCATGCCGTCCGGTAATTCGGTCGCCGCCTGGGCGTTAGCCCGTTTGGCGGCTGTAACTCAAGATGAAGAATTGCGTGAATATGCAGCGCGTACTGTCGATGCATTCGCCGGAACAGTCAAACAGTATCCACCAGGCTATTCCATGATGCTGCTGGCAGGTATGCAGCTGCTGCAGGGTACGGAAGAGATTGTACTGGCTGGTAAGATCGAAGACATGTCCTATCAGGAAATGGTAGCCGAGACGCAAAAAGCATATCGTCCGTTTGCTACACTGCTGCTGAATAATGCAGGCGAGGATGGTGCCGCTACCCGTGAACTGCTGCCACATCTGGCAGATATGAGCATGCAGGGTGTTGCGACTGCTTATATTTGTGAAGGGTTTGTCTGTCATGAGCCGCTGACTACCGTAGAGGCATTGCGGGAAGCGTTGGTGAAGAAGAACTAACTGGTGAAGAAAAGAGAAGTGGACGTTAACAAGCAGCAGATATGGAATTTATAATATAACGAGTATCATTTAAAAGGTAGCAAAGAAAGAGCAGCTCTATGCTGCTCTTTTTGTATGCATTTATAAATAAAGGATCAAATACTTCAAACAACATCTTATTGCTATCTGATCATAGAATTATTTACATATTTATGTATATTTAAGTGGGTGAGCTATTCGTTCTAAGAAAGTTAATATCCATATTATGGTTTGGTAAGCGTATCCTTTAGGTCTAAATACTGTAATCAAATCCTGATCATAGGAACATAGAATCATACATAACTGCGTAATATTACTACCTATTCATTTAAGCCTTTAGAAGAATAGGAATTAAACATCATATTTAATAAAATTATACAAGTAAAGAAAAGAGAGGTGGATATGTTGAAATACATAGATGAGCATATCGTCGCACGAATATATGGAACCGATTTGCCAGAAAAGGCTGCAACCACAAATCAATCCGAGCAAAATAGTAATCTATTATCTGAGCGAGCTCCAAATGAAACGGAGTTGAAACTATCGGCAGAAGCCGATATGCCTATTTATATAAAAGGACGACCTGTACATTTCACGTCGGTACATTTGCTGGATACGTTGGAATGTCTGATTCCAGATTTCTTCAACGAGATGCCTATAGAAGAAGTACGTATCAAATATCCATCGGAGCAGCGCCCACACCTGGTCTACAGTGAACCGGATGGAGTAGTCGATGTGACAATAAGTTATACAGATATGGAAATAAAGGATCATGAACTGGAAGCGATCACTAAGCAACTATCAGCAGTAATTCGGCGCGTACAGCCTATTCGAAGCTGGCAGGGTATAAGTGTCATACCTACCGATCATATGACTTTGGCAACAATGAAGTTTGTAGTATCGGTAGTAGATGGCGACATCTATAATGAAATGCTGCTGCTTCATAATAGAGGTCAGCTGATCATTGTGACATTCCACTGTGACGCCGAAGAGATAGAAGATTGGAGACCGATGACGGATGTTCTGATCCGTTCATTGCGTTTGTCTACAAAAGAGGAGAATACATATGAGTCTGGATTATCATAATTTGCACATTGAACCATTTCCACTAGTGAATCTGGAGCAGTTTACTGTAAGCAAGAAGATCAATGAACATACACGGCTGTATTTTACAGGAATCATTCCGGAGGAAATGCAGGATAGCTATATTAACAGTACTGAAGCTAATACCGTTATTCAGGTGAGTCAATTACAGGCAAACGGAGAAAACAAGCCGCTTTTCAGTGGGATTTCTTTGTCTGTGGAAGTTAAGGTAGTACGCAGTGTGTATTATCTGGAAGTGGAGGCTATCTCACATACGTACCGAATGGATATACAGCGGCGGATTCGTTCTTTTCAAAATACGGAATTGACACTGCCGCAGCTGCTGGAGCAAATCGGACGCAGCTATGAAGGACTGGATGTTATAGATGGCGCGACAGATGGAAAAGCGATAAAACAGATTGCGATTCAGTACCGGGAGACCGATTGGGAATTTCTGCGTCGTCTGGCTTCGCGATATCACACAAGCCTTATGCCGGTAGCGCAATTTGAAGCGCCAAAATTTTATTTTGGTATTCAGGATACCTATCAGCCTATTGTACTCGATCATACACGATATACGGTACGCAAGCAGCTGGCTCCTTTCCGATATTTTCAGGAAAATGACAGTACTGCATTAGAAGAGCAGGATTTTATCGTATACGAAGTGGAGACGGATGAAGTATTGGATCTGGGCAGTCATGTTCATTTTCAGGGCAACAGCCTGTATGTAACGGAAGTCTATACGGATATGCACAGCGGGCTGCTGCGGCATCTGTATATACTCCATACTTATAAAGGGATGCGTCAGAAATGCTACTATCAGGAAAGCCTGGCCGGCGCATCCCTCAGTGGTACAGTTATCGATGTACAGCAAGATCAGGTGCGGATTCATCTGGATTGCGATCCACAGCAGGAACTATCCACTGCACACTGGTTTTCTTATTCCACCCTATACAGTGCCGGGAACCATACAGGTTGGTATGTAATGCCGGAAAAAGGTGATCCGGTTAGTCTTTATTTCCCCGGTAGCCGGGAAGAAGATGCCTATGCACGTGGCGCGATCCGCAGAGCATCGAGAAGTGCAGGAGACAATAAACTGTCTGATCCCCGAGTGAAAATATGGCGCACACCGCATGGCCGAGAGATTCAGCTCGCGCCGGACGGCATTACAGTCAGTGCTCAGGACGGAGCTATCTTCATCAAGCTGGATAATCAAAATGGGATTCAGATTGTCAGTAATCAGCAGGTAAGCATCTCCGCAGGCGGCGATCTGAGTTTGTCCGCCGGCAAGACTATGAATCTGTCAGCAGGCGGATCGTTAACGCTGGAATCCAACGGCAGTCATATTGAGCTAAGCGGAACGGCAGATATGAAAGGTGCAGAAGTCAAATCGAACTGACGTACCGTGGTGGAAAACAATAAATAGAATGATGAAGGTTAAAGCAGGTGAACAATCATATACTCTCTGAACAGCGTAGCTACAGAACAAAAGCAGGCTATACGCAGCAAGGCTAAGCTGTACATTCAGCAGCAGCTGGAGCAGCACAGCCATGAATGGCAGACAGAATGGATAGAAGAGATTGTGGACAACTTTATCCAATGCTGCAGCTATATTCGCCAGCAGCAGCTGGATGGATATAAAGGCAAGATTCATTATATAACGTACTCGCTTTTGCGTA
Organism: Paenibacillus shenyangensis; assembly: GCF_000346635.1. Classification (NCBI taxonomy): domain Bacteria; kingdom Bacillati; phylum Bacillota; class Bacilli; order Caryophanales; family Paenibacillaceae; genus Paenibacillus; species Paenibacillus shenyangensis. The sequence goes on from NZ_AOIG01000011.1 coordinate 203,383, forward strand.
CGGGTCTGCTGGATGGACAGCCAGCCTATTTGATTCAGGCGGCAGATGAACATTGGATGTTGGATCAGCACTCTATAGAGTACGAATATAAAGGGGATTGCATTTTCCAGTACTGGCATCAATTACTGGATAGGATCGTCAGAGAAGCTGATGCGGCAGGCTGGAAAATAAGTGAATTCGAGCTGGATAACATTCGGCTGGAAGAAGCAGATTGTTTTCATCAGGTCCTGATTTCGGTGCTGCGCAAAGCAATGCGGCAGGCAGTAAAACAGCCAGAGTATATAGAGTTGAAGCGTGCGCTGCAGGTAGAGATTCGGGCAGGAGAATATCTGGATCAAAGTGTTTGTATTTATAAAGAAAACCGGAATGAAATGGACGGACCGACTGTTCATGCATGGCTGGCAGAAAAGCAGATGTACGCGTACGGATACCAGGATATTCATAATGTGGTGCTTTCTATGGGTGATTACAGCGAGCTGGATTTCCGGTACACGACTTTTCGGCATGTGAATGCAAGTGTGTGCCGTTTTAGCTTTGGGGTATTGGCCGGAACGAACTGGCGGGATTGTATGCTGGATGGGGTGACTTTTGCATTCAGTATGATCCATGGTGCAGATTTTAGCGGTTGTATGCTGCGAAACTCTACACTGGATGGTGTGATGGGCGCTGCTGGATCATCAGAGCTGGACTGGGAAGTGCTTGGATTCGACAGGGTATGCTTTACAGGTGCCAACTTATCGGGAAGCACATTACACAAGGCATCTCTTTATCGTGCTTGTTTTCGGGATAGTGTACTGGAACAGACCAATTTTACGGCTGCAGATCTACGACAAGCGGATTTCAGCGGAGCGATCATGAAGGATGCGGTATTACAGGAAGCTGATCTGAGCGGAGCCTGTCTTGATCATTGTGATCTGACAGGGGTATCTTTCACAGGAGCGAATCTGCAGGGAGCTTCACTGATTGGTGCAATAGTAGATCAGACCGATTTTGCTGGAGCGCTCCTATCACCAGAGCAGCTAAGCAGGGTAGTTATACGGGATCATGTAACAGGTGAGAGAGGAAGATTACAATGAGATATTTTCAGCTGTTAGCAGATGATCGTCTTATCCATCGGATTCATCCTCCTGCATGGTCTCTGCTGCAACAACAGGAATTGCTGAGAACGGTGTCCTTGCCAGGTGAGGAGCAGCTTCCGCTGACTGTACAAGTTCAGGAAGACAGTCATACGATCTATCCGGATCTGCTTGATTCCCCTGCGCCGCTTGTCTCTGATGCAGTCAAACAGCTGCTGGAGCTATTTTTACCGGATACCGGATGGCGTGCGGTGATGCTGACAGATATTCGGCGTGGCAGCCAGCATCTATATTGGCTTCTGCAGCCGCCTGTTATCGACGCAATATCCGATCAAACCACTTTTCAGCCGGATGGTACATTGCAGCAGCTGGTATTGAGTCATACGAAGATCAATCAGCCTGTTTTCCGTGTAGCTGGACTGCGCGAGCCATATGTATATGTGAATCTGGCAGCAGCGGAGAGTTTGCTTCGACGATCATATATTGGCTTGCGACTGAAACGGATACCGACTGAATCATGTTGAATAGAGAGTAAGCGATAGGCTGCTGAAGAATGAAGAATATGCATACAGCCATTAGCAGTGTAAAGGGATAAAAAAAGGATGAAAGGAAGATCAAGATGGACAATACACAGGTACAGCCCGGTAGTGGGGCACAAAAAAGTTATGTCGTGGCAGGTGCTATTCTTAGCTGCAGCTATGGTACTCAGCCGACCCGGCTCAAACGTCCATTCAGTCATGGAGTATATGTCAAAAATAAAGCACAAATGAATATTGGAGATTATTTGCCGGGGACGAATATCAAATCATTCGGTCACTGCTCTAGTCCACTTAATCCCGCTGTACAAGCCAGCCAGCTGGTCGATATCTATGGTGTCAAAAAGGCACCATGCATTCCGGCGCTGACAAGGCCATGGCTAAATGGCAAGTCGGATGTACTGATCGAAGGTCAGCCAGCTTTGACACACAATTGTACCCATCAGTGTCTGTATGCAGGTAATATCAAGATCGAAGACGATGGACAGGAATTAGATTTCTAAGACAGGAGACTACATACCAGTGACTTTACTACATCAGGGAATCGGCTATGAGAGTCTGCGGCTGGATGGACCGATTCATCCACAGCGCTTGAATGAGTTGACGATTACCCGTAAAATTAATGAGCACGGTTATATGGTCATCTCCGGTATTTTGCCGGAGGAGCAGGGAGCCGAAGCGATTCACCGTACATTCGAAGGTGAACCTGTCGTACTGCGACAGCTAAATACAGAAGGACATTCTGTTCAGCGCTTGTTCCATGGAGTCATTACACGATTCACCATACACTGCGTTCGCAGCATATATACCTTCGAACTCGAAGCCATTTCCCAATCCGGACAAATGGACATTGAACGGAAAAGGCGTTCTTTTCAAGAAATAGAGCAGACCTATGACGATCTGGTCACCAGTCTGGTACGTGAGTATACATACGGAGATGCGATCGATACGGTATCCAATGCAGCCAAGCTGGGCAATCTGGTGCTTCAATACGATGAGACCGACTGGCAATTTCTGAAGCGTCTGGCTTCGCGCTTTGGTTCGGTATTGGTGCCGGATACAATAGCAGCTTCACCAAAAATATTTTTTGGTATGCCAGAAGGCAGGCGTCATGTGCTCGGGGATGATACATTTTACCGGATTCGCAAAACATTTGGACAGGTAACTCCGGTTTATTCATCTCGTATAGATGCTGGTGCGACCGAATATTCAGCAGGAATGGATCATCATTTCGCGCTTATTACCCGTATTTCATCCGAAGAATGTCAATCAACTGTACTTCTGAATGATTCGGAAAAGCCGGCAGTATCAGCAGCCCGTCATCTGCCGGGATATATATCCTACTATATTGATAGTCTCCAGTATTATGCTCTTGGAGACCATCTCACCATGCCAGCCAGTGCAGGTTCGGCAGAGCTCGTTGTCGTTGAAGCGAAAAGCCGCTTGCAAGATGGGCTGCTCCAGACCTCTTATGAGCTGCAGCGCCCGGAGCAGATTCAGTTCTACCGATATGAGAATGAGCAGACCACCGGTGTTACCCTAAACGGTACTGTAGAGGAGATTGCAGTCGACTTTGTACGGGTGAAGTTGGAGATTGATGAAGACTATCATCGCAAGCATCCCAAAGCGGCGAAGAGTAAGCAATTGATCTGGTTCCCTGTCAGTACACCCTATGCAGCCGAGAAGCATACGGGTTGGTATGATATGCCGGAAAAAGGGGAGCAGGTCGAACTGTATATTCCGCTGCCATGGGAAGGAAGCAGCTATGTGACCGGCACCCTGCGTCAGCAGACCGTAACTATCAACGATCCGGATACCAAAGTGTGGAGTCATCCGGCGGGCAGTCAGCTGCAAATGGATGGACAGGAGCTGCTGCTGTCCACATCAGGCAGCATGACCATCTCCCTGCAGCCTGGTAGCGGAATCGAGATCAGCAGTCCGGGGAATATTGGGATTCAGGGAGGAAGTATAGCGCTAAATGCTGCGCAGACATTGTCGCTGGAGGCAGCCCAGGCGATCCACCTCAAGGGTGGACAAAGCAGCATGATTGTGGATGGAGATACGGATATTCACTCACCTACCATCCATCAGGTGGGAACAGTCAAAGCTCCGGTATTTGTCGCCGATCTGGCCCCGGTACCCGAGCCGCCATTGATGAGTATTCAGGCTTATCAGGCCGGTCAGGCAGCTGCACAGCAGCAAAAAGTGCAAACCCGGACAGCGACTCCCAAAGCCAAAATCACACCACCTGTACAAAAAGCCAAGTCAGATGGCCTTCTCGGACTGCTGTCCAAAGTGGCAGGTGCTATTCCGGTCAAGACAACGAGCAAAGTACTGCTGGGTATCAATAATCCGTTAGCCAAAATAACGGGTGCCCTGATGCACGTCAATGCCAGCGTACCTGTTCGGCGTTCCGGCGGAGGCAGTCAAGGAATAGTAACTGCAGCAGCCAGTCAGGTGTATCATGCCGCTGCCCGTGCATCTTCGAATCATCATCGTATGAGCTGGAGCCAGCTCGGCCATATCGTGGCAGACGGCTTCGTCGATTGGGCAGGGCACGTCGATGAACGAGATCAGCATTACCGGCGCTGGTGGGCAGGCAAAGTACTGACCCAGGCTCGTATTGCACTACTGACTCCGATCAGTCCCATCGGCTGGACTGCTCAACTTAATATGGAGCAATCCTATCGCCAGATCCCGGCAGATGTTCGTCTGCGCTGGGAAAATGAAAAACAGCGTATGGCCTTGGAAGCGTACAATCTGCAGAGACATCAGGAAAAAGAGGCGGAGATTGCTCAGCAGGTTGCGGAAGAAGCCGAGCGAAATAATCATTCGACGGCCTGGATTATTTGGGATGAAATTACCAAGTCTTCAGCAGAAGGGATCGGATTAGCTGTTGACATTATAGAAGGCAGGCCAGAAGTGCTGAAAGAAAGAGCCAAGGAGTTCTATGATGGATTAGGCGCTATGGTAGGCATGGTAGCTAATATTGACGATACGTATGAGCAAATCAGCCAAGCCTCTTCTGGAGAGAAGATCAGGATGGTAACAGACGTTGGCCTAAGTTTTCTGCCACTGAAAGCTAAGTTGCCTAAGCTTCCTTTTGATATGCCAAAATTGAATCCAGGGATGGAGATGGCTGGAGCCGATGGAATGGTGTACCGGATTGCGGAGAAGGATTTACCGAGTCCGGAGAAGAATGGGTACATGCGGTCTGAGGGGACGGGAAAAGCTCCTAATATGGGTAGCGTAGTTAAAGACGGGAACAAAACAAATTATACGAATCCAGCAGGAAACGAATTGACCTGGTTTGATCAACATCCGAAAAATATTAGTCGTGATATTGAGACTTTCCTTAATAGCCCTAATATAGGTAAAGCGACAGAGGGGAAAGTAGCAAAATTTGTTTCAGAACAAAAAGAAGTTACAGGTTTTGGACAAAAGGTTCAGAGGGCTGATAAAATGCCAGCCGGAGATTTTGATGTGCTGACAAAAGATGAGATTATTGAAGTAAAAGCTTCTGCTGGCGCTTTAAAAGTAGACCAAATTGAAAAGTATACAAAGACAAATCACAAAGACTTTTTTAATCCAGAAAATAAAAGAGTCATTGTTTACATTGAAGAGCCGCTAGTTAACTTAGCTCCTGAACAATCACAAAAATTGAATAAGATTAAGAATATGGGTGCAATTGTAGTAAACTCACTTGAAGAATTGAAAGGAGTTTTAAAGTAGATGGGAACCTCATCATTTTTTTTGGTTGAAAGAGACACTTATTCACCAGATGATTTACTATCATCAGTAATGTTAGCGTCGTTTAAATCTGACGCTATGCTTTTCTACAGGAATGAAAAGTACTTTACCGAAGAGAACCACTTTAAATATACAACTTTAAGTATTATGTATAATCCAGATACTGATGAGAATAAGTTTTTAATGTATATTGATGGAGTAAAGAATGAGGGGCTTGAGTTTTATAATAACGGACAATTTTCAGGCTTGGATCCGTCGCAGAGCTTATACCAGGTAGGTTGTATTGAGGATGTTTATGATAACGAACAGTTGCTTTTTAGTTTTGTTTATGAATATTTGAAATTAAATCCAAAACAATATTATTGGTTGGGAGGTTACAGTTGGATTTATAGTTGGGAGGATATGAAAAAATTAAAATCGCTTCCCTATGACCCGGATTGGTGTTATAAGAATCCTAGAGGCTAACTTATTAGGGTTTACAATTCCAGCGACAAGATCGTACAATAAACCAAACACTAAACAGTTCAAACACTTGATAAACTTTCAAAAGCTCATTCCCACTTGTTTTATGAGTAGGAATGAGCTTTTTTGCATGCAAAAATCAAAGGAGGACTAAATAAATAGAAGAATTAAGCCTTAAAACATTAGAAGTACGTCGAGAATATAGAAGACAGTATGAACGTGAGTATCGGTGCAAATGAAGCCCAAGTCACTTAGATGACGTACCATTCAAATGTACAAGCAAAGACATTTTACCACAGCAGGTACGAAACCATGAGAGCAAGCACATACGATAGTCGGAGGAAATAACGTGATGACGAAACATGAAACATTTTCATATGAACTGTTTCTTCGCGAGCTAGAAGCCTAAGCACAGTTGACACGTATGTACTTTGAATATTATATGTTTATTGCTAAAACAGAACAGCTTGAGGAGTTTAAATTACGTAAGAAATAGCGGGAAGATAGTAGAAGAAAACAGATAGAGCAATCCTGCTTCAAGGAAGCCGTCTGCTAGCCGCACTGATGGTCCAAAGTGCTAGTGAAAGCAGAGACTTTCAAGATTTAGCATAAAGAATTGGTTTACAATACCGGGCATGGACATACGAGAGATCAAGGTTATCGGTATCATGACAAAGAGTAATATTCATCTTCTCCTGAGCGGGAGAAGCACAAGAAGAAGAATCTGGAAGAGGGCATGTACTCAGGGCGGAGACCAGAGAAGGAACCGGATCGGAAGCATGAACAGGATAAGTCAAAAGAATCTGCTCCTATGTCATCTAATAAACTAGATAAGGTACCAGAAAAGAATAGCGAACTTGATACAGAGGCAGGATCTACTGAGGGGATGGGTAATGTTCTTGACTCTGTTCCATCAGTGAGAAACGGGGAGTTTAATAAGTGGTTCAATTCCTTGACTCCCGATGAATTTGATAAAGTATGGGCAGACCCTAAATTAAGGGAATCTATCAAAGACCGATTACGTCATCCCGGCAGGATGCATGAGTGGAACTTAGTTTCACATGCAGATACCTTTAAGAGATGGGGGGGGGAACTGCCGAGCAAATTGCCGATATGAGAACGTTAATAAGCGAGACAAAATTTGTTAATCCAACTGGTAAGCACGGTGGAAAAGGTTCTACAAAAGCTCATAATGAGTTACTGTAGATTATTGATACATCGAAAGATTATGATATGTTTAAGAGGCGTTTACAAAATTGGGCGGACTATCGTTTTGAAGGTGGTTCATCAGCATTACCAGAGGGATTAAGACCATAGAGGAGGTAGCACACGCAAAGAGAAGGATTCGTATCACTTTGGATGGGAAAAATAAAATCAATGGAGGAAATGGATAATTTGCTTGAAATCTCTTATACAGAGGATGGTGAACAAATCCCTTCAATATTCGCTCGTAGCTTTGATATTGAGAGATATGACGATGCTGTTCGTGAAGCGGAGTTATATGATGACCCAAATAACCTGCTAGGCAGTTTGCTTGAGGGTTTTTCATATGATGATGTTATTATTCCTAAATTTGTAGCTATACACGGTGAACAACTTCACAAAAGTTTCAATGCTGTAATATTACTCTTCAACTTTGAATATCAGGGAAGCAAGAAGGAAGCGATAATTGAATCATCACATCTAGAATTTATGGGAACGGTAGAGTATCGGTAACTTTTTTGATTCTTCGGTGGGGCTACCCAGTGCCGAATGAACCTCCTTACCTAATCACCACCAACATAACCTTTGTTCTACCTGTAGGAAGTATTCACGAAATTTGATGTACGCACAGAATGTCTGGAAAAAGTATCCCTATTTAACGTAATAGCATTACATGAAACAGGTCAATTATGGTCAGATATCACCATGATTAAACTGTTTTTTGTTATCTTCGTTTTTTTACAGACGGCTTCGTCGATTGGGCAGGGCGCGTCGATGAACGAGATCAGCATTACCGGCGCTGGTGGGCAGGCAAAGTACTGACCCAGGCTCGTATTCCACTACTGACTCCGATCCAGCCCCATCGGCTGGACCGCTCAACTTAATATGGAGCAATCCTATCGCCAGATCCCAGCAGATGTTCGTCTGCGCTGGGAAAATGAAAAACAGCGTATGGCCTTGGAAGCCTATAATCTGCAAAGACATCAGGAAAAAGAGGCGGA